>NZ_JBEYXP010000089.1:0-29796 GCF_040704615.1 Streptomyces sp. NPDC046862 | reverse complement strand
TCCCGCGAGCTGACCGGGGAATCCGCACCAACGTGGCGAATCGAAACGGACATCCCACTCGCATCGGCGTGAACACTGATCAGATGCTCTCTTAGGGACGGAAGGTGCGGCGGTAGGTGTCGGGTGGGACACCGACGCTGCGGTGGAAGTGGCGGCGCAGGGTGGTGGCGGTGCCCATGCCGGTGGCCGCGGCGATGGTGTCCACGGTGGCGTCGGTGGTCTCCAGCAGTTCCTGGGCGTGGCGAATGCGCTGGGTGTGGAGCCATTGCAGTGGCGTGGTGCCGGTGAGGTGCTTGAAGAGGCGGCCGAGGTGGCGTGAGCTCATGCGGGCCCGGCGGGCCAGGTCCTCCACGGTCAGCGGCTGGTCCAGCCGCTCCAGCGCCCAGGGGAAGAGCTCACCCAGGGGGTGGTTGCCCAGGGCGGGGAGGGGCGTGGCGATGAACTGGGCCTGGCCGCCATCCCGGTGGGGTGGGATGACCAGGCGTCGGGCGATCTTGTTGGCGTTGGCCGAGCCGTGGTCGAGGCGGACCAGGTGCAGGCACAGGTCCATGGCGGCGGCCTTGCCCGCGGAGGTGAGGACGTCGCCGTTGTCGACGTAGAGGACGTCCGGATCGACGGCGGCTGACGGATGGCGCCGGGCCAGTTCCCGCGTGTGAGACCAGTGCGTGGTGGCACACCTGCCGTCGAGCAGCCCTGCTGCGCCCAGGACGAAGGCCCCCGTGCACAGTGAGGCCACGCGGGCACCGGCCGCGTGGGCCGCACGCACCGCCTCGACCAGCTCGGTGGGCGGGTCGAGGTCGGTGTCGGCCCAGCCGGGGACGATCACTGTGTCCGCCTGGGCGAGGTGGTCGAGTCCGTGGTCGGGTTCCAGGCGGAAACGGCCGATGTGCACGGGGCCGTTCCCGCAGAGGGAGAAGTCGTACCAGGGGTCCACGATATGGGTCAGGTCGGATCCGAAGACCTCGACGGCCACGGACAGTTCGTAGTGGAGCATGCCGTCAGTGACGGCCAACGCAACAGCGGGCATGTCCGAAACTGTACGCGGCATGTCGTTTCCGACGCTCGTGCGGGGCGTTGACGGAGGGACAGGATGGGGATGTCAGGCCGCGGCGGATCGACCTCGCAGCGGGCGTTGCAATACACGGGAGCGGTCTCATGGGGTCAGGTCAGCTGGTTACGGTGTTCGGCGCCTACGGTCACACCGGGCGGTTCGTGGTCGCGGAGCTGGCCGCGCGTGGGTTCGTCCCGGTGCTGTCCGGGCGCAACGCGCAGACCTTGGAGGAGCTGGCCCACGAGCACGGGCTGGAGGCCCGGGTGGCGTCGGTCGACGACCCGGCCTCGCTGGACCGGGCCCTGGCGGGAACGGCGGCGGTCATCAACTGCGCCGGCCCCTTCGCCTCGACCGTCGGCCCGGTGATCGAGGCCGCGCTCCGCGCGAAGATCCCCTACCTGGACGTGGCCGCCGAGCTCGAGGCCAATCTCGACACCTTCGCCCACTACCGTGAGCGAGCCCGGGACGCGGGAGCGGTGATCGTTCCGGCCATGGCCTTCTTCGGCGGCCTCGGCGACCTGCTGGCCACCGCTGCGATGGGCGACTGGACCGAAGCCGACGAGGCACACATCGCCTACGCGCTCAGTAATTGGCACCCCACCGCCGGTACCCGGCTCTCGGGTGCGGTCTCCCGCGAGCGACGCGGCGGCCACCGCCTGCGCTACAGCGGCGGACAGTGGGAGCACCGCACCGACGCCGCGCCCACCCTGGCGTGGACCTTCCCGGAACCGATGGGTTCCCGGCCGGTGATCGGGGAGTTCACGATGGCGGACGTCGTCACCGTCCCCCAGCACCTCTCCATCCCCGATGTGACCACCTACATGACCGCCGAGGCGGCCCGAGACGTCGCCGCCCCCCACGCGCCGGCCCCGACCGCCGACGACGAGAGCGGGCGCTCGAACCAGACCTTCCTCGTCGACGTCGTCGTCCGCTCCGGCGGAGCCGAACGCCGGGCCACGGCCAGCGGCCAGGACATCTACGCCGTCACCGCGCCCCTCGTCACCGAGGCCCTCGAGCGCGTCCTGACCGGCCGCACCAAGACCATCGGCGTCGTCTCGGCCGGCGAGATCTTCGACGCTCCCGACTTCCTGAACGCGCTCGAGCCGCACATCACACTCGACCTGCACCCGCAGAAGCAGAACGCCTGAACCGAGCCATCCGTCCGTCGGGCGCGCGCCCTCAGCGAGCCGTGACGACATGGGTGTCGGCGTCCTCGTTCGATTCCCTCACCTGCACGGGTGCTGCCCGAAGTCCTGAACAAACGCTGCTCAAACTCGTGAACAAAGCCACTGCTCGGGTTGCTTCCCCACCTTTCGGGCGGTCTTGTGCGGTGTGTCGGGCTGGAGCCATCCCGTGGTGGACAGCCTGCGTGTGCTCAAGGTTCGGCCTGCTCGGGAGCCGGATGCTCACGCGGGAGGAAGACGTGGACGGCCTGCACCGCATCCTCGCGAAGGGCTTTGGCTACTCGGACGCCGAGATCACCGGCTTCCTCGACACCATCGACACCGACGACTCGGCCACCCGCACCTTCGTCTTCGCGATCAGCACCGGCCCGACGGCATCTGCCGCGACGGCCAGATCCCGCACCGCTGGATCGACAACATCACCATCAGCGACCTCGTCCCGGGACCGGTTCTCCGCACCTACTACGCGACCGACCACGACTGACCCTCACTGATCGCCAGGGCCCGACGACCTTCGGTCGCCGGGCCCTCAACATCGCGCCGAAAGGCGCGTCGGTCTGGCCATGTCAAAGGAGTTGGAGCACCTCGACCAGTGCGCCGGGACGCCGGTCCACGGGCAAGGGATCGACCAGGTGGACCTGGCACCCCAGCTCGGCAGCGCCGACGTCCGCAACAGGCTCGTCTCCCACCATGAGCGCTTCGCCGGGCGCCACTCCGACCAGCACGAACAGGACGGCAAAAACGCCGACTTCGGCCACCAGGTTCAGCTGCGGCCCCCACGGGCCGTACATCACCAAGAGGCCCGCCACGGCGAGGTTGCGAGGGCGAGCACGAAGAACAGCGGGGCGGCCACCCGAGACACGATCCCGAATCCGGCCGAGAGGGTGCGCACCAGCTGGGGCGGCTTCTCGATGGCGCCCTCCCGCGGCTGGTTCATCGCGCGCCCCCTTGTCGTGCTCTGGGTAAATGGCGCGAATCCAGTTTATGCAAGGAAACGGGAAATGAGATACAGGAGGGGACCTGTGGGCTTCAGGTTGTCGCGGACGGAATGGAACGATGTTGTCCGCGATTGGTGCCGGGTCCTCGCCTTCGTCGGTCAGAACGGCGCTGGCCAACGTAAGCCTGGTGGCCAGTTGACGAAGCTCCTTGATCTCAGCCTTCTGATTGGGGACGGTCTCCCTGAGCTTGGTGACGGTCTCCCGCAGACGTCTCGCGGATTCCGGGACCTGTCGGGTTTCGGTGCGGGCACGCTCGTAGAACTCGTTCAGGTCGGCTGCCGTTGGAAGCGGTGGCCTGTCCGGCCAGGAGCCGGTCCATGGCCTCGCGGATGCGGGTGCGCTCGTCCTGGTGCTGATCGTTCATGTGCGGGCCTCGGCGGGGGAGCGGTGGCGTCGTGGGTATCGGCCGTCGCGCACAGCCGGTCGGCGTTGGAGTGCAGGCGCTTGCCGACCGGGCCGGGGGGCGTGGCCGGTGTCGTCGACCACCCATACCTGCGGGCGCACCACTGCCACCGCCCGGCGGGCCAGCCGTGCCCGGACCGCTTCCACCTGCCAGGTCGAGGTCGTCATGAACTGCTGCAGTTGCTGGTGATCCACCCCGAGACGACCGGCCATCGGCTGCATCGACTTCCGGCGCCCGTCCAGCAGCAGGCCGCGCAGATACAGCCCGCCCTTCACCCGCTGATCCGCACGCGCCAGAGGCGTGAACACCTCCCCGGCGAACTCCTCCAACCGGGCACGACACGCGGCCAGTTCATCCGCCCTCATATCCGCAGGGAAGCACCAGACCACCGACCAGACAAGACACCTAACAAAGCACTACTAGTACTCCAGCCGTAGTTCGCGATCACGGCGAGTCGCTGGTCATGGCCCGTAGACGAGATCCGCACCCCCACTGGCCTCAATCAGCCAGGACAGCGAACCGCTACCGAAGGGCCAGCCCGTGGTGGCCACCTGCACCCAGCCGCCCGACACGTCGGTTCCTGCGTGCCACCACCACCAGCTGCGGTCGTCTCCCATTCCTTCCTCGGTCGGGTCGAAGTAGTACAGCCAACCCGAGAGCGTCCACGGTCCCTGATCGACGGCCGCTCTCTCCTCTGGGGTCATGGCCCGCCATTGACGCAGCCACGCCTCGATGTCGAAAGGCTCGCCGTGCTCCGGTTCCGGAGTCTCGGGTGCGCACCGCTGGATGAACCAGTTCGGCAGCAGCTGCGGCCAAAGCTCATCCGCCGGCCACTCAGCCATCTGCGCGACCACGCACATGAGTACCGCACGCGCATTGGCTATTACCTGGGCCGGATCCTCGGCGGTGAACCGGCAGCGCACGAGAAACGGCCGGGGCTGGTCGTCATCCTCGGCTCCCGGTCCGGATCGAAGGCGCCGCAGCTCGCCTGTCATGGTTTCCACGGTGAGGAAGTATGCATCGGCACCGACCTCGCGACATCTCGATATCGCCACCGGTCAGGGGACACCAGCCTCTACGGCTGGGCAGTTGCTTGCCGTCGGTAGTGGCAGGCTCGGGCGCGGGCTTGGTGTCGGCGTCGCCAGTGTGACCAGCGCAGGCGGTGTGCGACGTGGTGGACCGGGCTGATCAGGGCCGCGAACAGGCGCTGGATCTCGTTGCCGGTCAAGGGGATCAGGCCGTCGAGGGCGGGCTGGTCGCGCCGTTCGGTGGCTGCGGTGACGGCGAGGAAGGCGTGGGCGAGCATCGCGAGGGTGACCCAGCGGTGCCAGGAGGTCCAGCGGCGAACCTGGTGCTCGTCCAGGCCGGTCAGGCCCTTGCCGGCCTGGAATGTCTCCTCGATCGTCCAGCGCCGTCCGGCCACCCGCACCAGTTCCGACAGTGCCGCCAGCCCGGGTGAGAAGCAGCGGTAGAAGGCGAGTTCGCCGGTGCGACGGTTGCGGCGGACCAGCAGGCACCAGTGGTCGGGCCGACCGGAGGGGTCGTGGATATCGACCTGTGCCCAGTCGTAGTACCGTTCGCCCTTCGCGCCCGCTCCAGCTGACAGTCGCTGCCAGGCCCGCTTCGGGATCCGCGCGGCCAGGGTCTTCGCCTGGAACTTCCCAGCGCGCGTGGTGATCGTGTGGGTGCTGGAGATGGCCAGGACGTAGCCGGTCCGGCGGCGTTCAAGGGTGATCCGCAGGTGGGGGTTGTCGCCGTAGACCTCGTCGCCCGCGACCCAGCGTGCGGGGGTTCCCGCGTCCAGCGCCCGCTCGACCATGCGGGCGGCGAGCTGGGGCTTGGTGGCGAAGGCCAGATCGTCCGGGATGCCCGCGCTCCGGCAGCGGTCCGGGTCCTCGGTCCAAGAGCGTGGCACGTACAGGGCTCGGTCGATGGAGGCGTGTCCGCGGGCGGCGGAATACACGAGATAGACGGCGACCTGGGCGTTCTCGATGCGGCCGGCGGTGCCGGTGTACTGGCGCT
Source organism: Streptomyces sp. NPDC046862 (assembly GCF_040704615.1). Lineage (NCBI taxonomy): Bacteria > Bacillati > Actinomycetota > Actinomycetes > Kitasatosporales > Streptomycetaceae > Streptomyces > Streptomyces sp. NPDC046862. The sequence goes on along the minus strand of NZ_JBEYXP010000089.1, from coordinate 24,138 downwards.
GGACGCCGACGGTCGCCATGCCCTTCTTCAGATCGCCCGTCTCGTCGACCACGAGCACCGCCTGGTCGTCGGCGAGATGCTCGACGACGTAGGCGCGCACGTCATTGCGGACAGCGTCGGCGTCCCACTTCGCACGATGCAGCAGGTGCTGCATGCCGTCCGGAGTCGCGTCGCCTGCATGCTCGGCCAGCGTCCAGCAGTTCTTCCTCGGCAGGTCTGACAGCAGTCCGAGCACCAACGCGGTTGCGCGACGTCGGGGTTCGACCCGAGCAAACCGGCCCGCCACGCGGCCCATCAGCTGGTCGAACATCGCCCGCCACCGGGCAGGCACTACGCTGTGCCCCGCGGCCACCGCCTGATCTTCGTTTGTCCACACAAATCACGATGATCAACGGTGGCCCCAGCCATCTCCGGACCAGCCCTGAACAGCAAGATCACGATCTACGGCTGGAGTACTAGAGAAGCAGACCCTGTCGGCGTGCTGCGACGACCGCCTCGAAGCGGGTGCTCGCTCCCAGCTTGCGCATCTCGCTGCGCAGATACGACTTGACCGTTTCGGGTAGCAGCGACAGCCTTCGCTCGACCTCGGCGTTGCTGCAGCCCCCTCCACCTGCGCCAGGATGTCGAGTTCCCGGGGCGACAGGGACGGACCCGACACCGCCTGAGCGGCATACGGCGGGGCCAACCGGCCGGCCAGCGCGTGGCCGTCGTTGGGATAGGCAGAATTGATGAGTCGAAGCAAGCACCTCAACAGTGCGGATCTCTTCAAGACACAGGACAGTTGGCGCTGGTCTCAACGGTCGACTTCGTCGAACAACGTCTCCCAGCGGTCGAGCACAGCGGGCAGCTCCAGTGAGGACACATGCTCGCGCGCTGCGCTGCCGTACCTCTCGCGCAGCCCGGCGTCCTCGGCCAGCCGCCGCAGCGCGGTGGCGAACGCCGCTGTGTCTCCGGGGCTTACCAGGATGCCCGTGCGGCCGTCCTCGACCAGTTCTCGTACTCCGGGGGAGAGGTCGAAGCTCACGGACGGCACGCCGCAGGCCGCTGCCTCGGCGAGTGCCATCGGGCGCCCTTCGCGTTCGCTCGTGAGAGCGACCACCGACAGCTCCCGGTAGGCGGTGGCCATGTCCACTACGGGCCCGCGGAACCGCACCCGGTCGCTGATCCCCAGGCGTGCGGCTTGTTCTCGCAATGCCGGTTCCATCGGGCCGTCGCCGAAGAGGTGCAGCTCCCAGGCAGGGAGGTCGGCGCAGGCATGGGCGAACGCGTCGATCAGCCGATCCAGGCGCTTGATTCCTTCGAGTCGTCCGACAGCGCCGACGCGCTGGGTGTCCAGTGGTGCGGGCTGCCCGTTGTGGAAGGGCAGTGGATTGGGCATGACGCACACGTTCGGCAGCCGGTGGCGCCGGAATTCAGCAGCGTCTCCCTCGCTGAGGAACACCGACTTCTCTAGCCGCGGATAATGGCGGAGGATCAGGCGCAGGTTCGCAGAACTACGGGCCTGGAGAAAGGACTCGTGGTACTGCCCGAGGCCCTTGAGCTGCGGCCACTCGACGGCGGTGAGCCAGTCCACCGCCCAGGGCGAGCCGATGATGACGTAGCCGTCGTCCACGGCGTTGAACCGTTCCGTGAGGCGTGCGCGAGCGCGGTCTCGTTCGGCGCGCCCGGCGTGCGCCCGGCGCAGCCGCACGGGGTTGAACCGCTCGCCGAGGCTCCGGGCGTGCCAGAGCGGTGCCGGCGGGGTGGTGTAGAGCGTGGTGTGCCGGTACGCCGGAGAGCTGTGGTAGCGGTGGGGCTCGGGGCTGGGACGGATGCCGATGAGGTCGACGCGGTGCCCGCGCTCGGCGAATCCTTGGGCGAGCGTGTGCAGAACGCGCTGTGAACCGCCCATGGAATCGACGTCGATGCCGACGAGGAAGATGTTGCGCGAAGGCCGTGCTGCGCGCGTGGATCCGCTCATCGGTTGTCTCCTTCGAAGAAGAGGCCGACCACGGTCTTGCTCGCCCGTCCGGTCTCATGGGAGTTGAACATCGTTTGGAAGCGGGCGTACCGGTCGGCCCACTCGGCCCTCACTTGGTCCAGATCTCTCAGCGCATCGGCGAGTTCCTCCGTGGTGGCCAGCATGGGGCCGGGGGCGATATCAGGGAGGTCGTAGTACGTGCCGCGGGAACTGTCGCGGTACTGCTCGTAGTCGTCGGTGAAGAGGAGGATGGGCCGTCCGAGATTCGCGTAGTCGAACATCACCGACGAGTAGTCGGTGAGCAGGGCATCGGAGGCGAGCAGCAGGTCGTTGATGTCGGCGAACGGGCGGCCGTCGCGCACAACGTGCCCGAGTTCCCGTGGCACGGTGAAGCGTTCGTAGTAATGCGGACGCACGACGATCCTCCAGTCGCCGCCGCACCGCTCCGCGAGCTCTGTGAGGTCGACCCGGATCGAGTTGCCCGTGCCGCGTTCGCCGTCCCGGAAGGTGGGTGCGTACAACAGCATCGGGCTCCCGTCCGGGATCTGCAGCCGGGCGCGAGCAGCTGCCGCGCGGTCGCGCTGCTCGGGTTCGTTCCAGCGCACCAACGCGTCGTTGCGGGGAAGGCCGCAGGTCAGCAGCTCGCCGGTGAACTCGTTGGCCCGCACGAAGGTGCGCTCGAATTCTTGGCTGGGTGAGATGAGGACGTCCCAGCGAGAGATCATGTCGCGGTGCTTCTGCTGCCGCTCGGGGCTGCCGAACCGCAGCTCGGGCATGTCGAATCCCATGTACTTGATGGCCTGGCCGTGCCAGGTCTGGAGGTAGCGGGTCTCCGGCCGCTTGCCGTAGATCGAGGGCAATCCGTGCGAGTCGACCCAGTAGTGGGCGCGGGCCAGCGTGCGGACGTACTCCCAGCTGCCGCGCCGGACCAGGCGAACATCGTCGGGGAAGGAGGAAGGGTCGCCGGAGTACGACCAGACGGCGCGCAGGGGCAGGCCGCGCCGGACCAGTTCTTCGTAGATGTAGCGGGGGCTGTCGGCGTAGCCGCGTCCCTCCTGGGCCTCGAACAGGACCAGGTCCCTGTCCACGGGGAGCTTCATCAGCTCGTGGTACACGAGCGCCTTCGCCCGTGGGCCGGTGGCCCTGCGCTGCAGCCGCTGGACTCTGCCGCGTACGGGTTTCAGGCTTGGTGCCAGCCTCTCCACGCAGCCCAGCGCACCGGACCGCTCCCAGGCGAACTGCAGCCGTCCGGCGCCCCGGCCTTCGCAGGCCACCCGCACGGTGTGCCCGGCGAGCGGGCCGTGCAGCGGCAGTCGCGCCCGCAGCGGAGGCAGGTCACGGGGAGCGAGCAGCAGGTCGGTACGCGTCGTCCCAAGGCGGTCGAGCGCCACAACAGGATGGCGGTGGCCTTTGAATCCCTTGGCTTTCATGGGGACGCGGCGGAGGTCGATTGCGATCTCGGCGGTGTGCACATCGGCAGCACCGTTGGTGTCAGGGGCGTACTGGAATGGGAGCTTCAGGGGTTCGCCCGCCGCAGCAAGCCACAGCTCGGCGGTCACCTCGCCGGACGCGGTGAGCAGCCGTGCCGGGTCGTAGGTGCGCAGCGAGAGGAGCAGTACGGGACCTGCCGGAGTCACCCGGTCGATCTCGTGCCGGATGGGGGCGGTCTGGAAGGGCTGTTCGTCCAGTCGCCACTCACTGATATTCAGCTCGTCGGCGCCGTCCGTGTCCGGGGCGGTGCTTCCCCAGAATGTCCGGCTCCCTTCTCTGGTCACGTGACGCGGGGCGAGGCTCGGGCGGTCGAGGCTGCGGGCGCACTCGATCGCCTCGTCGAGGCGGCCGGTGCGCAACAGATACAGGCAGATGCGCTGTTCGCGGGGGAGCGCGCGGACTGCCTCGGCGCTGATCTCGGCGAGGTAGGGAGTCATCAACTCGGTGAACCGCTCATACCAAGCGCGGTCGCGGAAAGGAAGGTCGCCGAGGTACAGGCGCAGGTCGTGGCGGAGGAACTTCTCGTCCTTCGCGGGGCGCAGATCGGCGTTGCCGCTCTGCTCGAGGAACTCGTCGACCATGCGGGCCACGGCGATCCGGTCGACCAGGTTCTGGATCTTGTGGCGGCTGGAGGAAATGGAGAGGTTGGCTGGGGCGGCCGTGAGACGCCAGGTGTAGACGGGCCAGGGTACGACGGCGAAAGCGCGGGCCAGGGTGAACGCTTTGGCCGAGAACAGCTGGTCCTCGTAGTGGATGCCCTCGGGGAAGCGGAGTCCGTGGCGGGCGATGAAGTCGGCCTGGTAGAGCTTGTTCGTTGAGAGATGGTCCAGGAAATACTCCGGAGCCTCGCGCAGTCCCTCGACGAGGCGGACGTCATCGAAGTGGTCTGGGTACCACAGCCGCGTGGCCCCGGTTTCCTCGAAGATCCGGGTTACCTCGCCGGTGACGAAGTCCGCCCTGGTCCGCTCCGCGGTGAGCAGCAGCGACTTGCATGCATGCTTGGGCAGTTCGTCGTCGCTGTCGAGAAACATCAGAAGCGGGGACCGTGCTGCGTCGATCCCGGCGTTGCGCGGTGCGCTGCAGCCGCCGCTGTTGCGTTCCAACCGGACGTACCGGACGCGGGGATCCGCTGCCTGAAGCTGCCGGGCCACCTCTGGTGTGCTGTCACTCGAGCAGTCGTCGGCGATGATCACCTCCAGATTGCGAAGTGACTGGCCGAGCACCGACCGCACCGCCCTGGGCAGGCGCTCGGCGTCGTTGTACACGATGACGACAACGGTTACGTCGGGCACGATCTCCCTCACTCCACTGATTCCGCCGATACGGTCGGTTGCCGGTCATCGGTGTTTCACCCTCAACAGCACCAGCCCGTACCGGCCACGGGCGACTTCCTCAAGGGCCGGGTCATCCACAAGCAGGCCCCCCGGATGGCCGCTCTTCTGCACAACCCAGGACACGCCGTAGTCCCGGAGAATGGCCAGGCGATCCTGCCGCGGTGTGCCGGGGGCGAAGTAGCGATCGGTCGCCTTCCGGCGCGCTTCCGCATCGGCGAGGAACACATCCGGGTAGGCGGGCGCAACGGTGTACGGGCCGTAGGCCGGAATCATTCGCAGCGCGTAGTAGTCGTTGGTCATGACCGTCTGCCCCGTCGGCACCGGGCGGATCAGCTGGTCGATGGCGTGCCAGGGCGTGAAGCGCGGGGCAGCGCGCAGGGCGGGCGGGATCGCGTCCGTACGGAGCACATACGCCAGCACCCCTGCCTGAGCCCAGGCACCGATAAGCAGCGCAGCCGCTGCCAAGGGCGCAAGGAGCCGCGCCACCACCCGCCGCCCTGCACCGACTGCTTCGAGGGCGAGGGCTACTTGTGCGGGAACAAGTACCGCTGGGAGCGTCCGGCCCCAGGAGTACCGACCTGTGAGCCCGCCCACCGTGAAGACGGCCAGCCCCAGGAGGAAGAAGATCACTAGAGGATCGCGGCGGTCCTTCCACCAGCGAGCGGCGAGTGCTGCAACCCCGACCGACACCAGACAGAACCGCTCGAACAGATCCTGATAAAGCGGCCGGTGAACACCCTCCAGCCCGCCCACGGTGAATAGCGAGAAGAAAGGGTAGTAAGGCCAGACAGCCAGCACGACCGCGGCGGCAGCGGCCGCCGTGCCGACGCGGAGCCAGATGCCGGACTTCGGCCATGGACGCGCGCCCAACAGGACGCCTGCGGCACCGAGTATCGCGACCCCTCCCGTGAACTGGTGCGCGAGCAGAATGAGCGCCAGCAGCAACCCAAGCGCCAGGAAAGCAGGCAACGGCCATGCGTCCGCTACTGCCGTGCGCAGCAGGGCCCACAGGTGGAAGGAGAGCCCGAAAGCGAAGGTGCTCGGGTAAGCCAGGGTCAGGGACAGCGATGTGAGGCTCGGAAAGCCGCTCCATGCGAACAGCCCCACCCCGTAGAGCAGCGTCACGCACAGCATCGCGCATGGAACGGCGGATCGTTGAAGTGTGAAGGTGCGGACGAAGCCGCGGATCCCTGTGAGAAGCAGCAGAAGGTTGACGAGAGCCGAGAAGTGCAGCACCTGGAAGGTGGACCAGTCGGTGGCCTCTGCGACCAGCCAGAGGGCCACCATCCACGGCGAGTAGTAGGGGCTCGGTGTGTCCGCGTCCACCAGCGGGTTACCCGGGTGCTGTGGATCCGCGTGCAGGCGCTCGAGCACCGCAGCATGCATTCCGAGGTCGCCGGCCCACGGCAGCCGGACGACCATGAGCAGGAGCAGGACCACGACCAGCACTGCAGCGGCGGACATGGCCTGGTGAAGTACCTGCTGGCCCGGACGGCTTGGCCGTGCGGGCCTTTGGCCGCGTGATCCCATGGTGGCGGCTGCGGACAGCCGGCCGTGCCGGCCCGTCCGCACCAGCCCCTGATCGAGACCATCCTCCATCAGGGCGGCGACCCCAGATCTTCAGTCGTATGAAAGCACACTTCAGTCACCAGGACTCTCCAGCGCCACAATTCCCCTTTTCTCCCATATCACCGCATGCCGACGGCTCCTGCCACATAAGGTGCATCCCGTAGGTGACACCGACACCCTGGCGCTCACCGGGATGCCGGGGCGAGTACAACGCCCGGCGGGGGAATCCTCCATGTCCCTGCACGTCCTGGACGGCGGCGGCGCAGCGGTCATACGCCGAGCGACCGGTACGCGGCCCTCGTGACCCGACACGTCTAGCCCCTCGCCCATGGCCGTCGGAGCTCGCTCACAGCAGGGGCGCAGCCCAAGGCCAGGACGCGGGAATTCCGCGGTGGACCAGTGCATGAGCTGACGATGCAGTTGGCTCCTGAGCGACCATGCGGGGGCGAGAACCGGGGGCACGGAACATGGGCGCGTTTCCGCCCGTCGCCGACATCCACCGACCTCTGAACCGATGCAAGGCACCTGCTCGTCCCTCAGGTGCGGCGTCCACGAAAGGGCCGTGCAGTCGCACCGCCTGCCAAGTGTCTGTCCCCCATAGACGCGGAACGGAACACATACTGTGGAACTTCGCGTAATTCCCCAGGCTGGAGCTCATGGATATCCCGATGGGGAATGCGGAGTTGCTCCGCGGCGGCCAGGCGGACGGCGCACCTCCCGGGCCGCCTGGCAACCAGCCGATCCTCTAGGTCCGAGCCGGGCGGTCAAGGATGAGCGCAGCTCATCGTGGTAGCGACGCCGAAGGCGTCCTTGACGGCCCGGCTCGGACCGGACACTTCACTGCCGGGCGGCCCAGCTCCTTCACGCTCGGACGAATCGCACGAACGAGCGGGGACGACGGAGCCGGTCTGGGTAATTACGTGACCGTCGACACATACCTGACCACTCTGCCAGCCGGCAGTTGGCGACGGATCAGGGTGTCGTCACCGAGACATCAGCGTCCTCGGATGCGGCGCGCCGCTGCGAGCGCCGTGGCGCAGGGTAAGCGAGGTGGACGAGCCGGGACTGTTCTTGACGCATGTGCATGACCGATTCAAGGACGTAGCCCACGAGGAGTACGAGGGTCGCGATGGTCATGATCGCGGCCGCGAGGATCGCCGTGGGGAAGCGCGGCACGGCGCCGGTGCGGACGAAGTCGATGATGACCGGGATGCCGAGAATGGTGGAGGTGAGGACGAGTAGCCCCGCGACCACGGTGTGGACGAGCGAGGGCCGCTCGCGCCGCGCCAGGTTGAGGATCACTTTGAGGATTCGCCAGCCATCGCGATAGGTGTGCAGTTTGCTCTCGCTTCCGGCCGGCCGGCCTTTGTAGCCGACTGTGACCTCTGCCGTGGGGAGCCGGAGATTGAGTGCGTGGACCGTCATCTCGGTCTCCGTCTCGAACTGGCGGGAGAGGGCCGGGAAGGACTTGACGAAGCGCCGGGAGAAGACCCGGTATCCGCTCAGCATGTCGGTCACCTCGTTACCGAACAGCGACCGCACCGCCCCAGTGAGCAGCTTGTTGCCGACCGCGTGGCCTGCCCGATAGGCGCCGTCGACCGTCTCACGGCGAGCGCCGACGACTTGGTCGTACGGTCCATCGAACAGCAGGTCCACCATTTCACGCGCCCGTGACGCGTCGTACGTGTCGTCACCATCGATGACGAGCAGGGCGTCAGCGTCGACATCGGCGAAGGCGCGCCGAATGACGTTGCCCTTCCCTTTGCGATGCTCCTCCCGGACGATCGCACCCGCCTCGCGAGCGACCTCCACCGTACGGTCGGTCGATGCGTTGTCGTAAACGTAGATGTCGGCCTCGGGGAGCGCCGACCTCAGATCGCGCACCACAGTGCCGACCGCTGCTTCCTCGTTGTGGCACGGCACGACGCAGGCGATCGTCGGGTTCACAGCCTCTCCTCAGCTGAACAAACTCGCTTATATCATTCCATAATGCGACACGAAGAGTGCTATTAGGCGAGGGCATGCCGTGCCGTTACCCTCCCTCTGTGTCGGTCCTCGCGATTTTGACGCTGCGCATGCGCCACGCCATCCGGGGCATCTGGCGCGAGGCCGCAATGTTCGGAGCCGTCGGGGTCCTCGCCTTCGTGATGGACAACGGCGGATACAACCTGCTGGTCTTCGGCCTGCCGGGTGCCGGCGTCGGACCGATGCGGTCTGCGCCCATCCAGGCGTCCGTGGTCGCGACCGGCGCTGCAATGATCTTCAGTTGGGTGGGGAACCGTTACTGGACCTACCGTCACCAGCGTCGCGAGGAGGCGACCTACGAGCTGGTCCTGTTCACCTTCGTGAATATCGTCGGCGTCGTCATTACGGCGGGAACGGTCTTCGTGTCACGCCACCTGATGGGACTCGACTCGGCCCTGAGCGACAATGTCGCGCGCATCTTCGGCTGGATCGTCGCCACGCTGTTCCGCTTCTTCACCTACCGGCGCTACGTCTTCGTCGCACCCTGAACAGAAGCGCAACTCCGCCGGGCGATACGGGCCGGGCCCCGTCCGCACTGTTAGCATCCCGACATATGGGACATCTTCGATGGATCCGGCAAGAACGAAGCTGGATCTGGGGGCTGGCTGTCATCGCCGCGGCCTGTTGCCTGGTCACCACCGTCGTCTTCTCCCCTGGGTACATGAGTCCCGACTCGATTTCCCAGCTCAAGCAGGCCACGGGCGAGGAACCGCTCAGTGACTGGCACCCACCCGTCATGAGCCTGGTATGGCGCGCGCTCATCGCTGTGACCGGTACGCCCGCGACGATGGCCGTCCTTCAGTCCGTCATCCTCTGGGCGGCGCTCTGGGTGATCGCCTCGTGGGTCTGGGAGCGGACCGCGAGCCGACCCAGATCCCTCACCGTCCTCGGCCTCGGGCTGACCCCCCACGTCCTGACGTTCGTCGGAGTGGTTTGGAAGGACGTCCACATGGCGTTCGCCCTCCTCGCCACCAGCGCGGTCGCGCTCATCGGCCGACGCCTGGCAGCTTGTCGCTCCACCCTGCGGTGGGCTCTCCTCGGCCTCGGTGTGCTCTTCCTCGTCTATGCCATCCTGGTCCGCAAGAACGCGATCTTCGCCGCGATCCCGATCTTCGTGATGCTCGTCCTCGCGCTGTGGCGCAGACCCGGACGCCGGATCTGGATGATCTCCACGGTCGCCCTCGCCGTCGGCCTAGTCGTGCCCAGCGTCGCCATCTCCTCCCTCGCGCGGCCGGTGCAGATGAGCCAAGGCTCGCAGATCATGCTGGACGACCTGCTCCACGTCCTGAACGTGAACGAACTCCGGTCAGCGGCCGTGCCGTCGGACCTTCGCGACCGCCTCGTGACCGCAGCGCAGGAGTGCCACCGCATCAAGTCGTTGTCGAACTCCTACTTCACCTGTTGGGAACACGGCCCGAATGGTCTGGCCCCGCACTCGGACCAGCTCACGTCCCTGTGGACCAGCGAGATGACCAGCCACATTCCCGGCTACATTCAATACCGTCTGCAACTGTTCTCGGAATTGCTCTTCGACGGTAGCTACGAGTACCAGAGCGGGATCATCGCCAACACCCTGGGGCTCAAGGCGTCACACCCTCGACTGGAAGCCACGTTGAGGACGTACGTCATTGGTGCGGTCCACGATATGCGCTTCCTTTTCACAGGATGGTTCTGGCTCACCGTTGCGATCGTGCTTTCGATCCGCCCGGGCAGGGGAAGGTCCTCGATGCCGGTCCGGGCGCTGGGTGTCAGCTCCGCGGCATACGTACTCGGTTACCTGCCCATCATGCCGGCGACAGACTTCCGTTACCTCTACTGGCCGGCCATCGCCGGCACACTTGGTCTTCTCCTCTCCTGGCTGGGTCGTGGCATGTCCCCGCCTCCGGCGGCTCAGGCGGCACGAACGGCCATCACTTCACCGGGCGCCAGCCAGAAGGCTCAAGAAAGCAGCCCCTGACCGGCTGACACAGCAACGCAAAGTTGTCTAGGACAACGGGCCCTGACCCGGAATCTTGGACACGGGCTATGCGGCTTGGGCCAGAGTAGTTGATGTTGTGTCGAGTGCTGTCTCGTAGGAGATGGGACTGCGTTCTCCGAGGCTGGAGTGGCGGCGTCGGGTGTTGTAGCGGTGCAGCCAGCGGAACAGGTCGAGGCGGGCTTCGCGCTCGTCGGTCCAGGCACTGCGGCCCTGGAGGGCCTCCCTCTTGCAGGTGGCGTTGAAGGACCCGGCGAGCGTGTTGTCCGCCGAGCTGCCGACGGCGCTCATGCTCTGCATCACGCCTGCCCGGTGGCAGGCGTCGGTGAACGCTCTACTTGTGTACTGGGCGCCGTGATCGGTGTGCCTCCAGCGCAGTGGGAGGCTCGGCGGGTATCTCCGTCCGGCGTCCCCGGGGCCGGCTTGCCCCGGCAGCCCGTACCCAGTTCCGCAGCGTCTCCGGATTGACGCCCAGGTCAGCGGCGACCGACCTGATCGTCGCTCCGGGCCGCGACTGGTACAGCGCGACCGCGTCCGCCTTGAACTCCGGCGGGTAGTGCTTCATGGCCACGAGATGTCCGTTCTCAGATCCTCAGGATCCAGTGTCTCGTGTGTCCAAGATCAGGGGTCAAGGCCCGGTCTCGGGTCGCCTGACTGTTTTGCCCACGTCGTAACGGGTGGCGGGGCGACGGTTCTTCGAGCCGGGCGGCCTGCGGGCCGGGCCGGTTGGGTTTCGGCGCACGGGCCGGACAGGACAAGTTCGGGCGGAGGTTCCTGAACCCGCGGCGGACCCGGGCGGGGGGTGAGCCGCCCGGGCTCGGCCGGCTTCTCCCAGGGGCGGCGGAGATCAGCGGCCAGCGGCCGGGCGAGGCGGCGCCAGAGGATCAGTCACGAGACATCCGCTCAGTCCAGCACCCGCCCGAGGAAGCCGCGCAGGTAACCCGCGACGACGTCCAGGTGGCTCTCCAGAAGGAAGTGACCGCCGTTGATCAGGTGCACCTCCGCGTCTTTTGCGTCGCGGGCGAAGGCTCGCGCGCCGGCCGGGCCGAAGATTTCGTCGTTGCGGCCCCACACGGCGAGCACCGGGACCTCGCTGGTGCGCAGGAATTCGTGTAGCAGCGGGTAGAGCGGGCGGTTGTTCTGGTAATCGCGGAACAGTGCCAGCTGGACCTCGTCGTTGCCCTCGCGGGAGACGAGGGCGAAGTCGTGCTCCCAGGTGTCCGGGCTGACCAGGCTCGGGTCGGGCACGCCGTGCACGTACTGCCAGCGGATGGCGTCGACGCTCATCGCGGCGCGGACGGCGGGTTCGGTGTCGGGGCCGGGGTCCGCCCCGTAGGCCCAGACGTCGGTCCAGAATGACTCCACGAAACCGTCCTCGTAGCCGTTGCCGTTCTGGGTGACGAGGGCGGAGATCCGTTCGGGGTGCTGGAGTGCGAGGCGCCATCCTATGGGGGCGCCGTAGTCCTGGACGTAGAGGGCGTAGCGGTCCAGGCCCAGTTGGTCGAGCAGTCCGGAGGTGAGTTCGGCGAGGGCGTCGAAGGTGTAGGTGAAGTCCCCTGCTAGGGGGGCGTCGGAGTGGCCGAAGCCGAGGTGGTCCGGCGCGATGACGTGGTAGTCGTCGGCCAGCAGCGGAATGAGCTCGCGGAACATGAACGAGCTGGTCGGGTAGCCGTGCAGCAGGACGATCGCGGGGGCGTCGGCGGGGCCGGCTTCGCGGTAGAAGATCTCATGGCCGTCGACGGTGGCGGTCCGGTGGCGCGTCGAGCTCATTTCTAACCCCTTTAAATTTTTGATCCGGTTAGTTCCTCGTCATGCAAGCACAGGATGGGCTAACCTGTCAAAGGACTCGATCTGGTTAGAAGGGGAGCGGCGCTCGATGGATACTCTGCTGGACCTGCTCAACAGCAGGCCACTGGTCAACGGTGAGGAACGGGACGCACTCGGCGACCCGGCCGGAGGCATACGTTGGGCGGGGGAGCACGGCGGCGAAGGCAGCCTCGCGGAACTGGCGTTGCTGCGCGAGACGCGGGACATCCTGCGGGACATAGTGAGCGGAGAAAGCTCGCCCGCCGCGTTGAGCCCGCTGCTCGAAGGGGTCCACCAGATCCCGGAGATCACCTCGGATGGTCTTCAGTGGATGGTCAAGACGCCCCCGCACGCCCGGCTGGTCGTCGAGGTGGTTCTCGCCTGGGCCGCCACCGAGAAGCAAATGCCCGGCCGGCTACGCCCCTGCGCCAACGACGAGTGCCAGTTGTTCCTGCTCGACCGCAGCCGCGCCAACCGCGCCCGCTGGTGCTCGATGGCTGTCTGCGGCAACCGCGAAAAAGCACGCCGCCACTACAAACGCACCCGCTGAGCTTGTTCTTGGTCTGGCCTCGCACGATGCCCCGAACGTGATTGCTCGTACGGGGATTCCGGTGCCCCGACCAAAGAGACACTTGACCAGCACGAAGGCCGTGGGGAAATGAGACTGCTGCATCACGGTGCCCGGCGGGAAGCATTCGCGGTGGCGTCACACTTCCCCACGCTCCGTAGGGAATCGACAGCGAGGTCGTCCGTGGGAGGCACCAGCAGCACACTGCACGGAGGAACCACATGGTCACGATCTGGGCCGGCATCGATGCAGGCAAGACCCACCACCACTGTGTCGCAATCGATGAAAGCGGTCGACGCCTGCTGTCGCGCCGCGTTACCAACGACGAGCCTGAACTGCTTGAGCTCCTCGCTGACGTACTCGCTTTGGGCGAGGAGGTGGCCTGGGGTATTGATCTGGCCGACGGCGGAGCCGCCCTGGCTATCGCGATCCTGCTCAACCACGGTCAGCCGGTCCGCTACGTCTCCGGCCGCGCCATCAACCGGGCCTCGGAGGCTATCGGGGCGAGGGCAAGACCGACGCCAAAGACCCCGTGGCCATCGCCGACCAGATCCGCATCCGCCGTGACCTTGACCCTTTACGCATCAGCGACGAGACGGTCACAGACCTCAGGATCCTCCTGCTGGCGGAGGAAGGTGCGGGCCGCGGTCAGGACCCGCTGCTCGGCGGGGCTGGCGCCGCGCCGGGTGAGCGCTGTGGCGGGAGTTGGGAGAGTACGTCCCAGGTTCGCTTCTCGGAGACGACCTGGGCGAGGTCGGCGACGACGCGCTGTTGGTAGTCCTCGTGGCCAGCCAGCCAGCCAGCCAGCCAGCCAGCCAGCCAGGGCCGGGCCTCGGCCAGGGCCGGGCCTCGGCCAGGGCCGGGCCTCGGCCAGGGCCGGGCCTCGGCCAGGGCCTGCTCGGCGTCGGTGCGGATGGCGGGGGCCAGGGTTTCGAGGAAGGGGCCGCTGCCGTCGCACAGCCGTCGTACGTGTTCGACGGTGCCGGTGCGCTGGGCTGCTTCCAGGCCTCGGATGAAGCGGGTGACGTTTTCCGGCAGGGCCCGCGCGGTGCCCGTCGGTGGCCGGGGCGGTGGGGGAGGGGTGGCCTCCGAGTATCTCGGTGGCGGCCGGGGTGATCAGGCCGTCGTCGGTCCAGGAGCAGTCGGCGAGGGGACCCAATTGGTGGGGTGGGCCAGGCGCTGGGTGCCGATCCACACCTGGCGGCTGGCGCCGTCGCAACGGCGCGCTGACAATCGTCGCCCTGTCTCAGGAAGCCGACGTTCCACGCAACGCGCTCACCCAGCGCCACCCCGACCTCAAGAACGACTTCTACGCGCAGGTCAGGGCGCGCGGACAGACACCGGACCCCGAGATCCGCCTGCGAAGGCAGATCGTGAAGTTGAAGGAGCTCCGCGCCAAGGACGCAGCGGAGCTGTGCCAACTGCGCGCTGACGTCAAGCACGTCGTCCGTGCCCTCAACCAACTGACCGTAGAGAACCGGCAACTACGCGGTGCCCGGCTGACCCGGCTGAACGGGGCGGCGGACACGGTTCAACCGTCCTGTTCATGGCCTTCGAGGCTGTCAGAGGTCACCCTGGGCCAGCTCAAGCGCGCCCGGTCCGTCCACCCGTTCGGTGCCTCTGCGTGGGTCAGAGCTTGTAGCCGCCGCTCGCCTCGATGACCTGGGCGGTCACCCAGCGGCTTTCGTTGGAGGCCAGGAAGGCCACTACTGAGGCGATGTCGGCGACTTCACCGAAGCGTCCCAGAGCGGTGTCCGCCTCGATCGCCGCCGCCATCTCGGCGTTCTCGCGGACGGCCGCGTTCATGTCGGTACGCACCCGGCCCGGGGCGACGGTGTTCACCGTGATCCCTCGAGGCCCCAACCCCATCGCGAGGGCATGGGTCAGGTTGTTGATGCTGGCCTTGGCCATGGAGTAGACGGGGACCGCCTGCATCGGTCGCGAGGCTGAGCCGGAGGAGACGTTGATGATCCGTCCGCCATCCGCGAGGCGGCTCAGCGCTGACTGGACGATGAAGAAGGGCGCGCGAGCGTGGACTGCGAACATCGTGTCCCAGCTGTCCGGCGTGGCGTCCGTGAGGCTGCCCCAGCCCGAGTTTCCTGCGTTGTTGATCAGCAGGTCGAGGGTTCGGGTTCCCTTTCGCTGCATGAATTCGTCGTCGAGTCGCGTGAACAGGTGAGGGATGGACCCCGCGTCGACGAGTCCGTGTCCGTCGCTCGGTATGCGCGTTCCGGGCGACCCATTCACCTGGTAGCAGGGCTCGCCGCATCCTTACGGGTTGGCGCGCTGACCGCGGACGCTGTCGCCCTGGAGGCCGGCAAGGCCGCCGAATCCGACGATGACTCCACCCCGGTCCAGCCCCAAGAGCCTTCTTCCGTGGCCTCGTTGACGCAGCGCCGTCTCGCGCACCTTCCGCCCGATCTTCGGCCATTGCCCTCGCCGGCCGTCTATGACCAGCTGCTGCACCATCGCCCGCTACGGACGCGTCGATCTTTTGTGCATTGATGAGCTGGGCTACATGGAACTCGACCGTCATGGCGCCGAGTTGCTGTTCCAGGTACTGACCGAACGGGAGGAGAACAAGGCCATCGCCATCGCCTCCAACGAGTCCTTCGGCGGCTGGACGAAGACCTTCACCGATCCCAGGCTCTGCACCGCGATCGTCGACCGGCTCACCTTCAACGGCACGATCATCGAGACAGGCACCGATTCCTACCGACTCGCTCACACCCGGAGCAAGGCCGGGCGGTCAGCCGATACCTGACCGCAGGGGGCACCGACGGCCTTCATCTGCGCATCTCGGACGACTCCCTGTGCGAGCTGCCCGTTGCGAACGGATCATCGTTGCGCAGGACGGGTGTCCGAGGTGACAATGCGTGGAGGTGCCGGGTGGTCATCCCGGCGAAGTGTTGGAGGCGCTGCTTGTGAACACCGCATCGCGGTGCGCCTCGCTGTGCGCGCCAGACGCTGACCACTTCGCTTCGCCCACCGGCTGACCTGCTTCGTTCGCGGTGGGCGCTTCCCCTCATGGGAGACCACCGTAGTGCCCGAAGACTTCGGGACGGTTGATCGCCGTCCTCTGACAACGGTTCTTGCCGCCAACCTCCTTTCGATCACTGGGAATTGCCTCACATACATGGGCGTGCCGTGGTTCGTGCTGCAGAGCACGGGCAGTGCCGCCAAGGCCGGGATCGTTGCGTTCTGCACACTGCTGCCGGCGGTACTCGCTGCTCTCGCCACTGGTCCGGTCATCGACCGGATCGGGCGACGGCGGGTGAGTGTCGCCTCGGATCTCGTCTGCGGAGTCGCAGTTGCGGCGATCCCGCTGCTGCAGTTCGCCGGCGTCCTGCGTTTCTGGATGCTGTGTGTGCTCATGGCGGTGACAGGGCTGTTCCGTGCGCCGGGTGAAACCGCTCGCGGCGTGCTGTTGCCTACGCTCGCCGAACGCGCGGGAATGCCGCTGACCGGGGCTGCCGGGTTGTACGACGGTGCGGCACGCTGTGCGGCGCTGACTGGATCGGCTCTCGGAGGTGTGCTGATCGCCGTACTCGGAGCCGAAAACGTCCTGTGGGTGGATGCCGCGACCTTCGCCGTGTCCGCGCCGCTGTTCGCGCTCGGGGTGCGCGGCCTGCCCGAGGCACACGCCCAGCGGCAGGCTGAGCCGACATCGTTGCGTGCCTACCGTCGTGAACTCGCAGAAGGGTATCGCTTCGTGGCGGCCACGCCGTTGCTGCTGGGCCTGTGCCTGATGATGCTGGTCACCAGGGGCCTCGACCAAGGATGGAGCGCCGTGCTCCTCCCCGTGGATGCCCGTGTGGAGCTTGATGGTGCCGTCGATCTCGGTCTGCTGAACGCGGCGTTCGGGGTGTGCGCACTCGCGGGGGCGCTGGTCTACGGGGCGGTGGGCAGCCGCTTTCGGCGGTGGCCCGTGTTCACGATCGCCTTTCTCATCGGGGGCCTGCCGCGCTTCGTAGTGGCCGCCTTCACCGACACCTTCACCCCGCTGGCCCTGACCATGGCGGTAGAGGGTCTCGCCTTCGGCGTCCTCAACCCCATCATGGCCACCGTGACGTACGAGACGGTGCCGGAGGAACTACGCAGCCGCGTGCTGAGCGCGACAACGGCCTCGGTCCAGCTGATCACCCCACTGGGCGGACTGGCCGCGGGCTTCCTCGTGGACTCGGCCGGCCTGCCCTGCACGCTGCTGACGGCTGGCGGTGCGTATTTGCTCGCCACGCTGTGCCCGGTGATCTTCCCGGCCTGGAGGCAGATGGACACTGCTGGCTCTCCCCACGACAGGGCGGAGGGCTCGCCGCCGCGTGTCTCGGGACCGAAGCGAGTGTAGAGGCGCGGGCCGCTTGTGCCTGGGCTGTCTTCCACCTGCGGACCACCGCCCGGATCTGCCCGGCCGCCGCGACGATTGACAAGACGGAACGGGCGGCATCGTGGTCATGATGCCGCCCGTTCCGTCGGCGCGTCAGCAGCACTTTCGTCGGTGCTCCCGCGGCCCCCGGCGGTGTTGCTGAAACTCACCGACACTCCAGACGCCGACCCCACCCAGCCGTTGCTGGAACTCACCGACAGGCGTTGCTGCCCGTCATCGACATACTCACTCTCGCGGTCGCCGAGCCACTTGATGCGCGCCGCTCGATGAGGTTCGCTCAGGCGAGCTCGACACCCACACGGTGCCGGCCGAGTCGTGGTCCACCTGTTTCTCTCGTCTCAGCAGGCCATTGGCGCTGGCGATCGTCGATATGTCTCCTCGGCGCCGACCAGGGCAACGGGGCCGCCGCCCTTCCGGCGAGCCGCTCATCGGCTCGACCGGCCCTGACTCGGCACGCTGGCCGTGGCCGTGGCCGCGGTGGGGTTGATCTCGGGCGGGCGTTGGCGGGCGAGAGCGGTGGCGGTCAGGGCGGTGACCGCCATCGCGGCGATGCCGACCAGTGCTGCGGTGGTGTAGGCGTGGTCGTTCGGGAAGAGATGACCGGTGCCGGTGGCCAGGACCAGGCCGCCTATCGCGCTGCCCAGGGAGTACCCGACGCTGCGGACGACGTAGTTGAAGCTCATCGCGCTCGATGTCTCGCTCTTGGGCGTGACGGCCAGGATGACGCCGGGCATGGCGGCTGAGAAGCTGCCGACGCCGAAGCCCAGCACACCCATCGCGACCAGCAGTTCGGCCAGGTTCGACCGGGCCGTGGCGAAGAGGACGAACCCGCCGCCGACGATGACGGCGCTGCCGGCCAGGAGCACGGGTGCGTCGATCAGCGTCCGAACCCGGGGCGTGAGTTTGCCGGCGACGAACCCCAGCACCGAGAACGGGACGAGGACCAGCCCGGCGGCGAAGGTGGTCAGCCCGAAGCCGTAGCCGGCGCTGTGCGGCGTCTGCGCGTACCGCGTGATGAGCGTGAGCAGGAGGTACATGCCGCTCCCGCCGACGAACGTGGCGATGTTCGCTCCGGCGACCGCGGGATGCCGTACTGCCCGGACATCGACCAGGGGCGCCTTGCTGCGCAGCTCGGAGGCGGTCCAGAGGCACAGCAGGAGCACGGCGACGACGGCGAGGATCACCGCCACGGCGAGGTGACGGCTCCACAGGCTCTGCTGGCCGGCCAGGAACAGGACGAGGAACAGCCCGCCCGACAGGACGAGCGCGCCCGCAACGGTCACGTGAGCGGAGCGGCCTTCGGGAGCCGCGGGTATGGAACGCCACGCGGTCAGGAAGGCGACAGCGGTGACGAACAGACCGAAGCTGTAGGCGGCCCGTACGCCGCCGATCTCGGCGAGCAGTGCGGTGAGCGGGTAACCGACGCCGGTGCCGATGATCGAGACCACCGAGATCAGGGCGATCGTCGCCGTGCTGCGCTCCTCGGGAAGATGGTCCCGGGCCACGCCCATCATCAGCGCCGTCAGACCGAGCCCGACGCCTTGGGCCGCCCTGCCGATGAGTAGCCCCGCGAACGGCAGCGGCAGCACGATCAGCGCACTGCCGACGACGACGATCGCCAGCGTGGCGAGGATCGTGGCCCGTCGGTGCGGGCCGGCTCCGAGCCGGCCGAGGACGGGCGTGGCGACGGCGCCGCTCAGCAGTGCGACGGTCAGCGTCCACTGCGCGCTGTCGAGCGAGACGTGGAACGTGGTCGCCACACTGGTGATCAGCGGCGTCCCGAGGCTGGCGACCGCCGCCACGACCAGGGCGATGAACATCAGGGCGGGGACCAGCAGACGCGCCTCGGAGCGCTCCGGGGTGCGCCCCGTCACCGCTTCGCCCCTTCGCGGTCCTGGCTTTCGAGCTCTGCCAGGTGCGCCAGCGCCGGAAGCGCCGCCATCAGGGCCTCGACCTCGTCGTCGGCGAGTTCGTCGATCAGCCGCGCGAACGCATCGACGCCCGCCTCGCGCCGCGTCTGAACGTACGACGCGCCGGCCTCGGTCAGACACACCAGCGTGACCCGCTTGTCGGACGCGTCGCCCCTGCGCTCGACCAGCCCGGACTCCTCCATCAACCGGACCAGCACGGTCATCGCGGGCTGGGTGACACCCTCGATCACGGCCAGATCGGTGATGCGTCGAGGGCCGGTCCTGTGCAGGGTGGCCAGGGTGGCGGCGGACGTGAGGCTCATATCGCGCGGAAGGCGTCGCACAGCCCTGGTGGCCAGCCCGTAGAGGGCCGACCCGATCGCAGTGGAAGCGTCACGAGTGGCGTCTTGACGGTTCATGCGTGAAGCATAGGATATTTATATGAATGCTTTATGCATCCCTTGCCCCGAACGCCGTGCCCCAGCCCCGCACCCGGCGCATCAGACGGCGGTCGCCGTCGGCCCCATGGCGGACGCCGTGCGCCGCGCCCTGGCCGAAGACCGCGCCGAGGACGACATCACCACCCGCTGGGCGGTGCCGGACGGCACCCGCGCCCATGCGCGCGTCGTCGCCCGCCAAGACGGCGTGATCGCTGGCACGGCGATCTCAGCCGAGGTGTATCGGCAGCTCGGCAGCGATGTCGTCGTCACCGAGCACGTTCAGGACGGCGACCGCGTCCACACCGGGCAGGACCTGCTCACGATGGCAGGACCCGCACGAGAGATCATTACCGGCGAGCGGACAGCTTTGAACTTCCTGCAACGCATGTCCGGCATCGCCACCGCCGCCGCGGCGTTCGCGGAAGCGGTGACCGGGCTTCCGGCACGGATCCTGGACACCCGCAAATCAGCGCCCGGGCTTCGAGCGCTCGACAAGGCTGCGGTCGCCGCCGGCGGAGTGAGCAACCACCGGCTCGACCTCGCGGCGATGGTCCTGCTCAAGGAGAACCACATCGCCGCGGCGGGCGGCGTGAGCGAGGCGATCGCGGCAGTGCGCGCGTGTAACACGCGGGGCGTCGCCGTCGAGGTGGAGGTCGAGTCGACCGCCCAGGCCATCGAGGCGCTGAGCGCGGGAGTCGAGTGGATCATGCTGGACAACATGTCCATCGAGGACATGCGGTACATCGTGACACTGCGAGGGTCGGAAGGGCCCCGACTCGAGGCGTCTGGATCCATCACGCTGGACACGGTCAGGGCCGTCGCGGAGACCGGAGTCGACGCGATATCCGTCGGTGCCATCACCCACAGCGCGCCGGCGTTCGACCTCAGTCTGCTGCTGACGCCGACGGCACCAGCGGGTGGCGGACACCCGGCGAGGTTCGGATGAGGCCGTGTCTCCTCCTGCGTGGACGGGCTGGAATGCCCGCCATGGCCGACCCCGTCGACCGGGAGGCCTTCGTTTCCGTCTCCGGCGCGTTCCCCTGTCGCCGAAGGCGCCCGGGGCGCTGAGGAAGACTTCGCCGGGACGCGAACCGACAGCCGCGGGTGGCAGAGACGAACCAGACCGGATCAGCACGTCCTCGCAAATGCCCGGTGCTCCGTCGCCGGGATCGGGCAATCTGAGCGTCAATTCGAAGTCGGACAGGAGGTTTCCATGGCCAAGGGCTACTGGGTCAGTGTCTACCCCGCCATTCCCGACCCTGAGAGGCTGACTGAGTACAACGAGCTGGCGGGTCTGGCTGTCCGGGCTGGGGGCGGGCGCGTCCTGTCCAATTTCGGTCGAGTCGTCGCCCACGAGGCCGGAATCACCGAACGCGTCGTTCTGATCGAGTTCGACAGTTTTGAACAGGCGGTCGCGGCATACGAGAGCGAGGCATACCAGAAGGCGCTGGTGGCCCTCCCCGACGGCTTCGAGCGCGACTTCCGCATCGTCGAAGGCATCGACTGACCGACGGGCCCAGCCGTCGCTGAGCATCCGTCACCTGATACGCACACGGTGCTGAACGACGACTCACGAGACGAGGTCCGGGCCGGCTGCACTGTCTCGCTGACCTCATCGACGAAACTCACGACAGATCGGTCCAGCGAACACACGGCTTCGATGACCAAGGGCGCATCCTGCATCCATCTGCCGTGTGCCCCGTCGGCGCTACTCAGGGTACTGACATACAGTTTGAAGAACCGCAGGCCAAGACCTCTTTCGGGGTGTCGACCGGCGGTTTTTCTGTTGTTGGAGTAGCCCAGGGACGCGCCTGACTGCGCCAGGATGGCGTAAATTCCAGCCAGCGATAGCACCGCAGCTGTTGCATTAGTCAGAGTTCAATCACCAGTGGCTGAGCTGCACAAACCCGAGGCCCGCACCATCACTACAGCCTCGCTCCCCCAGAGAAGTCGGGAAAGTCGTACGTTGCCACGGCCCAACAGTAGTTCGACCCGGCACCCGCGCCGCCGACCGACGGCTCAGGCCTGGGCGGGCGGCGGCGTCTCCTGCCAGTACCAGCAGTGTGCGGCCATGCACTCCTTCGTGAACTCCATCAGCAGGTGCGCGCCCTCCTGGACGCGGCTCACGTCATGACCGCCGTCGTTCGCGAACCACTGGACGAGAAGGCCGGCCGCCGGGCGGTCGACGTCGCCGGTGTCGCAGACCGGGCACAGCTCCAGTTGGATGGGCCGACCGTGTTCGTCGTCCTGCGGCGCCACACCGCTCATGATGAGATCGCCCCGGCAGCGTGAACACTGCGGCAGTCGGTCGGACAACCTGAGCAGTTCCATGGCCAGCCCCCTTGCTCTGGACGTGGCCCTCCACCCAAGACCCGCTGCCCTGCGCCGTCAACCCTGTGACTTGGATCGATAGATGGCGAGGCTGGGCTCCCGAAGCACAAGGTGAGAGCGTTTCGTTGATTCCTTGTTGGCGGGTCTGTGGAACGTTGGTTGGCGAGTCCGGGCGTGAGACGGTCCCCGCCAGGCACAGCCACTGACCAGCACGTAGATGATCGCCGCAAACAGCGTCTCATCAGGCGTGTCCTGCGTCCCGCCGCCCTGTGGCCGCACCTTCGACGGCGGGATCAACAGCTTGGCGGTCTCCCACAACCCGTCCGGAACAATCCAGCACCGCCCAGCCGCGGGCGCGGCGCAGGGTCGGGGTGTCCGCAGCCGTACGCCTGCCCACACCCCGATGGCAGGGTGCAGAGGACACCGCAAGAAATACGACAGAAGATGTCGAGTTTTGTGGAGACAGTGAGGGCGCCGGTCGGTGCCGTGGTGGCGCGGGCCGGGACGACGGACAGAGAAGGAACCTCATGCGTGAGACACCCGACGATCTCCACCGGCTCCAAGCCCTCCTCGACGCCTCGCTCGCCCGCTCCACAGCGCACCTGCGGTCGATCATCAGCAGCGAGCGCACGCTCACCGCCGAGCAGCTCACCGGTGTGCTCACTGGCATGTGCACGCTTGCGCTGTCCACCGTGACGGCAAAGGGCGAGCCGCGGGTGAGCGGCGTGGACGGGCACTTCTTGCACGGCAAATGGCACTTCGGCACCGCGCGCGGCGCCGCCAAGGCCCGGCACCTCGCCGCCCGGCCCGCCGTCAGCGCCGCGCACATGCGCGGGGAGGACCTGGGCGTGTTCACACACGGCACCGCGGAGGTCCTCAACCCCCGAGACGGCGAGCCGGCCGCCGACTGGCCGGACCTGCTCGCGTACTTCCGGGACTTCTATGGCGACGACGCCTTCGACTGGGACAACGACGTGGTCTTCTACCGACTGCACCCGCAGTGGATGGCCGTGTTCGCCCCCGACCTCGCCAAGCTCGGCGGGAAGGCGGACGAGGCGTGACCCCGCCCGTACCAGACACGCGCATGCCGGCCCCACACGCTGCCGGGGCCGGCAAGACGCGCGACACCATCGACGTCGTGGGCGCCCGCACCAACAACCTGCGCGACGTGTCCGTCAGCATCCCCAAAGGCCGCCTCGTCGCCTTCACCGGCGTCAGCGGCAGCGGCAAGACCTCACTCGCCATCGACACCCTGCACAGCGAGGCCCAACTGCGGTATCTGGAGGGCCTTTCGCCGTTCGTACGCCAGTACATCACCCAGCGCAACCGCCCCAAGGTCGACCGCATCCTCGGCCTCAGCGCCACACTCGCGGTCGACCAGCGCCGCCTGAACCGCAACCCCCGCTCCACGATCGCCACCATCACCGGGATCGATGGGCACCTCGGACTGCTCTACTCGCGCCTCCCGCGGATCGGCCCGGACACGGACACGGACCCGGCCGCGGACGCCGGCGCCCTGACCACTGCACACTTCGACCGCCACACCCCCGAAGGCAGCTGCCCGGACTGCCACGGCGCCAGCGGACGCTGGCAGGCCCAGGAACACCTCGTCATCACCCGCCCGGACCTCCCCCTCTTCGAAGGCGCCTCGCCCTGGTACGCCAAATGGCGGTCCGGAGAGCACATGTTCGTCCCCGCACTCGCCGCCAAACGCGGCGTGGACCTCGACCGCCCCTGGCAGTCGCTGCCCGCGGCTTTCCAACACGAGGTCCTGTACGGCACCGGCGAGGAGGCGGTCGAGGCCACCGTCGACATCCCGAACAAGAACGAGACAGCTCGTATGACCTACACCTCCAGCCAACCGCTGCGCGGCGCGCTCGCCGAGGTGGAACGGGTGTTCGTCAACGCCCAGACGGCCGACGCCAAGCAGCGCTACCTCCCGTACATGCGCAAGCAGCCTTGCGGCACCTGCCACGGCACCGGATTCGATCGGGTCGCCCGGTCCGTACGTCTCGGCGGCCTGACCTACCCCGAGCTGCTGGACGTGGATGTACGCGAGGTCCGCCGCTGGGCCGGGCACGTCGCCGACTCCCTCGACACGCGGCAGCGCACGGTCGGCGAGCCCCTGCTGCAAGACCTCGGACGCCGGATCCGCCTCCTGGACCGGCTCGGCCTGGCCCACCTGCAGCTGTCCCGCAGCGCCGGCACACTGTCCGGCGGTGAGTTGCAGCGCACCCGGCTCGGGGGGGGGGGCGGGGGCCCCCCGGGGGGCGGCGGAAATAGGGGGGGGGGACCCCCCCCCCCCGGGGGCCCCCCCGGGCCACAAAAAAACCACCCCCGCGCCC
>NZ_JBEYXP010000088.1:0-30725 GCF_040704615.1 Streptomyces sp. NPDC046862 | reverse complement strand
TGTTTGGGACGGGTTACTCCGCGACGCGGCGGCGGTGGGCGGGGGGGTTGCGGGGGGGGGGGGGGGGGGGGGCCGGGGGGGGGGGCTTCGCCCCCATGCCCCCTGAAACGCCCTACTCGTTCGCTGCCGCTGAGGCCTGGGCCTCGCCGCGGCGGCGGATCTGGCGGAAGGTGAACTCGGCCAGGTCGTCGCCCGTGGAGAACACCGCGGTGTCCTTCTCGGTGACGTCCTTGCCGTTGGTGAAGCCGGCGAGGGTGAAGTACGCGTAGCGGCCGTAGGAGTTGGTCGTGGAGCGGCAGATCGCCGTACGGCAGAACGCGGGCACGCCGTCACCGGAGAGTGAGGTGACGATGCTCTTCTTGTCGGCGTTCTTCTTGGCCTTCGCCGCCTGCGCCTCGGTGTCGAAGAGGGCCACGCCGACCGTGACCGCGACGCCGTCCTTGCTGTACGTGACGCGCATGACGCGGGTGCAGTCGTTGTCCGTCAGGTCCTTGTCGAGGGTGCCCTGGACGGCCGACGCGCAGTCGTTGGTGGAGGACGTGGCGCCCTTCTTGTAGACGGACTCACCCATCGTCAGCTGCGATCCCGGGAACAGGCTCTCCGCGCTGAGCGGGGCCGTGTCCTTCTTGGCGCTGGAGATGAAGTCCTTCGGGTCCAGCGGGGGCGGGGCCGACGTCGGCTCGAAGGACGGCTCGGTCGCGTCGCTCGCGCTCGGGATGTCCGCCGTGGCCGGCAGGTCGCTGGTCGGTCTGTTCGAGGCCTCGGCGTCACCGTCCGCGGTCACCACGGCCACCGCGACAGCGGCGCCGATCGCGACCGTGGCCAGAGCGCCGCCGACTATGAACAGAACGCGTCGCCGTTTGTTGCGCGTCTCGGACGCCTCGGCGAGCGCGGCCCAGTCAGGCGTCTGGCCGCCCTGGCTCGACCACTGCGGCTGCTCGGATCCCGGCTTCCACGGGTCCCACTGAGGCTCCCCTTGCCCAAAACTCATGGACCGCAGTTTAGACGGGGGTTGGGGCGTGCTGTTCAGCCTCCTGAGGCACTTGAGCCCCTAGCGTGACCTGAATGAACGTGGATGAAAAGGATATTTCAGGTCGGTCCGGTCGGCCTCAGCGGCGTCGGGACGGTCGGGTGTGGTGGTCGGGGTGGTCGCTGGGGTCGGCGTCCTGGCAGGCGTGGGCGGCGCTGGGGGCGGTGTCGTGCGCGCTGGTCGTGAGCGTGGCGCGGACGTATGCGGAGGGCGGTATGGACAACGCCTTCCTCGTGCGGGCGGCACGCGTGTTCTGGCACGGCGGGTCGCCCTACGACGACCAGCGCTTCCTCTACTTCCCCAGCGCCATGGTGGTGGCGGTGCCGCAGGTGTTCGTGCCGTCGGACGTCCTTCGGGTGCTGGTGCCCGCGGTGGTGACCGGGCTCCTGGCGTTCGGGTGGGCGTGCGCGCTGCGGCTGCACGGGGTGCCGTGGCGGAGCCGGTTCGCGGTCCTGGGGCTGGTCGGCCTGACGGTGGGGTTCGCGCCGTTCGGGCATCTGGTGCAGCTGGGGAACTGGACGGTGACCGCTGCCGCGGCGCTGCCGCTGGGGTTGCTGCTCATGTCGCGGGGGAGGTGGGGTGCGGCGGGAGTGGTGCTCGGAGCGGCCGTCGCGCTGAAGCCGCTGCTCGCGCCGATGGTGCTGTTGTTCGTGTTCGCGCGGCGGTGGCGCGGGCTGGGGCTGATGGTTCTGGTCCCTGCGGTGGCCTCCGGCGGTTCGGCGCTGCTGATGCCGAACCCGGCGGGGTTCTTCACGCGGACCCTGCCGTTCCTGTTGAGCGGGCACGACGACTTCGTACGGCTGTACGAGGCGTCGTTGGGGGTGGTGCTGCCGAGGCTCGGGGTGCCGGAGGTGGTGGCGAGCGCGGTGGCCGTGGGGGCGGCGGGGGTGGGGCTGTGGTGTGCGTACGGGCGGTGGCGTCGCGGGGGTGACGGGGCGCTGCGGCTGACGGAGACGGCGTGTCTGCTGATGCTGTCGGTGTTCATGGTGTCGCGGCCGTCGTTCGACCACTATCTGGTGGTCGTGCTGCCGCTGTTGCTCGCGAGTGCGGCGCTGCCGGGGTCGGTTGCTCGCACTCCGTGGTTCTGGCTCGCGCTGGTTCCGCAGGTGCCGGGGTTCACGTGGCCGTTTCTGGAGTTGCCCACGCGGCGGGCGTTCAAGGACGCGGTGACGCTGTGTGTGCTGGCGGTGACGCTGGCGTTTCACCGGCCGCCCCCGGAGGAGGTCGCCCCCGCCGCCCCTGCCCGTCCCATCCCCCAGGGGCTCCGCCCCTTCGACCCCGCCTAGGGGGCTTTTCAGGGGGCGCGGGGAACTGAGCGAGCAACCACGACCCAGCCGCAGCCGACGAACGCACCCGATCGAGCCCAGCGGCGAGCGGCCCCGTTTTGACCCGCCCCCGCGTGCCCGGGTATTCTGCACGTTCGTTATGTGTATTGGCTTGCTCATTCTCACGTGAGGACGCCCTTACACCGGTCCACCGGGCCGATGACCAGCGACCAGCACGCGGCTTGCGTCACCGCGGTGCGGTCATGGCTGTCGTGATCGCTTCGGTGACCTTGTCAGGAACCTCACTGAAGAAGCGAAGGCTACGAACCGTGCGTACGTACAGCCCCAAGCCCGGCGATGTGACGCGTCAGTGGCACGTCATTGACGCCCAGGACGTTGTCCTGGGTCGTCTGGCGACCACCGCCGCCTCCCTCCTGCGCGGCAAGCACAAGCCCATCTACGCGCCGCACGTCGACACTGGTGACTTCGTCATCATCATCAACGCCGACAAGGTGCACCTGTCCGGCAACAAGCGGACCCAGAAGATGGCGTACCGCCACTCCGGTTACCCGGGTGGTCTGCGCTCCGTCCGCTACGACGAGCTGCTGGAGAAGAATCCCGAGAAGGCCGTCGAGAAGGCCGTCAAGGGCATGCTCCCCAAGAACAGCCTCGGCCGTCAGATGCTCTCCAAGCTGAAGGTCTACTCGGGCGACCAGCACCCGCACGCTGCCCAGCAGCCGGTGCCGTTCGAGATCACCCAGGTCGCGCAGTAAGTCCGGCCACCCCCTAAGCCTGAAGAGAATCTGAGGAGAATCGTGGCCGAGACCACCCCTGAGCAGCCGGTCGAAGAGACTGAGCTGGTCGACATCGACAGCTACACCACCGAGTCCGAGGTTCCTGTGGAGGGTGAGTACACCTCCGAGTCCCTCGCCTCCCGCTTCGGCGACCCGCAGCCGGCCGCCGGCCTGGGCCGTCGCAAGAACGCCATCGCCCGCGTCCGGATCGTTCCGGGCACCGGCAAGTGGAAGATCAACGGTCGCACCCTCGAGGACTACTTCCCGAACAAGGTGCACCAGCAGGAAGTCAACGAGCCCTTCAAGGTGCTCGAGCTCGAGGGCCGCTACGACGTCATCGCCCGCATCGCGGGTGGCGGCGTCTCCGGCCAGGCCGGTGCGCTCCGCCTCGGTGTCGCCCGCGCCCTGAACGAGGCCGACGTCGACAACAACCGTGGCGCGCTCAAGAAGGCCGGCTTCCTCCGCCGCGACGACCGTGCGGTCGAGCGCAAGAAGGCCGGTCTGAAGAAGGCCCGCAAGGCCCCGCAGTACAGCAAGCGCTAATCGTCGCTTCGCTGTACCGCACGCATCGCCCCGGCGGCACGCTCTGTGCCGCCGGGGCGGTTCGTTTACGGGGGTGAACGCTTATCGCAGGCTTATGCGCTTGGTGTACGAGTGCACGGGTGTACGGGTGTACAGGGCAGGGACTTCAGGGAGCCGTTCTCACCTGAACGGAGTCCAAGATGCCGAAGGAGGCCCGACGCGGGGCAACCGTGTAGTGCCGACGACGGTCGACTTCACGGGAACGCCGTGAGGCCACGGGTGCCAGGGGATATACGTGACCCCGGCCGGGCCTGGACACTCGGCATGAGCCGTACTTTCTCAGCACATTCGGAGGACACACAGTGGGACGACTCTTCGGGACGGACGGCGTACGCGGCGTCGCCAACGCGGATCTGACGGCCGAGATGGCCCTCGGCCTCTCCGTCGCGGCGGCCCACGTACTCGCCGAGGCGGGCACGTTCGAGGGCCACAAGCCGGTGGCGGTGGTCGGGCGGGACCCGCGAGCGTCCGGGGAGTTCCTGGAGGCCGCCGTGGTGGCCGGCCTCGCCAGCGCGGGCGTGGACGTCCTGCGCGTCGGAGTGCTGCCCACACCTGCCGTCGCGTTTCTGACCGGCTCGCTCGGTGCCGACCTCGGCGTGATGCTCTCCGCCAGCCACAACGCCATGCCCGACAACGGCGTCAAGTTCTTCGCCCGCGGTGGCCACAAGCTCGCCGACGACCTGGAGGACAGGATCGAGGGCGTGTACGAGGAGCACCGGACCGGCGCCCCCTGGGACCGGCCCACCGGCGCGGGCGTCGGGCGCGTGACGTCGTACGACGAGGGGCTCGACCAGTACGTGGCGCACCTTCTCGGCGCGCTGCCCCACCGGCTCGACGGACTGAAGGTCGTGCTGGACGAGGCGCACGGGGCCGCCGCCCGTGTCTCCCCCGAGGCCTTCACGCGGGCCGGAGCGGAGATCGTCACCATCGGAGCCGAGCCCGACGGGCTGAACATCAACGACGGGTGCGGCTCCACACACCTCGGCCAGCTGAAGGCCGCCGTCGTCGAGCACGGCGCCGCCCTCGGCATCGCGCACGACGGCGACGCCGACCGCTGCCTGGCCGTGGACCACGAGGGCAACGAGATCGACGGCGACCAGATCCTCGCCGTGCTCGCGCTGGCGATGCGGGAGCGCTCCGTGCTGCGGGCCGACACCGTGGTGGCCACCGTCATGTCCAACCTCGGCTTCAAGCTCGCGCTGGAGCGGGAGGGGCTGAAGCTCGTCCAGACGGCGGTCGGCGACCGCTATGTGCTGGAGGAGATGAAGGAGCACGGGTACGCGCTCGGGGGCGAGCAGTCCGGGCACGTGATCATCCTCGACCACGCGACGACCGGGGACGGCACGCTGACGGGCTTGCTGCTGGCCGCCCGGGTCGCCGAGAGCGGCCGTACGCTCAAGGACCTCGCGTCCGTCATGGAGCGGCTGCCGCAGGTGCTGATCAATGTGCCGGACGTCGACAGGTCCCGGGTCGGTACGTCCACGGAGCTGGCGAGTGCGGTCGCCGACGCGGAGCGGGAGCTCGGGGCCACCGGACGGGTGCTGTTGCGGCCTTCGGGGACGGAGCCGTTGGTGCGGGTGATGGTGGAGGCGGCGGATATCGATCAGGCGCGGTCGGTTGCGGGGCGGCTGGCTGATGCGGTGAAGTCCGCGCTGGGGTAGGTGCCTGTTCCGGGTACGGGGTGGGGGTTCCGCTGTTTGCGGGCTGCGGGCTGCGGGTTCGTCGTGGCTTGTCGCGCCCACGCGGCGGAGCCGCATATCGACACAGCCCCGCGCCCCTAGGGGTTGCGGGGCTTTGCCCACAGCCATTTCTGGGCCAGGAGGGTGAGGGTGCCGGCCAGGATGATGCCCAGGAGGTTCAGGAGCAGTTGCTCCGTGGAGCCCCAGGTTTGCTTCGTGTCGCCGTAGCTCAGGGCCACGGCCGCGTTGGCCGCCGCCGGCACCGTCGTCACCGAGATGGCCACCCCCACCAGGGCGCCCGACTTGGCGGAGGTCAGGGAGAGGGTGCCGGCGATGCCCGCGAGGACCGCCACGACGAAGGAGAACCAGTCGGGGGCGTACACGAAGCCCGTGTTGGGCCGGTCGGCGTGCAGTTGCTCCTGGCTGAACAGGTTGACCGAGTCCATGAAGAGGGTGAAGCCGACCGTCACCGCCATCGCCACGGCGAAGCCCACCAGCAGGGCGATGAGCGAGCGGAGGGCGAGGCGCGGGTGGCGTTGCACCAGGGCCGTGCTGAGGCCCGCCAGTGGGCCGAACTCCGGGCCCACCGCCATCGCGCCCACGATCAGGATCGCGTTGTCCAGGACCACACCGCAGGCCGCGATCATCGTGGCGAGGGTGATGAAGGAGACGTACGTGATCGACAGCGTCGACTCCTCGTGCGTCGCGTCCGCGAGGTGCTCCCACAGCACCGCGTCCGCGCCCTCGCCGGGTGCCTCGTCCTCGGCCTTCTCGGCGCGCTTGGAGAGCGACAGGTCGATGTTCTCGACGGCGATGGAGCCCGTCTTGTCGAGGTCCAGGGCCCGCAGCGAGCCGATGAGTTCGTCACCCGCCTCGCGCGCCACGTCGCACATCACCACGTCCCCGGTGGGGTTGCGGGCGGCGCCCGGCAGCACGACCAGGTGTGTGGTGCCGACCGTCTTCTCTATCAGACGCACCACGGCGTCCGTCCTGTCGGACGGTGTGATCAGGCGCAGATGCAGCATGGGGGCAGGGTAGCCGTCACAGTTTCCGCAGACTCAGGCGCTGCACCTTGTGGTCCGGGCCCTTGCGCAGGACCAGGGTGGCGCGGCCGCGGGTCGGGGCCACGTTCTCGACCAGATTGGGCCGGTTGATCGTGCGCCAGGTCGTGCGGGCGTAGTCCAGGGCCTCCTCCTCCGACACCTGGGTGTACTTGCGGAAGTAGGAGGACGGGTTCTGGAAGGCCGTCTCGCGCAGCTTGCGGAAGCGGCTCAGGTACCAGCGCTCGATGTCCTCGGTGCGGGCGTCGACGTACACGCTGAAGTCGAAGTAGTCGGCGAGACCCACGCGGGTGCGGCCATCCTTGCCGGGGAGGGCGGGCTGGAGGACGTTCAGGCCCTCGACGATGAGGATGTCCGGGCGGCGGACCGTGAGCTTCTGGCCGGGGACGATGTCGTAGATCAGGTGGGAGTAGACGGGGGCCGTGACCTCGTCCTTGCCCGCCTTGATGTCGGCGACGAAACGGGTGAGCGCACGCCGGTCGTACGACTCGGGGAAACCTTTCCGCGACACCAGGCCCCGCTCCTGGAGGTCCTTCATCGGCAGGAGGAAGCCGTCCGTGGTGACGAGTTCCACACGCGGATGCTCGGGCCAGCGGGCCAGCAGGGCCTGGAGCAGGCGGGCGACCGTGGACTTGCCGACGGCGACGGAGCCCGCGACGCCTATGACGAACGGGGTGCCGGACTGGGAGCCCTGCTCGCCGAGGAACGTGTTCAGGGCGCCGCGCAGGCCGTCCGTGGCGCCGACGTACAGGTTGAGGAGCCGGGAGAGCGGCAGATAGACGTCACGTACCTCGTCGAGGTCGATGACGTCGCCCAGGCCGCGCAGCTTCTCCACCTCCTCGGCGGTCAGGGGAAGCGGCGTCTTGTCGCGCAGCGCGCTCCACTCGGCACGGGTGAGGTCGACGTAGGGAGTCGCCTCCGGCCTGGGCCGGTGGGCGCTCCGCGGCAACGAGGAGACCGGTGAGATCACATTCCATTGTTAACGGAGTACGAACGGATCGGTGGCGTGGGGTCCGTCACGCGACCTCGTGTACCTGTGTATGACTTGTGGGCAAGGTATGGACCTGGGGTGGGGGAGGGGATAGCGTCCGGCTGCCGGGAGCGAGCCGCCTTCCGGACCGTCGGGGGGTTTGAGGTGGTCATTGCCATGCGCCTTCGTGATGCCGTACGGATCCGGGATGCGGTGCGTCGTCGATCTACGCGTGTCGAATCGGATTTCGCCGGACAGGTGTGCAGCGAACTGGCGGATGATCTCCCGGACGAGGACCTCGGGGAGTACCTCTACGACTGCATCGACATGTACCGGATGGGGAGCAAGCCCCGGTGCGAGGAGGTCGAGTACCTCGGGATGGTCCAGGAGGCCATCGACCGGCTTGAGCAGGGCTGCTGAAGCCTCAGGGAGTCGCTCGCGGAGTCAGTCCCTGATGTCCCGCCACGCCGCCGGGATCGCCTCCGCCACGTCGTGCGCGCCCGCGGGGGCGCCGTCCGCGGCGTAGCGGCCCGCCAGGCCGTGGACGTACGCCGCGACGCTCGCCGCGTCCAGGGCGGAGAGGCCCGCGGCCAGCAGGGAGCCGGCGAGACCGGACAGGACGTCGCCGCTGCCCGCGGTGGCGAGCCAGGCGGTGCCGGTGGGGTTCACCCGGACCGTGCCGCCGTCGGGGCCGGAGACCAGCGTGGTGGAGCCCTTGAGGAGCACGGTCGCGTCGTAGCGGCGCGCGAGGTCCCGTACGGCGGCCAGACGTGCCCCCTCGACCTCCTCGCGCGAGGTGCCGAGCAGGGCGGCGGCCTCTCCGGCGTGCGGGGTGAGCAGCGTGGGCGCGGTACGGGCGCGTACGGCGTCCCGGTCGGCGAGGCGGAGGCCGTCCGCGTCGAGCAGCACGGGTACGTCGGTGGCGAGCACCTCGGCCACGGGCCCCGCGTCGTCCCCGGCGCCCGGGCCCACGACCCAGGCCTGCACCCGGCCCGCCTGCTTCGGGCCCCCGTCCGACACGAGGGTCTCCGGGAAGCGGGCGATCACGGCGTCCCCGGCCGGACCGACGTACCGCACGGCTCCGGCGCCGCCGCGCAGCGCGCCCGAGACGGCGAGGACGGCCGCGCCGGGATAGCGCGCGGAACCGGCGGCGATGCCCACGACACCCCGCCGGTACTTGTCGCTCTCGGCGGCGGGCCGGGGGAGCAGGGCCGCCACGTCCACGTGCTGCAGCGCCTCAAGGTCCGGGGCGGCGGGCAGGGTGAGACCGATGTCGACCAGGCGTACGGAACCGGCGTACTCGCGCGCGGGGTCGATGAGCAGGCCCGGCTTGTGCGTCCCGAAGGTGACCGTCAGGTCGGCGCGCACGGCCGCGCCGCGCACCTCGCCCGTGTCGGGCTCGATACCGGACGGCAGGTCCACGGCCACCACGGCCGCGCCGGACGCGGCCGCGAGTTCGGCGAGGGGCGCGGCGTCGGGGCGCAGGCCCCCCTTGCCGCCGATCCCGACGATGCCGTCGAGGACGAGATGGGCACGGTGGAGGGCGGCCTCCGCCCGGTGGGGCGGGACGGTGGTGCCGCCCGCCCGGCGCAGGGCGTGGAGCCCGCCGGGGTGGGTGCGGTCGGGGTTGAGCAGGACGGCGGTGACGCCCGCGCCACGCCTGGCGAGCCGGGCGCCCGCGTACAGGGTGTCGCCGCCGTTGTCGCCGCTGCCGACGAGAAGGACGACGCGGCTGCCGTACACGCGGCCCAACAGGTCCGCGCAGGCCGCGGCCAGCCCTGCGGCGGCGCGCTGCATGAGGGCGCCGCCGGGGAGCCGGGCCATGAGCTCGCGCTCGGCGGTTCGGACGGTTTCCACGCGGTACGCACTACGCATGCTGTCGAGTCTCCCGTACGGTCGCTGATCGGCACCCCGGGGGCAGGGCCGAGGGAGGGCTACCCGTCCGGGAGCGCTACCTCTCCGGGAGGACTACCCCTCCGCCACCACCACCGCCGACGCCACTCCCGCGTCGTGGCTCAGCGAGACGTGCCAGGACGTGACGCCGAGTTCGGCGGCGCGGGCGGCCACGGTGCCCTTGACGCGGAGGCGGGGCTGCCCGGTGTCCTCCACGTAGACCTCGGCGTCCGTCCAGTGCAGGCCGGGCGGGGCGCCCAGGGCCTTGGCGAGCGCCTCCTTCGCGGCGAAGCGGGCCGCCAGCGAGGCGACCCCCCGGCGTTCGCCGCTCGGGAGGAGCAACTCGCTGTCCACGAAGAGGCGTTCGGCCAGACCCGGTGTGCGCTGCAGGGAGACGCGGAACCGGTCGATCTCGGCCACGTCGATCCCGACCCCGATGATGCTCATGCCGGGCACCCTACGACGCGGGGTGCCCCGCCGGTCACTCCACCGTCACAGGCAGGGTTACCGCAGCCTGTCAGCCCCGCTCCGCGAGGTTCGGCGAGGACTCTTGTGTCTCGGCGAACAGGTCTTCGGCACGCACGACGGTGCCGGCCCGGTCGAGCCAGTCGTTGAGGCGGTCCAGGTCGGTGCACGTGGTGATGCGTTCGCGCATGTCGTCGCTGACAGGGAGGCCGCGCACCTCAAGGACGCGCAGGACCCCTTTGGCCTCGCCCCTGGCCTCGCCCCTGGCCTCGCCCTTGGCCTCGCCCGTGGCTTCACCTTCGAGGTAGGCCTTCTCAAGCACGGTGCCCCGGCCGGGGAAGTAATTGATGAAAGTCACGATGTCCCTCCATTTGTCTCCGGCAGGGGTCTCCCCCAGGGTGACGTCCAGAAATTGGTAGAAATAACCGGCGGCACTCCAGTCCATCCCCTCCAGGGCACGGCCCAGTGCGTCCAGTATGGCGTCGATGTCGGGGCTGTGGGCGTGTGCCAGGGCGGAGAAGGCGGCCAACGCCGGCTGCTTGGCCGCGGTTCTCTCGTCGGTGATCACCGGAAGGTTGTCCGGACTGACGACCAGCGGGTACGTCCGCTGGGCGGTCCAGCCGCGGTTCGGGCGGGCGAAGGGGCCTGCCGCCCACTTGGCCGTGGCCCGGTCGCGGCAGACCACGAGCAGTGTCACCGGCAGGTCGTACTTCGCCTCGAGATAGGCGACGTAGAACGCCCAGCTCGACCCCTTCTTCGGGTTCCGTCGTTCCTGCGCCTCGACGGCGAGCAGGAAGTCCTCTCCGTCGGACGGGGCGACGCGCAGTACGGTGTCGACGTAGCGCGCCAGTGGTCTGGTCTCCGTCGCGTCGGTGGCAATGGCGTGCACGGTCGCCTTCTCCGGCAACGCGATACCCAGTACTCCAAGAACGGGCGTGAGGATCTCGGGCCGCTCCTGGAAGATCCGGTGCATGCCCTCATGGGCTGATGTGACCATGTGCGCAACCTAAGTTGATCAAGGGTGGATCGATTGGGCGATCGGGACGCGTTCACTCCTTCGGGGAGGAGGGTGGTCACGCGGCGCATTCGCACCACACGTATTTGACCCAGTTGCCGTGTCCGGACAGGGGCTGCCAGCCCCACAGATCGGAGCAGGCCCGGATCAGCGCCAGCCCGCGCCCGTCCTCCAGCTCCGGCAGCTGCTGCAACTGCTGTGGCGGCTCAGGTGGTTCGGGGTCGGTGTCCAACGCGCCGTTTCTCAGCACCCCCGCCGACCAGGAGACTTTCAGGGCGGCCGGCCCCTTGGTGTGACGTACGGCGTTGGAGATCAGCTCAGTCGCGAGCAACTCGGCGGTGTCCACGAGGCCGATCAGGCCGTGCATGGTGAGGACCAGGCGGAGGGTGCGGCGGCTGATGGTGACTGCGCGCGGGTCGTTCGGGATGTGGAGGGAGTACTCCCAGGACTCGTTTTCGGGCATGCGTCAGCTCCGGTTCGGTGGTGGGGGTTCGGAGATCTACGAACGTTCGCGGGCGGTGGCAGTGCCGCAGCCGTCATGGCAGGACGGAGTGGTGCGCTTCCGGGGTCCCGGTGATTCCGCAGAGTGTGCGTCGCATCACTGACGGTATGGGTAACCTGTAATCCGGAGCAAGCCGATCGCGTAATCCACCCCCGAACGAGGAGCAGTTGATGGTCCAGAGGCGCGAACCAACCGCACGTCAGATGCGCCTGGGGGTCGAACTGCGAAGGCTCCGAGAGGCAGCAGGCCTCACCGCCATCGAGGCAGCAGCACTGCTGGGGGCGAATCGCGTCCAGATGAGCCACATCGAATCCGGGCTCGTGGGCGTGAGTGAGGAGCGTGTGCGGCGCCTCGCGTCCCACTACGCCTGCTCGGACAAGGAGTTCATCGACGCCCTGGTCGCGATGGCCACCGGCCGGACGCGCGGCTGGTGGGAGGAGTACCGGGGCCTGCTGCCCACGTCGTTCCTGGATCTGTCCGAGCTGGAGCACCACGCCCGGTTCCAACGCCACGTGGCCATCCTGTATGTGCCGGGCCTGCTGCAGACGGAGGACTACGCCCGTGCCGTCTTCTCGGCGAGGCTGCCCGAACTCACCCAGGACGAGCTTGAGCTGCGCATCCGGCACCGAAAAGCGCGCCAGGAGACCGCCATCCCGTATGAAGCAGTGATCCATGAGGCTGCGCTTCGGATCAGGGTCGGCGACCGTGACACCTCAAAGGCCCAGCTCGCCCGGCTCCTTGAGCTCTCCGAAGCGGACCGCGTCACCTTGCGCGTCATTCCCTTTGACCTGGACGGCTTCGCCAGAGCCTCAAGCACGATGACGTACGTGGGTGGCCGCGTGCCCAAGTTGGACACGGTGGTGCGGGACGCGCCCCATGGCTCAGTCCTTATCGATTCCGAGGCTCAACTCAACATGTATCGAACGCGCTTTCATATGGTGGAGGCCGTATCACTCGAACCGGACCAGTCCCGTGACTTCATCCACCGGCTGGCGAAGGAGCTGTGAGGCACCCATGGACAACTGGCGGAAGTCTTCCTACTCCGGCGAGGGCGACGGCAACGAGTGCGTCGAGATCGCGACCACCCCCACCCACATAGCCGTCCGCGACTCAAAGACCCCGGCCAGGGCACCCCTCACCTTCCCGGCCGGAGCCTTCGCCCCCTTCGTCGAAGCCCTGAAAACCCAGGCCTACTCCACCGTCACCGACTTCGCCAGGTTCCGCGGCTGATCCACCTCGTTCCCCCGGGCCGTCGCCAACTCACAGGCGAACACCTGCAACGGCACCGTCGCCACCAACGGCTGAAGCAGCGTCGGTGTGGCCGGGATGCGGATCAGGTGGTCGGCGTACGGAGCGACCGCCTCGTCGCCCTCCTCCGCGATGACGATCGTCCGCGCCCCCCTCGCCCGGATCTCCTGAATGTTGGAGACGATCTTGTCGTGCAGGACCGAGCGGCCGCGCGGGGACGGCACGACGACCACCACCGGCAGGTCGTCCTCGATCAGCGCGATCGGCCCGTGCTTCAGCTCGCCCGCCGCGAAGCCCTCCGCGTGCATGTACGCGAGCTCCTTCAGCTTCAGCGCGCCCTCCAGCGCCACCGGGTAGCCCACGTGCCGGCCCAGGAACAGCACGGTGTCCTTGTCGGCGAGTGAGCGGGCCAACTCCCGTACCGGCTCCATGGTGTCGAGGACCCGCTCGACCTCCTGGGAGCTGCTGGACAGCTCCCGGACGACCGCCCGGATCTCGTCGCCCCACTTCGTGCCGCGCACCTGGCCCAGGTAGAGCGCCACGAGGTAGCACGCGACGAGCTGGGTCAGGAACGCCTTCGTGGACGCGACCGCGACCTCCGGGCCCGCGTGCGTGTACAGCACGGCGTCCGACTCGCGCGGGATCGTCGAGCCGTTGGTGTTGCAGATCGCCAGCACCTTGGCGCCCTGCTCGCGGGCGTGCCGCAGCGCCATCAGCGTGTCCATGGTCTCGCCGGACTGCGAGATGGCGATGACCAGCGTGCGCGGGTCGAGGATCGGGTCCCGGTAGCGGAACTCGCTCGCCAGCTCCACCTCGCACGGGATACGGGTCCAGTGCTCGATGGCGTACTTGGCGATGAGGCCCGCGTGGAACGCCGTACCGCACGCGACGATGACCACCTTGTCCACCTCGCGCAGCTCGGCGTCGCTGATGCGGACCTCGTCCAGCGTCAGTGAACCGGCGGCGTCGATGCGCCCCAGCAACGTATCGGCGACCGCCTTGGGCTGCTCGGCGATCTCCTTGAGCATGAAGTAGTCATAACCCCCCTTTTCGGCTGCGGACGCGTCCCAGTCGACGTGGTACGAGCGCACGTCGGCGGGGCGGCCGTCGAAGCCCGTCACCGTCACCCCGTCCCGGCGCAGCTCCACCACCTGGTCCTGACCCAGCTCGATCGCCGACCGCGTGTGGGCGATGAACGCGGCGACGTCCGAGGCGAGAAAGGCCTCGCCCTCTCCAACGCCCACCACGAGCGGCGAGTTCCGGCGGGCGCCCACCACCACGTCCGGCTCGTCGGCGTGCACCGCGACCAGCGTGAACGCGCCCTCCAGCCGACGGCACACCAGTCGCATCGCCGCCGCGAGGTCCGCGCACGAGGGGAACTCCTCGGCCAGCAGGTGCGCCACCACCTCGGTGTCCGTGTCGGAGTCCAGCTTGTGCCCGCGCTCGGCCAGTTCGGCCCGCAGGCAGGCGAAGTTCTCGATGATGCCGTTGTGCACGACGGCCACGCGGCCCGCGTTGTCGAGGTGCGGGTGGGCGTTGGCGTCGGTGGGGGCGCCGTGGGTGGCCCAGCGGGTGTGGCCGATGCCCGTGGCGCCGGCCGGCAGCGGACGGTCGACGAGCTCCTTCTCCAGGTTGAGCAGCTTCCCGGCCTTCTTGGCGGCGGCCAGGCCCCCGTCGGCCAGGACCGCCACGCCCGCCGAGTCGTACCCCCGGTACTCCAGCCGCTTCAGGCCGGCGAGGACCACGTCGAGCGCGGGCTGCGAGCCCACGTATCCCACGATTCCGCACATACCAACCCCTTCAGGCCGCCCGGGTGGGGACGCCGTGTGTGTCTTTCGTGACTGTACGTGACGGTGTGGCGACGGCGGCCCTCATATCGGGTGACCTCACGCGCGCGGCGCAGTCCCCCACACGTGCGTTCCGCGTTCGCTGGGCGCATGAGAAGAACACGAATCAAGGGAACACGTGCCCGCCGGGCGGGGTCCGTGGACGCGGCCGCGTCCGACTCCGCGCCGCCCACGGGCTGATCACGCAAGTGACGCCGCGTGAGGGCGGTCGGAGGCGGCGCGAAAGCCCTGAACGGGCCCTGTCGCCCCGGCGCGTGCTCCCCGGCGGGCGGTTGTCCCCCCTCTGAGACACTGGGCGCGATGACTGAGACAGCAGTACCGCCGACCGCGCCCCTGCGCGCCCGCGCCGAGATCGATCTCGCCGCCCTGCGGGACAACGTGCGGGCCCTGCGCGCGCACGCGCCCGGGTCGGCCCTGATGGCCGTCGTGAAGTCCGACGCGTACGGCCACGGGGCCGTGCCGTGCGCCCGGGCCGCCGTCGCCGCGGGTGCCGCGTGGCTGGGCACGGCCACGCCCGAGGAGGCCCTCGCGCTGCGCGCGGCCGGGCTGCCGGGGCGCATCATGTGCTGGCTGTGGACCCCCGGCGGCCCCTGGCGCCAGGCCCTCGAAGCCGACCTCGACGTCTCCGTCAGCGGACCGTGGGCCCTGCGGGAGGTCACCGAGGCGGCGGCAGCGGCGGGCGTCCGCGCGCGCGTGCACCT
This sequence comes from Streptomyces sp. NPDC046862, assembly GCF_040704615.1. Lineage (NCBI taxonomy): Bacteria > Bacillati > Actinomycetota > Actinomycetes > Kitasatosporales > Streptomycetaceae > Streptomyces > Streptomyces sp. NPDC046862. The sequence goes on along the minus strand of NZ_JBEYXP010000088.1, from coordinate 15,673 downwards.
CAAGGCGGACACCGGGCTCGGCCGCAACGGCTGCCAGCCCGACGACTGGCCGGCCCTCGTCTCGGACGCCCTGCGCGCGGAGGCCGACGGGCTGCTCACCCTCACCGGTCTCTGGTCCCACTTCGCGTGCGCCGACGAGCCCGGCCACCCCTCCATCGCGGCCCAGCTCACCCGCTTCCGCGAGATGGTGGCCCACGCCGAGCAGCAGGGCGCCCGCCCCGAGGTGCGGCACATCGCCAACTCGCCCGCCACGCTCACCCTCCCCGAGTCCCACTTCGATCTCGTACGGACCGGAGTCTCGCTCTACGGGATCTCGCCCAGCCCCGAGGTCGGCACCCCCGCCGACTTCGGGCTCCGGCCGGTGATGACCCTCAGCGCCTCCCTCGCCCTGGTGAAGCACGCTCCCGGCGGGCACGGCGTCTCCTACGGCCACCAGTACGTCACCCCGGGCGCCACGACCCTCGGCCTGGTGCCCGTCGGCTACGCGGACGGCATCCCGCGCCACGCCTCCAACACCGGTCCGGTGCTGGTCGGTGGCAAGTGGCGGACGGTCGCCGGGCGGATCGCGATGGACCAGTTCGTGGTCGACCTCGGCGGGGACGAGCCGCCCGCCGGCTCCGAGGCCGTGCTCTTCGGACCGGGCGACCGCGGCGAACCGACCGCCGAGGACTGGGCGCAGGCAGCCGGGACCATCGCGTATGAGATCGTCACCCGGATCGGAACGCGCGTTCCGCGCGTCTATGTGAATGACGCATCGTCCTAAGGGGCCGTCGTGGCGGCCGTCCCGGGTGAACAACCAAGCAGGTGGACACCGACATAGGTGAACAACGAACAAGACGGGTAACCCCGCATAGATGTGCGGCACGGCAAGCCCAGTACCACCACGATCAGAGGACAGTACGAGAACCAGTCCGGCGGCCGGAGTGAGGCCCCGGACCCCGGCGAGGAGGAGCGGGACGTGAGCGAGAGCAGCGCGGAGGCCGCGGAGGCCGTCGCGAACGCGGCCTCGGCTGCCGCCTCCGCCGCCGGGAACTGGCGCAAGGTCGGCAGCGTCGCGGGCGCCGCGATAGGCGTGATCGCCGCCGGCGCCGCGGCCGGTGTCGCCATAGAGCGGCTCACCGTGGGCCGCGGCATGCGCCAGAAGGCCCGGCTCGCCCTCGACTCGGCGGGACCGTACGGAGCACTGCGCGGCACGCCCGGCAAGGCGTACGCGGACGACGGCACCGAGCTGTACTACGAGGTCGACGACGTCGAGCCCGAGGCGTCTCTCGCCCCGCGCCGGCGCCGCCTCTTCGGGCGCAAGGCCCCGGCCCCCGTCACCGTCGTGTTCTGTCACGGCTACTGCCTCAACCAGGACTCCTGGCACTTCCAGCGGGCCGCGCTGCGCGGTGTCGTGCGGACCGTGCACTGGGACCAGCGCAGCCACGGGCGCTCCGGGCGGGGCGCTGCCCAGGTGGAGGACCAGGAGCCGGTCACCATCGACCAGCTCGGGCGCGACCTGAAGGCGGTCATCGACGCGGCCGTGCCCCGGGGGCCGATCGTGCTCGTCGGTCACTCCATGGGCGGCATGACGATAATGGCGCTGGCCGCCCACTACCCCGAGCTGATCCGCGACCGCGTCGTCGGCGTCGGGCTCGTCGGCACGTCGTCGGGGCGGCTCGGCGAGGTCAACTTCGGGCTGCCCGTCGCGGGCGTCAACGCCGTACGACGCGTCCTGCCCGGCGTGCTGCGGGCGCTCGGGCAGCGGGCCGAACTGGTGGAGAAGGGGCGGCGGGCCACGGCCGACCTGTTCGCCGGGATCATCAAGCGGTACTCGTTCGCCACCCGGGACGTCGACCCCGCGGTCGCGCGGTTCGCCGAGCGGATGATCGAGGGCACGCCCATCGACGTGGTCGCCGAGTTCTACCCCGCCTTCACCGAGCACGACAAGACGGAGGCGCTGGAGCGGTTCGCCGAGCTTCCCGTGCTCGTGCTGGCCGGCGTCAAGGACCTCGTCACGCCCAGCGAGCACAGCGAGGCGATCGCGGACATATTGCCGGACGCGGAGCTGGTACTGGTGCCGGATGCCGGGCACCTGGTGATGCTGGAGCACCCGACGTTGGTCACGGACCGCCTCGCTGATCTGCTCGCCCGCGCGGGGGCGATGCCATCCACGGCTACCGTGGGTGGCTGTGACTCCGCCACCTCCTGACGGAGGCGGCTTCCAGCCTTTGGCTGCGGTCCAGCCCGAACCGGTCCCTCACGGGACGTGGCAAGACTACTACTGCAAGTGAGTGACGATGCAAGAATTCCAGACATCGCACATCCCGGCGCCCGACAGCGTTGCTGTCGAACTCACCGTCCATTCCCCCGAGCAGATGCGCGAGCTGGGCCGCCGCCTCGCCAAGCTGCTGCGCGCGGGCGACCTCGTGATGCTCACCGGGGAGCTCGGCGCGGGCAAGACGACGCTGACCCGGGGGCTCGGCGAGGGGCTGGGCGTGCGGGGCGCGGTCACGTCCCCGACCTTCGTCATCGCGCGTGTGCACCCTTCCCTCGGGGACGGGCCGCCGCTCGTGCATGTCGACGCGTACCGCCTGGGCGGCGGGCTCGACGAGATGGAGGACCTCGACCTCGACGTGTCGCTGCCCGACTCGGTGGTCGTCGTGGAGTGGGGCGAGGGCAAGGTCGAGGAGCTGACGGACGACCGGCTGCACGTCGTCATCCACCGGGCGGTGGGGGACACGACGGACGAGGTACGGCACGTGGCGCTCCGCGGAGTAGGGGAGCGGTGGGCGGCCGTTGACCTGAGCGTGCTGTCGGCATGAACGCGTGAAGGATCCGACAACGCGTCGGCAAGATGTTGCGCGGGGTGCCTTCTGCGTGGTCACATGGTAGTGGCCCTTGGTTAGGTGTGCCTAAGTTGGTGTGCCCGACCTTCTTCGCCCCCAGGTTTCAGGAGGCGTCCCATGCAGGCTTCAGAACGAGACGAGACGCTGCCGCGAGCTGTGCGGGTCTCTGGGGTGCCCGGAGTTTCGATGGGGGAGCTGCTGGCTTCTTGTGTGGCGGCTCGGGTGGTGTCGACGCCGCCTGCGCCTGTGCCTCCGGCGGAGGACGAGGACGTGCGGCGCCCCGAGGCTGCGTAGGCGTTTCTCGGGAATCGCGTAGGGGGCCTGCGGGTTCTTTGTCCGCTGCCGGTTGTGCGTGGCTGGTCGCGCCCACGCGGCGGAGCCGCAAATTGACACAGCCCCGCGCCCCTTACGGGGCGCGCGCCCTCACTTCGTCACGACCACCGGGCGGCCGATCGTGGCGAACTGCCACATCGCGTTGCCGTCGGGGCGGGACTCGCGGATGCCGCCCGTCTTGGTGGTGGGGTCGGGCTTGGGGGTGGAGCCGTCGACCGCGGCGCTGAAGCCGATGACGACGCCGTCGACGGTGGCGAAGCGGACGACGTGCTCGATGGGGGTGCCGTCGGAGCCGGTGGTGGAGTTCGTGCGTGAGGTGACCTTGTAGGTGGAGGGCGCGGGGTCCACCGTGCTGGGGGTGACCTTGAAGGTGCGGGTGACCTTGTCGTTCGCGCCGACCAGCCAGACGCGGTCGTCACTGAGCGAGTAGACGACGCGCTTGCCGGTGCCGGAGCGGTAGGGCAGGGCGGCCGGGGCCTTCTCGTCCGCGGGTGCCTTCGACTTCACGTCCGCCGGGGACTTCGTGGCGGCCGGCCTGCCCAGGTCGCTGGGCACGTTCGCCGACGCCTGGTAGGCGAGGAAACCGACAGCGGCGATGGCCGCCGCGGTGAGCCCGGCCACGAATCCCGAGCTGCTTCTGGCCACCTTCTGCGCCCACCTCTCGTACCTGCGTACGGCTCTGATGTCTTGTACGTCGTTCGAGCAATTCTTCGTTGTGACGTTAGCAGGAGAGGGGCGGTGGTCCGGGTCGGCCGTCAGCGCGGCTCGGGCGCCGTAGGCTGTTTGCGTGCTCTTGCTCGCTCTGGATACCGCCACCCCTGCCGTGACCGTCGCGCTGCACGACGGGACGGACGTCGTCGCCTCGTCGAGCCAGGTGGACGCGCGCCGGCACGGGGAACTGCTGCTGCCCGCCGTCGACCGGGTCCTCGCCGAGGCGGGTACGCGACTCGACGCCGTCACCGGCATCGTCGTCGGCAACGGCCCCGGCCCGTACACGGGGCTGCGCGTCGGCCTGATGACCGCCGACACCTTCGGGCTCGCCCTCGGCGTTCCCGTCCACGGACTGTGCACGCTCGACGGGCTCGCGTACGCCTCCGACCTCGACGTGCCGTTCGTCGTGGCCACGGACGCCCGCCGCAAGGAGGTGTACTGGGCGCGGTACTCGGACGCCCGTACGCGGGAGACCGATCCGGCCGTCGACCGGCCCGCCGAGATCGCCGACGCCGTGGCCGGGCTCCCGGCGGTGGGCGCCGGTGCGCTGCTCTACCCGGACACCTTCCCCCAGGCGCGCGAGCCCGAGCACGTCTCGGCCGCCGCGCTCGCCTCGCTGGCGGCGGAGAAGCTGGCCGCGGGTGAGGAACTGCCCCCGCCCCGGCCCCTCTACCTGCGCCGGCCCGACGCGCAGGTGCCCAAGAACTACAAGGTGGTCACCCCCAAGTGACCGAGACCTCCGTGCTGCGCGAGATGCGCTGGTGGGACATCGATCCCGTACTGGAGCTGGAGAAGGACCTCTTCCCCGAGGACGCCTGGTCGCGGGGCATGTTCTGGTCCGAGCTGGCCCACGCCCGGGGACCCGAGGCGACGCGACGGTACGTCGTGGCCGTCCAGGAGGACCGCCTCGTGGGGTACGCGGGCCTCGCCTCCTCCGGTGACCTGGCGGACGTACAGACCATCGCCGTCGCCCGTGACCAGTGGGGCACCGGACTCGGCGCGCGGCTGCTGGAAGAACTGTTGCGGGCCGCGACGGCGTTCGAGTGCGCCGAGGTCATGCTCGAGTGCCGCGTCGACAACGTCCGCGCCCAGAAGCTGTACGAGCGCTTCGGCTTCGAGCCCATCGGCTTCCGGCGCGGCTACTACCAGCCGGGCAACGTGGACGCCCTGGTGATGAGACTCAAGCCGGCATCCGAGAGCGGCACGCCCGCGGGTGCACCCTCCACGAACGGCGTACAAGGAACCGAGATCAATGGCTGACTCACGCGACGAGCCCCTCGTACTCGGCATCGAGACCTCCTGCGACGAGACCGGCGTCGGCATCGTCCGCGGCACCACCCTGCTCGCGGACGCGATCGCCTCCAGCGTCGACGAGCACGCCCGCTTCGGCGGCGTGGTGCCCGAGGTCGCCTCCCGGGCCCATCTGGAGGCGATGGTGCCGACCATCGACCGCGCGCTGAAGGAGGCCGGGATCAGTGCCAGGGACCTGGACGGCATCGCGGTCACCGCCGGGCCCGGGCTGGCCGGCGCCCTGCTCGTCGGCGTCTCGGCGGCGAAGGCCTACGCGTACGCGCTGGGCAAGCCGCTGTACGGCGTCAACCACCTGGCGTCCCACATCTGTGTGGACCAGCTGGAGCACGGCGCGCTGCCCGAGCCCACGATGGCGCTGCTGGTGAGCGGCGGGCACTCCTCCCTCCTGCTGTCCACGGACATCACCTCCGACGTACGGCCGATGGGCTCCACCATCGACGACGCGGCGGGCGAGGCCTTCGACAAGATCGCGCGCGTTCTGAACCTGGGCTTCCCGGGCGGGCCCGTCATCGACCGGTACGCGCGCGAGGGCGACCCGGAGGCGATCGCGTTCCCGCGCGGGCTGACCGGGCCGCGCGACGCGGTGTACGACTTCTCCTTCTCCGGGCTGAAGACGGCCGTGGCCCGCTGGATCGAGGCCAAGCGGGCGGCGGGGGAGGATGTCCCGGTGCGCGACGTGGCGGCGTCCTTCCAGGAGGCGGTCGTGGACGTCCTCACCCGCAAGGCCGTGCGGGCCTGTCGCGACGAGGGCGTCGACCACCTCATGATCGGCGGCGGAGTGGCGGCCAACTCCCGGCTGCGCGCCCTCGCCCAGGAGCGCTGCGAGGCGGCCGGGATCCGGCTGCGGGTCCCCCGGCCCAAGCTGTGCACGGACAACGGGGCCATGGTGGCGGCGCTGGGCGCGGAGATGGTGGCCCGGGGCCGCGCCGCCTCCGACTGGGACCTGTCGGCGGACTCGTCCCTGCCCGTGACGGACCCGCACGTGCCGGGCACCGCGCACACGCACGGCCGGGACCACGACCACGTGCACGAGGTGAGCAAGGAGAACCTCTACTCGTGACCGTCGCCCTGATGTGGGAGGCCCGCGCGGTGGCGGGCCGGGGTGAGGAACTCCTCGCCTGGGCCCGCGCGCAGGACCTGCCGTCCTCACCTCTGCGCCGTGAGACCTTCCGCGCACCGCAGGACCGGGTACTCGTCATCACCTGGTGGGACGCCCCGTACGACGCCGACCTGCCCGAGCTGCCCGAGCCGGGCGGAGAGCTGGTGTCCCGGGCGGTTCACCGGTGGCGGTTCGAGTCGCTGGGCTGAGGGGACAATCAGCCCCTTCGGCGGCAAAATCAGCCCCAGCCGGGGAAAATCCAGCCCCTTGGGGGCACCTCCCAGCGGTAGCTGGGGGAGTTTGAGGAGCGGGGGTTCGGGGGCCGGCCCCCGAAACGGGGTCCGGGGCGGAGCCCCGTGGCGGGTCGAAGGGGCGCAGCCCCTGGGGATGGGACGGGTAGGGGCGGCGGGGGCGAAACAACGCCCCGGCGGTCGTCCTCGCGCCCACCGCCGCGACCGCATCGGCAGGCCCCCCGGCCAACCCGGTCGTAGCCTGGAAAGCGTCGGCCGGCCGACGCGGGCCGAGTCCCCACGAGGGGTGCTGCCATGGCGGAGACCAGCGGATACCTGCCCATCGCCGAGCACGGGCTGATCGGCGACCTGCGGACCGTGGCCCTGGTGGGCAGTGACGGCACGATCGACTGGTACTGCTGCCCCCACTTCGACGCGCCGAGCGTCTTCGCCGCCCTTCTGGACACGGAACGGGGCGGATGCTTCGAACTGGCGGCCGCCGTGCCGGCGCGGACCAAGCAGTTCTACTTCCCCGACACCAATGTGCTGATCACCCGCTTCTTCACCGAGGAGGGTGTGGGGGAGGTACAGGACTTCATGCCGGTGCGGGAAGCGGACAGCACGGCCACGGTCACGGCCACGGACACAGACACAGACACGGACACGGTCATCGACGGCGAGGCCGGACGGCACCGGCTGATCCGGCGAGTGCTGTGCGTGCGCGGCACCGTTCCGTTCCGGGTGCGCGTGGCACCCCGGTTCAGCTACGGGTCCGACCCGCACACCCTGCGGGCCCTCGGCGACACGGTGGTCTTCGAGTCCGCCCGGCTGACGCTCGCCCTGACCTCCACCGTGATGCTGGAGCACGACGGCCGCGACGCCCGGGCCGAGTTCAAGCTCGCCGAGGGCGAGGCCGCGGTGTTCGCGCTCGACCAGGTCGGCGACGACGTGACACCGCGCGGCTGCGCCCGGACGGAGGCCGAGCAGGAGTTCGCCGACACCGTCACGTACTGGCGCCGCTGGCTGGCCGCCTCCCGTTACCGCGGCCGCTGGCGGGAGATGGTGCACCGCTCCGCGCTCACCCTGAAGCTCCTCACCTTCCTCCCGACCGGCGCGATCGTGGCCGCGCCCACCACCAGCCTGCCCGAGCAGCCCGGCGGGGAGCGCAACTGGGACTACCGGTACGTGTGGATCCGTGACGCCGCCTTCTGCGTGTACGCGTTGCTGCGGCTCGGCTTCACCGGCGAGGCCGAGGCGTTCATGAGGTTCCTGACCCGGCACGTCAGCTCGTGCGACGGCGGCCCGAGCGGCCCGCTGCAGATCATGTACGGCATCGACGGCCGCACCGACCTGCCCGAGCGCGAGCTCGACCACCTGGAGGGCCACCTCGGCTCGGCACCGGTCCGGGTCGGCAACGACGCCGCGGGCCAGCTCCAGCTCGACATCTACGGTGCCCTCATCGACTCGATCTACCTCTACGACAAGTGGGCCCAGCCGATCTCCAGCGAGCAGTGGGACAACGTCTGCGCGCTCGTCGACTGGGTGTGCGACCACTGGGACCAGCCCGACGAGGGCATCTGGGAGACCCGCGGCGGACGCGAGAACTTCCTGTACTCACGGCTGATGTGCTGGGTGGCCATCGAGCGCGCGATCCGCATGGCGCACCAGCGCGGCCTGCCCGCCGACCTGCCCCGCTGGCGGAAGTCCCGCGACACGATCTACCGGCGGATCATGAGCCGCGGCTGGTCCGAGGGGCGCCGGGCGTTCGTCCAGCACGAGGACGGCGATGTCCTCGACGCCGCCGTCCTGATGATGCCGCTGGCCAAGTTCATCTCGCCCACCGACCCCAAGTGGCTGTCCACGCTCGACGCGCTGACCCAGGAGCTGGTGTCGGACTCCCTCGTCCACCGCTACGACCCCTCGGCCAGCCCCGACGGCCTGCGCGGCGAGGAGGGCACGTTCTCCATCTGCTCCTTCTGGTACGTCGAGGCACTGACCAGGGCCGGACGGATCGACGAGGCCCGGCTCGCCTTCGAGAAGATGCTCACCTACGCCAACCACCTCGGCCTGTACGCCGAGGAGATCAGCCGCACCGGCGAACAGCAGGGCAACTTCCCGCAGGCCTTCACCCACCTGGCACTGATCAGCGCGGCCTTCAACCTGGACCGGGCGCTGGGGTGAGCCCTCACTCCGGCACGGACACCTCCGCCTCGCAGCGCAGCATCCGGTCCGGGCCCAGGACCCGTTCCGGTCCCGTCAGGGTCAGGCGCGTGGTGTGCCGTACGTCCGCGCTGGACGCCGACAGCCGCAGTTCCAGGGCGCCCGGTTCCACGATGCGGCGGCCCGTGCGGCCGGTGAACGCCGACAGGTCCGCATGGAAGCGGAACGTCACCTGACGCGACGCGCCGGGTGCGAGGTCCACCCGCTGGTAGCCGATCAGCCGGACGTCGGGGCGGGTCACCTGGGCCACCGGGTCGTGCAGGTACAGCTGGACGACCTCGCTGCCCTCGCGGTCACCCGTGTTGGTGACGGTGACCCGTACGTCGTACGACCCGTCCGTGGGAATCTCCCCGTCCGGCACCCCGAAGCCGGACCATGTGAAGCCGGTGTACGAACGGCCGTGACCGAAGGGGTACAGCGGGGTCGGGTCGAGGTTGCTGACGTCGCCGGCGAGGCCGAGCGGCGGTTGGAGGTACGTCCACGGCTGGCCCCCGGGGGTGCTCGGCACGCTCACCGGCAGCCGGCCCGAGGGGTTCACCCGCCCGGAGAGGACGCCTGCCACCGCTGGTCCGCCCTCCTCGCCCGGGAAGAACGCCTGCACCGTCGCCGCGAGCCGTCCCTGCCAGCGGCCGAGCGCGTAGGGCCGGCCGGTGAGGAGCACCAGCACCACCGGGGTGCCCGTGGCCGTCAGCGCGTCCAGCAGCTCGGCCTGCACACCGGGCAGCCGCAGGTCCGCCGCGTCGCAGCCCTCGCCCGACGTACCCCGGCCGAACAGGCCCGCCCGGTCGCCGAGCACCGCCACGACCACGTCGGCCTCCGACGCCCGCGCCACCGCCTCGTCGAAGCCGCTCGTGTCGTCGCCCGAGGTGTCGCAGCCCTCCGCGTACGCGATCTTCGCGTCGGGGAGCTCGGCGCGCAGCGACTCCCAGAGCGTCGGGATCTCGATGCCCATGGGGTGCTCCGGATGGTGGATCCCCACATGGGACGGGAACGAGTAGCAGCCCAGCATGGCCAGCGGGTCGTGGGCGCGCGGGCCCACCACCGCGACGCGCGTGTCGGGGGCGAGGGGCAGGGCAGCCGTCGGGTTGTCCAGCAGGACCACCGAGGCCTCCGCCAGACGGCGGGCCAGGACCCGGTTGGCGGGCGAGTCGAGGTCGATCCGCTCCGGCGGGTCGGGGATCTCGCCGTCGAGCAGGCCCAGTTCGCACTTCTGCAGCAGGACGCGCCGGGCCGCGCGCTCGATCAGGGACTCGTGAACGGCACCGTCCCGTACCGCACGCACCAGCGCGTCGCCGTAGCAGCGCAGCGTCGGCAGCTCGACGTCGATGCCCGCGGTCAGGGCCGCGTCGGCCGCCTCGGCGGGGCTGCCGGCGACCCGGTGCAGGGTCTGAAGGAAGCCGACGCCGAAGTAGTCCGACACCACCGTGCCGGTGAAGCCCCACTCCTCGCGCAGCAGCCGGGTGAGGAGGGACGGGTCCGCCGACGCCGGGACGCCGTCCGTCTCGTTGTACGCGGCCATCACCGAGCGCGCCCCGCCCTCCCGCAGCGCCATCTCGAAGGGCGGCAGCGTCACGTCGGCGAACTCCCGCACCCCCGCCCGCACCGGCGCCAGATTGCGTGCGCCCACCGAGGACGAGTAGCCCGCGAAGTGCTTCAGCGTGGCGACGATCCCGGCCGACTCCAAGCCCCGTACGTACGCCGTGCCGATCGTGCCGACCAGATAGGGGTCCTCGCCGATGGTCTCCTCGACCCTGCCCCAGCGCGGGTCCCGTACGACGTCCATGACGGGGGCGAGGCCCTGGTGCACGCCGACCGACGCCAGGTCGTGGCCGATGTGCCGGCCCACCTCCTCGACCAGCGCCGGATCGAAGCTCGCGCCCCAGGCCAGCGGCACCGGGTACGCGGTGGCGCCCCATGTCGTGAAGCCGGCCAGGCACTCCTCGTGGGCGACGGCCGGGATGCCGAGGCGGTTCGCGGCGACGATGCGGCGCTGGGCGCGGGCCAGTGCCTGCGCGCCCAGCGCCGGGTCCACGGGAGCCGTGCCGAAGGAGCGGGTGAGCTGGCCGAGGCCCCGGGTGATGAGCTCGTCGAAGTCGACGGGTTCGGTCATGTCGTCCTGGTGGGGGGCGACTCCCTCGCCGTTCGTCGCGGCCCCCACCCACACGCCGTACAGCTGGGCGGTCTTCTCCTCCAGGGTCATACGGGAGAGCAGGTCGTCGACGCGGACGGCGGCGGGGAGGGCGGGGTCACGCCAGGGGGCGGTGGTCATGAAACTCCTGTCAGGGTCGACGAGTCCATTGGCCGAGCGGGTGGGTTCACTTGCCGCCCACACCCATCAGGCCGCCCACGAGAGCACGGCGGGCCACCAGATAGACGGCGAAGATCGGGATGCCGGAGAGGACGACCGAGGCCAGCAGCGCCGGGATGTTGACGCCGAACTGGCTGACGTAGTTGAAGAGCCCGAGGGTGAGGACGCGGGGGCCGTCCGACTGGGTGAAGATCAGCGGGAAGAGGAAGCCGTTCCAGGCCTGGAGCGCGGCGTAGATCACGACCGTGCTGATCCCGCCCTTGGCGAGCGGGATCGTCAGCTGGAACAGCATCCGCAGCGGGGACGCGCCGTCCAGGGCCATCGCCTCGTACAGGTCCTCCGAGACGTCGCGGAGCGTGCCCACCAGCACCAGGACCGACACCGGCATGGCGAAGGCCGCCGTCGGCAGGATGACCGCCAGGAGGCTGTCGTACAGGTCGAGCTTGGCGATCAGGAGGTAGAGGGGGACCACGACCGCCTGGGCGGGGATCGCGACGCCCAGCAGGAACAGGCGGAAGGCCGTGTTCGCCCAGCGGTCGCGGGTGCGGACGGCCACGTAGGCGAGGGGGACGGACAGGGCGAGGACGATGCCCACGACCGCCACCGCCACGATCGCCGTGTTGCCGAGCAGATGGCCGAAGCCGGAGTTGAGGACGGTGTTGTAGTTGTCGAGCGTCGGACTCGTCGGCGGTTTCAGGGGGTTGCCGGTGAGGGCCTTGTCCTGGCCGGTGAGGGAGGCCGACAGCATCGCGTAGATCGGGATGACGACGATCGCGAGCCAGACGACCGAGCCGAGGCCCGCGACCGGGTTCGCGCGCTTCGTCCAGTGCCTGCGGCGGCGGCCCGGCGCGGTCGGCTCCCGGCCGGGCTGGCGGGTCTTCACAGGGCGCGGCAACGTATCGTGTGACACATCGTCACATCCCTTCGCGCGTACTGCGCATGGTTCCGAAGCCGGTCATCCGGACCAGCACCAGGGACAGGCCGGTGGCGGCCAGGACCAGGAACGACGCGATGGCGCTGGCGTAGCCGAAGTCGTACGTCTTGAAGCCCGCCTCGTACATCAGGTACGGCAGGATCGCCGTGTCGGTGCCCGGGCCGCCCTTGGTGAGGATCAGGACCGTCTCGAAGTACGTCAGCGAGCCCACGACGATCAGGACCGTGGACGTCGTGACGGTGTGCCGCAGCTGGGGCAGCGTGATCGAGAAGAACTGGCGGTAACGGCCCGCCCCGTCGATGGCCGCCGCCTGGTACAGGACCTGCGGGATCTGCCGGGCGCCGCCCTGGTAGATCAGCGTGTGGAACGGGATGAACTGCCAGCCGCCGACGAACACGATCGCCAGGAACGCCCCACTGGTCGAGCCGAGGGTGTCCTTCTGGATGATGCCGAAGTTCGGGTCGAGCAGGGCGTAGAAGAGCAGTGCGTGGGCGGTGGAGGAGAGCAGGAACGGTACGAAGAAGATCGAGGAGAGGACGGCGCGGTTGCGCTGGTGGCCCGCCGCCCAGACGCCGAGCAGCAGGGACACGACCGTCTGGAACACCCAGCTCGCGACCGTCAGCAGGACGGTGACCCACAGGGACTGGGTGAGGCGCGGGTCGTCCAGCAGCTTCTGCCAGTTGTCGAGGCCCACCGGCCGCGGGTCGCCGAGGCCGTCCCACTTGGTGAAGGACAGGTAGAAGGCCAGGACCATCGGGACGACCGCGAAGAAGGTGAAGAACAGGACGGCCGGCAGCGCCCAGACGGCGTGCGGACGGCCGATCCTGGTTTCCCTCCCCCGGGCGGCCGGCCGCTTGCCGAGCGTCGTGCTCACCTCAGCCCCTTGCAGGCCGCCACGAACTGGCTCGGCGACGACTTGCCCGCGAACAGCTTGCCGATCTCCGTGTGCATCTTGGTGCCCAGCGCGTCACCCAGCGCCTGGTCCCAGGAGAGCGTGAAGGCCGGGGCCTTCTCCACCATGTCGTACTGGAACCTCGCGTACTCGGGGTTGGGCGCGGAGGAGAGCAGTTCGGCCGCGTTCGACGTGGTCGGGACGTCGCCGAGGTCGACCAGGTCCTTCGCATACGCCTGGGACGCGCAGTCCTTGAGGAACGCGACGGCCAGGTCCTTGTTCCGGGTGCGGGAGTTGATGGACCAGTAGTTGGTGGGGTTGCCTACGACGTTGCGGACGTCGCCCGTGCCGTCCTCGATCTTCGGGAAGGCGGCCCAGCCCAGGTTGCTCTTGGCGAAGTCCGGGAACTTGCCGAGCTGCGTCGAGTACTCCCACGAGCCCATCAGGTGCATGGCGGCCCTGCCCTTGGCGAAGACCGCGGGGGCGCCGCCGTTGACGTACGACACCGAGGTGAACTTGGAGCCGAAGGCGCCGTCGTCGATGAGTTCCTTCACCATCTCGGCGGCTCTGAGGACGGCGGGGTCGCCCCAGCCCTCGGCGTCGCCGTCCTGGATGCGCTTGAAGACCTCGGGGCCGCCGATGCGGTCGACGAGGTACTCCAGCCACATCAGCTCGGGCCAGACGTCGGAGCCGCCGAGTGCGAAGGGGGTGATCTTCGCCTTCTTCAGCTTGGCGTTGATGTCGAGCAACTGGTCCCAGGTGGTGGGCGGCTGGAGTTTGTGCTCGGCGAAGACGGACTTGTTGTAGAAGAGGATCACGGGCTGCATGCCGCGCATCGGTATGCCGTAGTGGCGGCCCTTGAGGTCTCCGGCGGCGAGCACCGCGGGCAGGAAGCCGTCTCTGAGGACGGGGTCGTCGTTGATGATGTCGGTGAGGTCGACGAGCTTGTCCGCCTCCTCGTACGCCTTGATGGAGCCGCCGCCCCAGTTGAAGAAGACGTCCGGGGCGCTCGGTGAGCCCATGGCCGTGCGGAGCTTGGGGGAGTAGTCGGAGCCGGGGACCTTCTCCAGTTTGACCTTGCCTCCCGCCTTCTTCGCGGCGGCCGACTTGTTGAAGCGGGCCACGCCCGCCGCCTGGACCTTCACCGCGTCGTCGCCGTACACGAAGGCGGTGATCGTGCCGCTGTCGCCGCCCGAGCCGCTGCCGGAGCCGCAGGCCGTGAGTCCGGTGGTGAGCAACGTGGTGGCACCGGCGCCGAGGACCCAGCGCCTGCTGAACGACCGGCTCTCCGTGGGCCGCCCGTCGCCGGACCGTCCTCTGTTCGACTCCATGACAGCACCTCTCGCGAACGTGTCGGATGTGCGGATCTGTCGACGCGCGCGTGCCTGGCGGGAACTCCGAGCGGCACGCGAATGTTTCGTATGAAGCTTCGAATGTTCCGGGAACGTATGGCGCCCGGAGGGGTCCGTCAAGGGGGCGTGCAGGGATACGATCCGGCCCATGAAACCTCCGAAGCCCGAGGAAACCCCGACGAGACCGCACGCGGCGCAGTCCACGCAGACGGCGACGCTCGCCGAGATCGCCCGCGAGGCGGGGGTTTCGGCTCCGACTGTTTCGAAAGTGCTCAACGGCCGGGCCGACGTCGCCCCGGCGACCCGCACCCGTGTCGAGGAACTGCTGCGCGAGTACGGCTACCGGCGCCGCCGCGCCGAGGCGACCCGTTCACCGCTCGTCGACCTGGTCTTCCACGAGCTGGAGAGCGCCTGGGCGATGGAGGTCATCCGGGGCGTCGAGACGGTGGCGCGGGAGGCCGGCCTGAGCGTGGTCCTCTCCGAGAGCGCGGGCCGCCTCACCCCGGGGCGCACCTGGGCCGACCAGGTCGCGGCCCGCCGCCCGCACGGCGTGGTGCTCGTGCTGTCGGGACTCGACGCGTCCCAGCGCGCGCTGCTGACCAGCAGGTCCATCCCGTTCGTGGTGATGGACCCGGCGGGTGACCCCGGCGACGACGTGCCCTCGATCGGCGCGACGAACTGGCAGGGCGGGCTGGCGGCCACGCGCCACCTGATCGAGCTGGGTCACGAACGCGTCGGCGCGATCAGCGGGCCCTCACGGATGATGTGCAGCCGGGCGCGGGTGGACGGCTACCGGGCCGCGCTGGAGACGGCCGGGCTGCCGGTGGACGCGGAGCTGATCAAGGCGGGCGACTTCCACCACGAGACCGGCTACCGCCTGGGTCTCGAACTGCTCCGGCTGCCGAACCGCCCCACCGCGGTCTTCGCGGGCAACGACCTCCAGGCCCTCGGCCTGTACGAGGCCGCGCGCGAGCTGGGGCTGCGGATTCCGGAGGACCTGAGCGTGGTCGGTTTCGACGACCTGCCGGTGGCCCGCTGGGTGGGCCCACCGCTGACGACCGTCCGCCAACCGCTGATGGAGATGGCCGAGGCGGCGACCCGGCTGGTGCTCGACCTGGGCCGCGAGGAGGGGTCGCCGGCGGCGACCCGGGTGGAACTGGCGACCAGCTTGGTGGTGCGGAGCAGCACGGGGCCCCTCCGGGGGGTCGGCGGTGGGGCGCAGGGGGAGGGGGCCTGAGGTTCGTGGGCGGCTGCGGGTTCGTTGTGGTTGTTCGCGCAGTTCCCCGCGCCCCTTGAGGGGCGCGTTTCCCTGCCGGTCGTCGAGTGTCTGCCCCGCCGTCGTGGCTTGGGCGCCTGCGCCTTTGTTCGTGGGTCGGGGGCGCGCCGGGAGGTCTCCGTCCTCGGTCCGGCGGTGAGGTGGATACGTGGGGTGCCCGGCGGCGGACGCCGGCCGCT
>NZ_JBEYXP010000087.1:0-32903 GCF_040704615.1 Streptomyces sp. NPDC046862 | reverse complement strand
GGGGGGGGGGGGGGGGGGGGGGGGGGGGGGGGGGGGGGGGGGGGGGGGGGGGCGGGGGCGGGGGGGGGCGCCGCCCCGCCCCCCCCCGGGGGGGCGGGGGCAGTCGGCGCTGATCACGGCGAAGGGTGACCGTCCGGACCTGACGGTGGCGCCGGTGCGGCCGAACGGGGATGCGGCGAGGTGGGGGTTGCCGGAGGCCGGGTGAGTGGCGGCCGGTGAGTGGCGGGGGATTGTTTTCGCCCCCGCCGCCCCTACCCGTCCCCTCCCCGGGGCTCCGCCCCGGACCCCGCTCCTCAAACGCCGGAGGGGCTGTTCTCCTCCCGAACCGCCGCCCCCTCCAGGCTCAGGAGCCGCAGCTTGCGGTCGAGGCCCCCGGCGTACCCCGTCAGGGAACCGTCCGCTCCGATGATCCGGTGACACGGGCGGACGATGAGCAGAG
Organism: Streptomyces sp. NPDC046862; assembly: GCF_040704615.1. Classification (NCBI taxonomy): domain Bacteria; kingdom Bacillati; phylum Actinomycetota; class Actinomycetes; order Kitasatosporales; family Streptomycetaceae; genus Streptomyces; species Streptomyces sp. NPDC046862. Next base: position 32,464 of record NZ_JBEYXP010000087.1, on the reverse strand, counting down.
GGTTCGCCCCGATCGCGCCGCCGACCGCCCGAACCGCGACCCGGGACGCCCCGATCCGCGCGGCGATCTCCCCGTACGTCACGGTCGCCCCGTACGGCACGTCGTCCAGCGCCTCCCACACCCGCTCACGAAACGCCGTACCACGACCACGCAACTCCAGCCGGAACTCCTTGAGTTCACCGGCGAAGTACGCACCGAGCTGTTCCTCCGCCGCACGGAAGACGTCCGGGGCGTGCCGCCACTCGGGCTGGAGGACCCGCCCGCCCTTCTGCCCGGGCACGGACACGGACGTCAGGGCTCCGGAGCCGTCGCCGGTGAGGAGGAGGGGGCCGACGGGACTGTCGACCTGCGTGTAGTAGGTGAGCTCGGACATGTCAGACTCCGGTTTCCTCTCGCTCCGACCGGCATGCGGTCCTGAGGTGCTGCAGGGCGTACGAACGCCAGGGACGCCAGCTCTCGGGGACGTCCTCCCCCGGAGGCCCGACGTCCGGGTCACCGAGGGCACGGGTACGGATCACGGCGACGGTCCGGGCGTCCATGCCCGGCAGCGCCAGCATCGCCTCCTGCGCGTCGTCCCGGTCCGCGCCCGCGTCGAGCCGCAGCGCCCCGTCGGCGAGCACGGCAGCGAGCGCGCCAAGGGTGCCCCGGCCGCCCTCCGCCTCCGCGAGCGCGGCGGGCTCGGGGAACACATGGGTGAGCGTCCCGCAGGGGGCGTCCAGCGCCTTCCCGTACATCCGCACCAGCTCCCCGGCCCGCACGGCGCCCACGACGGCGCGTACGGCCAGTTCCTCCGGGTCGGCGGCGCCGGGTGACCGCAGGCCGGGCCTCGCGGCGACCAGCGCGGCGATCCGGGGGGCGCGGCCGAGCCGCTCGTCCACGGCGTACGGGTCGGCGTCGAGGTCGAACAGCCGCCGCAGCCGCTGCACGGCGGTGGTGAGATCACGCGGATCACCGAGCCGGATGCGCGCGTCGAGCCAGCCACCGTGCCCGCCCGCCGAACCGCCGCCCGCTCCCCCACCGGATCCGCCGCCCGGCCGCTCGTCGACCGCGACGATCCCGTGGCCGTACGGCAGTCGCAACGTGCGCCGGTAGACGCGCCGCCCGCGCGGGCCGCTGACGTCCTCGACGCCCGCGACCGCCTCCTCGGCCAGCAGGTCGAAGACGGCGGCGGCCTGGTACGGCCCCCGGTAGGCGAGCCGCAGCGGAATCCCGGCGGACGGGGCGGCCGCCCGCCTGCCCGTGCCGCCCCGGCGAGGCGCGGCGGCGCGCAGTTCGGTGGGCGTGGCGGCGTACACGGCGCGGATGGTGTCGTTGAACTGCCGCACACTGGCGAACCCCGACGCGAACGCGATCTCCGTGATCGGCAGATCGGTGGTCTGCAACAGCACCCGCGCGGTGTGCGCCCGCTGCGCACGGGCCAGCGCCACCGGTCCCGCGCCGACCTCGGCGGTGAGCTGCCGCTGCACCTGGCGGGCGCTGTACCCGAGGCGCCCGGCCAGCCCGGCGACGCCCTCCCGGTCGACGATCCCGTCGCCGATCATGCGCATGGCACGACCGACGACGTCCGCGCGTACGTTCCACTCGGCGGACCCGGGCACCGCGTCCGGCCGGCACCGCCGACAGGCCCGGAAGCCGGCGCCCTGGGCGGCCGCGGCGGTCGTGTAGTACCGCACGTTCCGCTGCTTCGGTGTCACCGCGGGGCAGCTCGGCCGGCAGTAGATCCCGGTCGTCTCGACAGCGAAGAAGAACTCACCGTCGAAGCGGGCGTCTCTGCTCCGCACGGCCTCGTACCTGGTCTCTTCGTCGATCACGTTGTCCAGTCTGCGGGATCGCCTCCGGCGGGGCTGGCGGATTTCGGACGCGACGTTGAGGTCCCCGTCCCCTGGGTCCCCGCCCCGGACCCCGCTCCTCAAACTCCCCCAGCTACCGCTGGGAGGTGCCCCCAAGGGGCTGGATTGTGCGGGCGACGCTGAACGTTAGCGGCCGGGGGCTGGGGGTACGGCGGCGCGGACGGGCTGGTTTTTAGGGGCGCGGGGAACTGCGCGTTTTAGGTGCGCGGGGAACTGCGCGACCAGCCCCCACGCACCCGCACCCAACCAAGCCACCCCAGCCCCCCGGCACGCCAGGGGCCTGGGGGCGGCAGCCCCACGGCGCCGCACCTACATCCAGCGCCCCCTCTTCACCTCCATCGCCGCGCGCCCCTCCGCCCCCTTCCTCTTCCATTCGCGGCGGATCTCCGCCCGCGCCCTGGCGTCCGTCTTGGCGACGATCCGCTGGTTCTCGCGGAGCAGCTTGCGGTAGCTGTCGAGGCGTCGTTCCGGGAGGTCACCGGAGTCGACGGCGGCGAGGACCGCGCAGCCCGGCTCCGCGACGTGCGCGCAGTCGTGGAAACGGCACTCGGTGGCGAGCTCCTCGATCTCGGAGAACACCTGGCCGACCCCGGTGCCGGCGTCGAAGAGGCCCACGCCGCGCAGTCCCGGCGTGTCGATGAGCACGCCCCCGCCGGGCAGCGCGAGGAGGTTGCGCGTCGTGGTCGTGTGGCGGCCCTTGCCGTCGACGTCACGCGTGGCCTGGACCTCCATGACGTCCTCGCCGAGCAGGGCGTTCGCGAGCGTCGACTTGCCGGCGCCGGACTGCCCGAGCAGCACGGACGTTCCGCCGGAGATCACCGCGGCGAGGACGTCCAGGCCCTCCCCGAGCTCGGCGCTGACGGGCAGCACCGGCACTCCGGGCGCGCTCGTCTCCACGTCCTGCACGAGGTGGGCGAGCGTGACCGCGTCCGGCACGAGGTCGGCCTTGGTCAGCACCACGACGGGCTGCGCGCCGGACTCCCAGGCGAGCGCCAGGAACCGTTCGACGCGCCCGAGGTCCAGTTCCGCGGCGAGGGACACGGCGACGACCGCGTGGTCGACGTTGGCCGCGAGGATCTGCCCCTCGGACCGCTTGGAGGAGGTGGAGCGCACGAAGGCGGTACGGCGCGGCAGATACGTCCGTACGTAGCGGGGGTTGCCCGCGGGTTCGACGGCGACCCAGTCGCCGGTGCACACGACGCGCAGCGGATCGTGCGGCGTCACGAACGCGGTGTCGGCGCGCACGACCCCGTCGGCGGTGATCACGTCGCACTGCCCGCGGTCGACCCGGATCACCCGCCCGGCCACGAGCCCTTGGGCGTCGTACGGGACGAACTCGTCCGCCCACGCCTGGTCCCAGCCATAGGGGACCAGAGCCGGCAAGGCGGCGGAGGAGGAGAAAGCAGAAGAAGACGAAGCAGAAGAAGACGAAGCGGAGGAAGACGAAGCGGAGGAAGTCAAGGGAGACCCTTCACAGGGTGGTCCCGGCGGCGCGCGCACGCGCGCGCGGTTAAGGAAGGTGCGAAAGGTGTCGCGGTGTCAGCCGGTGACCACGGAGGTGGACTTGATGGATTCCTGGATGCGGGCAGCGCCCATCGCAATGACAGCCATCGGTCAACACCTCCTGTTTCTCGTCCGGTTCGGCGAGGTGCCCTCACCCTAGCGGGACCTCACGGACACCCGTCAATCGCTTTTCCGCAGCACACCGCGCCGGTGCTCCGTGGCGTGCCGGTCGAGTTCGTACGCCACCCGGATGAGCGGGACGTGGGTGAACGCCTGGGGGAAGTTGCCGAGCTGGCGGTGGGCCGCGGGGTCGTACTCCTCGGCGAGCAGGCCGACGTCGTTGCGCAGGGACAGCAGTCGCTCGAACAGGTCGCGGGCCTCGTCCTCGCGGCCGATCAGGAGCAGCGCGTCCGCGAGCCAGAAGGAGCAGGCCAGGAAGGCGCCCTCGGGGCCGGCGAGTCCGTCCGGGGAGAGGCCGCGGCCGCCGGCCGAGTAGCGCTGCGCGAGTCCGTCCGCGGCGAGTTCGCGTCGCACCGCCTCGACGGTGCCGACGACCCGGGGATCGTCGGGGGGCAGGAAGCCGGTCTGGGGGATGAGCAGCAGCGCGGCGTCCAGTTCCGGCGATCCGTACGCCTGGGTGAAGGCGCCTCGGACGGGGTCGAAGCCCCGGTCGCACACATCGTCGCGGATACGGTCCCTGACCTGCCGCCAGTGGTCTGTGGGACCGGGGCGTCCGTGCTCCTCGGCGAGGCGGACCGCGCGGTCGAAGGCGACCCAGCACATCACCTTGGAGTGGACGTGGTGGCGGGGGGCGCTGCGGGTCTCCCACAGTCCCTGGTCGGGTTCGGTCCACACCCCTTCCAGGTGGTCGAGCAGGAGCCCCTGGAGGGAGACGAGATGGTGTCGCGGGCGGAGGCCGGAGCGGATGGTGAGGTGGAGGGTCTCCATCAGCTCACCGGGTACGTCGAGCTGTCGCTGTCCGGCGGCCGCGTTTCCGATGCGTACGGGCCGTGAGCCCTCGTACCCGGGCAGCCAGTCGGCCTCCCACTCGGTGAGGCGGCGTTCGCCCGCGATGCCGTACATGATCTGGACGTCCCTCGGCCGTCCGGCCACCGCCCGTTCCAGCCAGCCGCGCCAGGCGTCGGCCTCGGCGGTGAAGCCGCTGCGCAGCAGCGCTTCCAGGGTGAGGCCCGCGTCGCGGAGCCAGCAGTAGCGGTAGTCCCAGTTGCGCGGGCCGCCGATCTCCTCGGGCAGGGAGGTGGTGGGGGCGGCGACGATCCCGCCGGTGGGTTCATAGGTGAGAGCCTTGAGTGTGATGAGGGAGCGGGCCACGGCGTCACGGTAGGGACCGTCGTACGTCAGCGGCCGCAGCCAGTCCCTCCAGTACGTCTCCGTGGCCCGCAGCGCCTCGAAGGCGTCCACGGGGCCGGGGGCGGGCAGGTGGGAGGGGTGCCAGGCGAGCACGAAGGGGATCCGTTCGCCGGCGCCGACACGGAAGCGGGCGGTGTGGGCCTCGCCGTGGCCGGTGAGCCGCACGGGGGTGCGCAGCCACACCGACTCGGGACCCGCGATCCCGGTCAGGGCGCCGTCCGCGCGGCGCATCCAGGGCAGGACGCGCCCGTAGTCGAAGCGGAGCCGCAGGTCCACGTGCATGTCGACGCCGCCGGACAGGCCCTCGACGATACGGACGACGCAGGGGGCGTCCTCGCGGGGCGGCATGAAGTCGGTGACGCGGACCTGGCCGGTGGCCGTCTCCCACTCGGTGTCGAGGACGAGCGTGTCGCCTCGGTAGCGGCGGCGGGCGCGCGGGCCGCCGGGCCCGGCCGGAGCGATCAGCCAGCGGCCGTTGTCCCGGTCACCGAGCAGCGCCGCGAAGCACGCGGGCGAGTCGAACCGCGGCAGACACAGCCAGTCCAGACTCCCGTCCCGCCCCACGAGCGCCGCGGTGAGCAGGTCCCCGAGGAGGGCGTAGTCCTCGATGCGTCCTGGCATGGGCTCAGTGTCAGGGCGGTCGGCGGCCCGGGCATGCCGGGCGGTGCGTTCGAGGGGGAGGGGCAGCGCCCCGACAGGGGCGCGGGGCTGTGACAGTTTGCGGCTCCGCCACGTGGGCGCGACCAGCCACAATCAGCCCGCGGCCCCGACACGACAGCACCCGGCAGACGCCGAGGCACCCCGCTCAGGACACCGTCAGCTCACCTTCGTACAGCTCCGACCGTTGAGCGTGAAATCACGAGGCACGGAATTGTCCCCCTGCCAGGAAGCCAGGAACCCCACCCCGAAGGTGCCCCCCGCGTCCACGGACCGGTTGTAGTCCGCGGCGGTAGCCGTCACGCGGGCGTCGTCCTGGTCGTAGGTGCCGTCCCACATCTGGGTGACGCGCTGGCCGTCCTTGAAGGTCCAGCCGATGCGCCAGCCGTCGAGGGCCTTGGTGGAGGTGACGGTGACGGTCACCTGGAAGCCGTCGGGCCACTCGTTGACGATCTCGTAGCGCAGGCGGCAGGAGGAGTCCGACTCGTCGGGCTCGACCGGCCGGTGCGTTATTCGGGCCGGGGAGGAGCCCTCGCCCTGCGGTTCCGGATCGGTGACGCCGGCCGGGGTGCGGCTGGCGTCGGCGCGTGGCGCTTCCGAGGGATCGCCCGAACTGTCGGACGGCAGCGGTGCCACGGTCGGCAGCGACACGTTCGGGTCCGCCACGGGCTGACGGCTCGACGGGTCGTCCTGGGCCAGGTTGCCGCCCTCGGAGCCGAAGGGCATGAGGGAGACGGCGAGGGCGAGGACCGAGACGATTCCGGCGGCCACCAGCATGCCGGTGCGGCCGACACGGGGCTTGGGCTCCCCGCTCGGCGACAGGCCCCGGTCGACGCCCGACAGGTCGGCGCGGCCGGGGATCAGTCCGGACTCGGCGGCCCGGCGGCGCCGCTCCAGGTAGGCGTGGCCGCCCCAGCCGATCACACCGCCGGCGAGCGCCGCGGGCAGTCCGCCGCCCTCCGTCCGGAGGCAGGCGGCGGCCTCGGCGCACTCGACGCAGGTGGCGAGGTGGCGCGAGAGGTCCTCAGGGGTCTCCGTGCCCGACGAGCGGGTGACGGCGTCCAGAAGCCGGGCGTAGTTGCGGCATTCCGCGTCCATGGGCGTGTCGACGTGGTTGCGCTGGCAGCGCTCCCGGAACAGCGAGCGCACCTGGGCGAGTTCCCCGGCGGCGTTCGCCGGGTCGAGCCCGAGCCGTCGGGCCACGACGGGCAGCGGCAGCGCCTCCACCTCGGCCAGCCACAGCAGGGCGGCGTCCGGCTCCTGCATGTCGCTCAGGCCGCGCAGCGCGAGCGGCCGGTTCAGGGGCGGGCCGGTGTAGCGGGCGGCCTTGTCGGAGTTGAGCCACAGCCGCAGTTCGGGGTCGAGGCGGGAGCCCCGGCCGTGCGCCTCCCAGGCCGCGGCCGTGCTGCGGACCGAGGTCAGCAGGAAGGGGATCCTGGGCAGCCGTAAAGCCCGTCGGCCCGTGCCCCGTCCGGCTCTGGCCTCGTCGGCGCGAGCCTCCTGTATGCCGTGCGTGAACGCCTCGGTCGCCAGCTGAGTGGCCGAGGCCGACCCGGAGGTGCACAGGTCGGCGTAGGAGAGGACCGCGTCCCAGCACTCCGAGAGCAGCGCGGCTTCGGTGGCGTCCTGGGGCTTCGGCAGGTCGGGCATGGGGCTCCTGCATCCACAGAGAGAGGTGCGTCAGTTCTGAAACGGTGCGCATCCACAATGCAAAGGACAACTCGCCTGAAAACCAAGGGAGTTGGGGGTGTCTCACGACAGGCCCCGAGCTTTTCACGGTTCCCACACAACTGACAAGCCGCATGTTCAAATGCGGTTACCGCCGGTTGCAGCTGGTGGGTTGTACGTACGGCGGCATCCATCGACTCACCCGCCACAGAAGTTACTCGCCAAAGCGAGCCCCCTCGTACACCCCGGGGCGTACAAGGGGGCTCGTGAGCCTCGGAGCGCGCCGCGCCTAGGCGCCCACGCGCTCGTCGACCGGCAGGCTGTCCATGAAGGAGCTCACCGAGAAGACCGCGCGGCCGGGTCCGGGCGGGCCGTATCCGGGCGGGTACGACAGCCCGAAGTCATCCATCGTGGAGCGGTACGCCTCCAGCAGCCGGATGTGGTACTCCAGCGGCGCGCCCTGCGGATTCGCCTTGCCGAGCGGGGTGGTGGGCTCCGGGCACCAGGTGGTGAACCGGGGCGTGATCCCCTGGGACATGAAGAACCGCAGCCCTTCCGTCGTCGACGCGATGGCCTCGTCCACGGTCGTGAACCCGAAGGGTTCGGCCATCTCCACGCCCGCGACGAAGTTGGGGATCACGTTGCGCGCGCCGAAGATCTCCGCCGAGTCGAGGATGCGCTTGTGCCACTCGTCGCGGCCGACGTAGCGCTCCTTGCCCGGGCAGTAGAGCTCGAAGAGCCGACGGTCCCACACCTCGTAGTTGGGGTGGTAGATCTGCACGCCGTAGTCCTTGAAGCGCTGCACGTCGTCGCGGGGCAGCGCCTGGGCCACCACCTTGCCGATCCACCGCCCGGGGAAGCGCTCCTCGATGGCCTTGGCGTAGTGCCCGTAGAAGTCGGCCTCGTCCCGCCCGGCGACCTTCGACGTGATGGCACCACCGGTGAGCGTGTACGCCGTGGACGCCTTCGCGGTGTCGTACCGGTCGATGATCTCCAGCGCCTCCAGGACCTCCTCGACGTCCTTGACGCCGGTGTACGGGCGCCCGGCCGCCTTGTGCTGGCGCCAGTTGTGGTTGATGTCGCAGTACTGGCACTCCTCCTTGGCGCCGAAGTACTGACACACCCGGAACACGGTGAGGTAGATCAGGTACCCCCACTGGATCGTCGGGGCCACCTCCATCACCGACTTACCGTTGGCGAGCGTGTGCCGGTAGTACTCCGGCATGGGCGGCACACCGACGTCGGCGATGCGCTTGCCGTCGAGGTAGAGCCCGAGGACCCCGTCCTCACCCGCGGCGACCCGGTACGGCGAGGTCGGGTTGACGCGCACGGACACGACGGTGCGGCGCAGGTCGTAGGGGCCTCCGGTGAGGATGATCTCCTCCGGGGGGCGCCGCAGCGCGGCCTCGCCGAGTTCGGGCAGTGTGCCGTGGTCGAAGGAGAAGATGAAGTACGACTTCGGCTTGACCTCGCCGCTCTCGTTGTCGCTCAGCGCCGAGGCGTCGAAGGCCACGCCGCCCCTCAGCAGGTCCTCCTTGAAAACGGCCTCCCGCGGCACGTGCGGGAACCGCTCCATCAGATCCTCGACCAGCGCGGTGCGGCTGCCCATCCCGTTTCTCCTCGCTCCATACTCGTTGCTCCACTCCTCACGGTATGCCTCCGGGTGGGGGTGAACGGTGGCGGGGCCCGGCTTTCGGCGGGGCGGGCGTGGGGACGGGGCGTGTTTTCTTCGCCCCCGCCGCCCCTACCCGTCCCATCCCAGGGGCTCCGCCCCTTCGACCCCGCACGGGGCTCCGCCCCGGACCCCACTCCTCAAACTCCCCCAGCTACCGCTGGGAGGTGCCCCCAAGGAGCTGAATTTTCAGCCCCTCCGGCGTTTGAGGACGAGGCCGCAAGGCCGATGCGGGGGTCTGGGGGTGCAGCAGCCCCGCCGCGCGCAACCCCCAGGGATGGGACGGGTAGGGGCGGGGGGGGGCGAAACAACCCCGTCAGGCCGTGCGCTCCAGCACATCCCCGTCGATCGCGTGAGCCAACGGCTGCCCGGCGCCGAGCCGCTCGGCCTCTTCCGTGACCGCGAGGCCCAGCCTGGCCACCTCGTTCCCCTGGGAGCCGGCGAGGTGCGGGGTGATGAAGGCGTTCGGCAGGTCGAGGAGCGGGGAGTCGGCGGGCAGCGGCTCGGGGTCGGTGACGTCGAGGATCGCGCTGAGGCGCCCGGCGCGCAGCTCGTCGACGAGCGCGTCGTGGTCGACGAGCGCGCCGCGCGCGGTGTTGACGAGGACGGAACCGTCCGGCATCAGGGCGAGTTCGCGGCGGCCGATCAGGTGGTGGGTCTCGGGCGTGTCCGGGGCGTGGACGGTGACGATGTCGGAGGTGCGCAGGAGGTCGTCGAGCGGCAGCAGGGGGACGCCGAGTGCCGCGGCCCCGGCTTCGTCGACGTACGGGTCGGTGAGGCTCGGCCGCAGGTCGAAGGGGTGCAGCAACTCGATGAGGCGGCGGCCGATGCGGGAGGCACCGATGATGCCGACGCGTCGGCCGTGGTTGCCGATGCCGGGGACGATCTCCCAGCCGGGGTGCACCCGTTCGGTCCTCAGGCGCTCCCTGCTCACGAGGATGTCCTTGCCCGCGAGCAGGATCATGGCGAGCGTGTACTCGGCGACGGGCAGCGCGTTGGCGGCGGCCGCCGAGGAGACCGTGATCCCGCGCTCCCACACCGCGGGTGTCGTGAAGCCCTTCACCGAGCCCGCGGAGTGCAGGATCGCCCGCAGTTTCGGTGCCGCGTCGAGCACCGCCTCGTCGACCGCGGGGCACCCCCAGCCGGTGACGAGGATCTCGGTCGCGGCGAGCACCTCCCGTACCCGCGGATCGGCGAAGTCCTCTGCCACGACAGTGGGGTCGATGTCCACGGCGTCACGCAGGCGAGCCATCACGTCCGGCGGGAAGATCCGGGGAACGTTCTCGGCGGTCATGGCGAACAGGGCCACGGGACGCTGGGGCAAGGAAGGGGCCTTCCGGCTCATCGGCACAGGGACAGCGAATCGGTCCCAACGTAGGCGGCCGTGTGTGAGGGGGTCAATGAGCCGCTCGGCTAGGGGAGTTGGCCTGGCCGCAGACAGGAAAGCACCCCCGGCGGAGGGGGAGAAGAGAGCCGGGGGTGCTGTGGACGGCGGACGGGGGGAATCCGTCATCCGCACCGGAGACGCGGCAGCCTGCGACCGATAACAGAAATTTCGTTCCCCAGGAGTTTCGCTCCTCAGGAGTTTCGCTCCTCAGGAGTTTCGCTCCTCAGGAGTTTCGTTCCTCAGGAGTCCTCGTCACGGAGGCGGGCGTCGGCCCGTTCAAAAGCGGTTGACGTCCGCGGCGCCCCGCCGCTCCCATGACCGGATGCACACCACCGCGTCCAGCACCGACACCGACCTCGTTCGCCGCCTGCTCGCCACGCAGTTCCCGCGGTGGGCCGGCCTGCCCGTCGAGCGCGTCGGCTCCGCCGGCACCGCGAACGCCATGTACCGGCTCGGCGAGGACATGGTGGTCCGCCTGCCCCTGGCCCCCGGGGCCGCGCTCGACGTCGAGAAGGAACACCGGTGGCTTCCGCGGCTCGCGCCCCTGCTTCCCGTCGCCGTCCCCGTACCACTGGGTCTGGGAGCGCCTGACGAGGGCCAGGCCTGGCCGTGGTCGGTCTACGGCTGGCTCGACGGCGAGCCCCCGGCCGTCGGGCACCTCACCGAACCCGCCGCGCTCGCCGAGGATCTGGCCGCGTTCGTCACCGCGCTGCGGGGCGTCGACCCCACGGACGGACCGCCGTCCTACCGCGCCGAGCACCTGGCGGACCGGGACCGGGTGACCCGGGCCGCGCTGGCGGAGCTGCGGGAGGTCATCGACACCGACGCGGCGACCGTCGCGTGGGAGGCCTCCCTGGGCGCCCCCGCGTGGTCCGGGCCGCCGGTCTGGCTCCACGCGGACCTGCAGCCCGGGAACATGCTGCTGGCCGAGGGGCGCCTCAGCGCGGTCATCGACTTCGGCTGCCTGGGCCTGGGTGAGCCCGCCGTCGACCTGATCGTGGCCTGGTACGTCCTGCCGGCCGAGGCGCGAGCCGCTTTCCGGGCCGGCGTGGACGCCGACGACGCCGGCTGGGCGCGCGGCCGCGGCTGGGCCCTGTCGATCGCGCTCCTCGAACTCCAGGCGTACCAGGACTCGAACCCCGTCATGGCGACCCACGCCCGGCACGTCATCGACGAGATACTCGCCGACCACGTGCGCGGTACGGGAACGGGGACGGGGGCCGTACGGGGTTGATCGCGCGGTGCCCTTGGGTTGGGATGCCGTCGTACACGCGTACACGCACTGACACGCGTACGCGTCTGAGCGTGCGAGGGGAAGGGACCCCAGGGATGAGCGAGACCCTGACCAACTGGGCGGGCAACATCACGTACAGGGCCAAGGAGTTGCACCGGCCGCACTCGGTCGAGGCGGTGCGGGCGCTGATCGCGGACAGCGCGGCGGTGCGGGTCCTCGGCAGCGGGCACTCGTTCAACGAGGTGGCCGACCCGGGAAGCGAGGGCGTGCTGCTGTCGCTGACCGCGCTGCCGCCGTTGGTGGAGGTGGACTCGGCGGCACGTACGGTACGGGTCGGAGGCGGCGTCCGGTACGCGGAACTCGCGGCCGTGGTGCACCGGCACGGTCTGGCCCTGCCGAACATGGCCTCCCTCCCCCACATCTCGGTGGCGGGGTCGGTGGCGACCGGCACCCACGGGTCGGGCGACGCCAACGGCCCGCTCGCCTCGGCCGTGCGCGAGGTGGAGCTGGTCACGGCGGACGGGGAGGTCGTCGTGATCGGGCGGGGCGACGCGCGCTTCGGCGGGGCGGTGACGTCCCTGGGCGCCCTGGGTGTCGTCACCGCGCTCACCCTCGACCTGGAACCCGGCTTCGAGGTGAGCCAGCACGTGTACGTCGACCTGCCGCTCGCCGGGCTCGACCACGCGGCGGTGGCGGCGTCGGGGTACAGCGTGAGCCTGTTCACCGACTGGCGCCGGCCGCGCTTCAACCACGTATGGGTCAAGCGGCGCACCGACCGGCCGCTGCCGGACTTCCCGTGGGCGGCGCCCGCGACCGAGGCGGTGCACCCGGTGCCGGGAATGCCCGCGGAGAACTGCACGCGGCAGTTCGGGGTGCCGGGTCCGTGGCACGAGCGGCTGCCGCACTTCCGGGCCGAGTTCACCCCGAGCAGCGGGGCCGAGTTGCAGTCCGAGTACCTGTTGCCCCGGCCGTACGCGACGGAGGCGCTCCACGCGCTGGACGGCATACGGGACGTGATCGCGCCCTTGCTCCAGATCTGCGAGGTGCGCACGGTGGCCGCGGACGACCAGTGGCTCAGCCCCTCCTTCGGGCGGGACACGGTCGCCCTGCACTTCACGTGGATCGACGACACCGCGGCCGTGCTGCCCGTGGTGCGGCGGGTCGAGGAGGCGCTCGACCCCTTCGCACCGCGACCGCACTGGGGGAAGGTGTTCACGGTGCCGTCGCGGGTGCTGCGGGAGCGGTACCCGCGACTGGACGACTTCCGGGCGCTGGCCGGGGAGCTGGATCCCGACGGCACGTTCCGGAACGCGTTCGTACGGGACGTGCTGGGCGGCTGACGCCCGCGCCCGGACACGCGCCCCGCCCGGCGCGCTGGTCGGGCTACGAGGCGCGCTCTTCACGCCATGTACGCTGACGTGCCGCCCCACCACCGGCAGACTTTGTAAACCCCCTTTCCTAACCCCTTGTCGAAAGTCCCCGGCAGGCCATAGCCTTGCGCCGCGCCGGAGCCACGGACGGGCCTGGCCGTGGGCCGGAAGGATCGAGGGAACTCGTGTCGGTGGTGAAGCGCACGTCACGCGACATCCGCACTGCGAACCGCTACGAGGTGCTGCGCCAGATCATCGCCGAGTCGCCCACGTCCCGGCAGGAACTGGCCGCCGCCACGGGGCTGAGCCTCGCCACGGTGGCCACCCTCGTGGGCGAGCTGCTCGAGCTGCGCATGATCACGGAGGTCGGGTTCGAGGACTCGGCGGGCGGGCGGCCACGGGGGCTCGTGGCCGTCAACGCGTCGGGGGGCGCGTTGATCGGCGTGGACATCGCGGAGACGTACGTCCGCGTCGAGCTGTTCGACCTGGGGCTGAACGTGCTCGCGCGCGCCGACGAGGACATGCGCCCGGGTGAGAGCCGCCCGGAGCAGGTCGTCGGCCATGTCGCGGCGGCCGTTGGCTCGGTGGTCACGCAGGCCGGGGTGGAGGGCGCCCGGGTGCTGGGCGTCGGGGTGAGCGTGCCGGGGCAGGTCGACCGGGACACCGGGCTCGCGGAGTACGCCCCGAACTGGGACTGGCACGACGTGCCGCTGCTCGACCTGCTCACCGAGCACATCGCCTACCCGCTGTACCTGGACAATCCGCTGCGCGCCTGCGCGGTCGCCGAGCAGTGGTTCGGCGCGGCCCGTGGGCGCGGGGACGCCGTGGTGGTCAATCTGGGCACCGGAGTCGGGGCCGGCCTGGTCCTCGGCGGCGGGTTGCACCGGGGGGTCAGCAACAGCGCCGGCGAGTGGGGGCACACGACCCTCGTGCTCGACGGGCGGCTGTGCCACTGCGGCAACCACGGCTGCGTGGAGACGTACGTCGGAGCGCCCGGGATCATGCTCAACCTCAGGGAGCTGAGCCCGAAGAGCACGCTGCTCCACCCCGAGGACCAGACCGCCACCATCAACGAGCTCGCCCGCGGGGTCGCCGCACAGGATCCGGTGGCCCTCAAGGTCGTCCGCGACACGGCCCGTTACCTCGGCGCCGGTATCGCGGACCTCGTCAACCTCCTCAATCCCCAGGTGGTCGTGCTCAGCAGCTGGGTCGCGGCCGCGCTCGGCGAGCCGCTGCTGGCCGAGGTGCGCGAGGCAGTGGCCCGGCACGCGCTGCATCGCCCGTACGCGGCGACCGAGATCGTCCTGTCCCCCATCCCCACCGATCCGGTGTGCCTGGGAGCCGCGACCTTCGCCCTGGAGGGGGCGCTCTCCTCGATCAGCCAGCGGCCGGCCCGACGCACCGCCGGAGCGAGGAGCCGTGCCACGCCTACCGCGTGACCGTGTGACCGTGTGAGGCCCGTCGGCCACGCGCCCGCCCCGGAGGGTGGGCGCGAGCCGCGGGCACCCCTGAACGAGGGCCGCCGGACCCTGACCCGGCGGCCCTCCACCTCCTTGATCCAGCACAGATCCAGTACGGATCCAGTACCGGATCCAGCACCGGATCCAGTACCGGTTCCAGTACGGGATCCACTCCGGCGCGCCCCTTTGCACCGCCCCGCCGCACCGCCCCACGTTCGACATCCCGAACCGGATACAACGCTTCGTGCAGACTTCGTTCAACCCCTTGCCGAAGCCTTAGCCGAAGGTTAACGTCCCGCTCCGCACCTCCCTTTCAGCCATCTGGCGCTGAGCGAGCAGAGCCGCAGCCGCATTTCGAGACAAGGACGTCAGCATGTCGGCATTGAGCAACAGCAACTGGGACCGCCGAAACGTTCTGCGGGCCGCCATGGGCCTGGCCGCCGCCGGCGGACTGGCCGCGTGCGGCAGCAACACCGGGCGCGGGGGCGGGTCCGGTTCGGGCAAGAACCTCGTCCAGTACTTCCACGCGTACGGCGAGGCCGGTGTCGAGCAGGCCGTCAAGCGGTACGCGAAGGCGTACGACAAGGCCAACGTGTCCACGCAGTGGATCACCGGCGCCAACTTCGAGCAGAAGCTGTTCGCCGCGCTGCTCACCAAGAACGCGCCCGACGTCTTCGAGTTCCACCCGCAGATCCAGCTCGTCAAGAGCGGCCAGGTGGCGGACCTGAGCGACATCATCGACCCGGTCAAGGACGACTTCAACCCGGCCGACATCAAGTCCCACACGGTCGACGGGAAGATATACGGCGTCCGGATGATCGACGACCCGCAGTTCTTCTTCTACCGGCCCTCGATGTTCGAGAAGGCCAAGGTCGAGGTGCCGACCACGCTGGAGGAGCTGATCGAGGCCGCGGCCAGGCTCAAGACCAGCAAGGTCAAGGGCGCCTTCCTCGGCAACGACCTCACCCCGGTCCAGTCGAACGTGATCTGGTCGGCCGGGGCCGACACCCTCACCGCGGACAACAAGCCCGCCTTCAACACCGACGAGGTCGCCGAGGGCCTGAAGCAGCTGCG
Source organism: Streptomyces sp. NPDC046862 (assembly GCF_040704615.1). Taxonomy (NCBI): domain Bacteria; kingdom Bacillati; phylum Actinomycetota; class Actinomycetes; order Kitasatosporales; family Streptomycetaceae; genus Streptomyces; species Streptomyces sp. NPDC046862. Next base: position 17,218 of record NZ_JBEYXP010000087.1, on the reverse strand, counting down.
TTCCCTGTTCACCAGCGGCAACCTGCTGCTCGGCGCGCCCGCCGACTACTGGGACCCGTCGGCCTTCACCCAGGGCCTGACGGCGATCCAGTGGTGCGGCATGTGGGCCATGCCGGTCATGCAGAAGGCGCTCGGCGACGACATCGGCATCTTCCCCTTCCCGAAGGTCGGCTCCGCCGGCAAGCAGTCGGTCACCAACGGCGGCTGGTCGATGTTCGTCAACGCCAAGGGCAAGAACGTCGAGGCGGCCAAGGAATACGTCAAGTGGCTGTGGATCGACCAGAAGAAGTACCAGGAGGACTTCGCCACCTCCTACGGCTTCCACATCCCGCCGCGCGCCTCCCTCGCCCAGTCGGCCACCAAGCTCAAGACCGGCCTCCCGGCCGAGGGCGTGAAGCTCTTCAACGAGTTCGGCCACTTCGACAACATCGGCTGGACCCAGGCCATGATCTCCGCGATCAACGACGTGATCGCGAACTCCGTGCGCAAGAACGGTGACCCGAAGGCCCAGCTGGCCGCCGCCGAGAAGAAGGTCAACACCGAGCTCAAGAAGCTCTTCGGATAGGCCGCCGGACGGATCTGGACATGTCGACCACCACCACGCGCGGGGTCGCCTCCCCCGCCCCGGCCAAGGCCTCCAAGGCCCGGCCGCGGCGGGGCCTCAAGGCGAGCAGCACCTTCAACTTCTGGCTCTTCACCGGTCCGTTCCTGATCGGCCTGGTGATCTTCGTCTTCGTGCCCATCGGCTGGAGCATCTGGCTCAGCTTCTTCGAGGCACGCTTCACCGTCACACCCAGCGATTTCGTCGGCCTCGACAACTACAAGGCGATACTGACGGACACGGACTTCCTGAACTCGCTCGTCACGTTCACCGTGTTCGCCGCGTTCATCGTGCCCGCCACCTGGGCCCTGTCACTGGGCCTGGCGCTGCTGGTCAACCGGCTGCGGTTCATGAGGGCGTTCGCCCGGTCGGTGTTCTTCCTGCCGACCGCGGTCAGCTATGTCGCCGCCTCGCTGATCTGGAAGATGTCCATCTTCAACGGCGTCCGCTTCGGACTCGCCAACACCGTTATCGGCTGGTTCGGCATCGAGAACATCGCCTGGCTGTCCGACCCCAGTCCGCCCTGGTACTGGATGGTCATCGTGACCGTCCGCCTGTGGCTGCAGTCGGGCTTCTACATGATCCTCTTCATCGCGGCGCTGCAGAACATCCCGCGGGAGCTGTACGAGGCCGCCTCCATCGACGGCGCGAAGCCGGGCTGGCAGACCTTCCGGTTCATCACGCTGCCGCAGTTGCGGGCGACCTCGACCGCGGTGATCCTGCTCCTGCTCGTCGCCGCCTACCAGGCGTTCGACGAGTTCTTCAACCTGCTGCCCAAGGCCACCTGGGGCCAGCCGCCCCTGGTCGAGCTGTACAAGATGGCGCTGGGCGAGAACCAGAACTACGGCGAGGGCAGCGCCGGCGCGGTCGTCCTGACCCTGCTGATCTGCGTCGTCACGCTGTTCCAGGGCAAGATCATGGGCTTCGGAAGGGGTGAGGAGTCCAAGTGACCACCACAGCATCCGACGTCAGGAAGGCCACCGCGAAGCCGGCCAAGGCCAAGCGCGGCGGCGTCATGGGCAGCACCGGCCTGTACATCGCGACCGGTGTCGCCGTGTTCCTCTTCCTGATCCCCTTCTACCTGATCATCCGCAACGCGCTGATGACGGACCCGGAGATCACGGGCGAGAACTGGAAGTGGTTCCCCACCAGCATCCAGTGGGGCAACATCACCGAGCCGTTCAACGACGTCACGGTCGACTTCGCCCGGTCCCTGTGGAACTCCGTGGTCGTCGCCGTCCTGCACACCTCGGGCATCCTGCTGATCTGCTCGCTGGCCGGCTACGGTCTCGCACGCATCCCCTACAAGCACGCCAACAAGGTGTTCTACGCCGTCCTGGCCACCCTGATGGTCCCCACGGCCGTCACGTTCGTGCCGAGCTTCGTGCTCGTCTCGTCCCTCGGCTGGGTGGACAGTTACCGAGGTCTCATCATCCCGGGCCTCTTCAGTGGTTTCACCTGCTTCCTGTTCCGGCAGTACTTCTTGGGGTTCCCGAAGGAGCTGGAGGAGGCGGCACGCGTGGACGGGCTCGGCTACTGGGGCGCGTACTGGCGTGTCGTCGTGCCGAACTCGCTGAACTTCTTCGCGGCGATCGCCACGATCACCTTCATCAACGGCTGGAACGCCTTCCTGTGGCCCCTGGTCATCGGGCAGGATCCGAGCGCCTGGACCGTCCAGGTCGCCCTCTCCTCTTACATGACCAACCAGACCGTCAACTACCACCTGATCTTCATGGCCACGGCCATTTCCATCCTGCCCCTGGTGTTCGTGTTCCTGTTCCTCCAGCGTTGGCTGGTCCAGGGCATCGCACAGACGGGCATCAAGGGCTGATCTAGGAGTCCGATGTCATTCCGCACCACCTCCACCGACTACGTCGAGGACGTCTCGCCGGGCAGCGGGGCCCTGCCACCGCGCGCCTGGTACGCGTCCTCCGACGCCACGTCCCTGTCGCTGAACGGCGACTGGCGTTTTCGTCTGTCACCGACCGCCGACGCCGAGGACGACTCCTTCGCCGCGGAGGGGTACGACGCCGGGGGCTGGGCGGAGGTGGCGGTCCCCGGCCACTGGGTCCTGCAGGGCGACGGTGCGTTCGGGGCGCCGATCTACACCAACCACCTGTACCCGTTCCCGGTGGACCCGCCGCGGGTGCCGACCGCGAACCCGACCGGTGACCATCTGCGGGTGTTCGACCTGCCTGCCGCATGGCCTGCGGACGGCGGCGCCGTGATCCGCTTCGACGGGGTGGAGTCCTGCGCCCGGGTGTGGCTCAACGGCACGGACATCGGTGAGTTCAAGGGCTCGCGGCTGGCGCACGAGTTCGCGGTCGGCCATCTGCTCAAGCCCACCGGGAACGTCCTCGCCGTCCGGGTCCACCAGTGGTCGGCGGGTTCGTACCTGGAGGACCAGGACCAGTGGTGGCTGCCGGGCATCTTCCGTGACGTGACGCTGCTGCACCGTCCGGCGGGCAGCGTCCTCGACTTCTTCGTGCACGCCTCGTACGACCACGTCACCGGTGAGGGGACCCTGCGCGTCGACTCCGACGTCGACGGCCGCGTCTCCGTGCCCGCACTCGACATCGATGTCTCGACGGGCGAGCCGGTGACCGTACCGGTCGAGCCGTGGAGCGCGGAGACCCCGCGCCTGTACGACGGTGTGCTGGTCACCGAGGGCGAGCGGGTGCCGCTGCGGATCGGTTTCAGGACCGTCGTCCTCGAGGACGGGCTGATCAAGGTCAACGGCAGGGCGATCCTCTTCAAGGGCGTCAACCGGCACGAGTGGCACCCCGAGAAGGGGCGCACGCTGGACCTGGAGACCATGCGTGAGGACGTGCTGCTGATGAAGCGGCACAACCTCAACGCCGTTCGGACCTCGCACTACCCGCCTCACCCGGCCTTCCTCGACCTGTGCGACGAGTACGGGCTGTGGGTCATAGACGAGTGCGACCTGGAGACCCACGGCTTCACCGAGCAGGCCTGGCGCGACAACCCCGTCGACGACGACCGCTGGACCCCGGCCCTGCTGGACCGCGCGGCCCGCATGGTCGAGCGCGACAAGAACCACCCGTCGGTCGTCATGTGGTCCCTCGGCAACGAGGCCGGCACCGGGCGCGGTCTGACGGCCATGGCGGAGTGGATCCACGGCCGGGACGGCTCGCGGCTCGTGCACTACGAGGGCGACTGGAACTGCCGTGACACGGATGTCTACTCGCGGATGTACGCCGACCACGCCGAGGTCGAGCGCATCGGCCAGGGCCTGGACGGAGGCACGCGGAAGAGGCGCGAACTGCCCTTCATCCAGTGCGAGTACGGGCACGCGATGGGCAACGGGCCGGGCGGGATCGCCGACTACCAGCGGATCTTCGAGCGGTACGAGCGGCTCCAGGGCGGCTTCATCTGGGAGTGGATCGACCACGGGATCAAGCACCCCGAGCTGGGCTACGCGTACGGCGGCGACTTCGGCGAGGAGCTGCACGACGGCAACTTCGTCTGTGACGGCCTGATCTTCCCGGACCGGACGCCCTCTCCCGGCCTCGTCGAGTACAAGAAGGTGATCGAGCCGGTCCGCATCGAGGGCGACGCCGCCGACGGCACCGTACGGATCACGAACGCGTACGACTTCGCCGACCTGTCCTCGCTGGCCTTCGAGTGGGCCTACCAGATCGACGGTGAGACGGTCGAGGCGGGCTCGCTGTCCGTGCCCGCGCTCACGCCGGGCGAGTCGGCGGAGGCGAAGCTGCCGCAGCCGCCGGCGAACGGCGGGAGCGGCGAGGCGCAGTGGACGGTACGGGCGCTGCTGGCGGACGACACGGCGTGGGGGCCGAAGGGCCACGTGGTGGCCTGGGCCCAGCTCCCGGTCACCGGACGCCGGCCTGCGCCGGTCGCCGCCTCCACGGCTCCCGTGCCCGGCGAGCGGCTGATCACGCTCGGCCCGGCCGTCTTCGACGCCCGCACGGGCGCGCTGACGTCCGTCGGCGGGGTCGACGTGACCGGGCTGCGCCTGGACGTGTGGCGGGCGACGACGGACAACGACGAGGGCGCGTCCTGGCAGGACGACACGCGCTGGGGTGTGCTGTGGCGCAAGTACGGCCTGCACCGCATGCAGCACCGGCTGGACGCGGTCGAGCTCGGCGACGACGCGCTGACCGTACGGACCCGGGTGGCGCCCGCCGCCTGGGAGGTGGGCCTGCGCACGGTGTACCGCTGGACGTCCGACGGGACACGGCTGAAGCTGACGGTGTCCGTGGCGCCCGAGGGTGACTGGAAGGTGCCGCTGCCGAGGCTCGGCATCCGCTTCGGGCTCGCGGAGGCGGACCGGGTGGAGTGGTTCGGCGGCGGTCCCGGGGAGGCGTACCCCGACACGAGGGCGGCGTCGGCGCTGGGCCGTTGGAACTCCTCCGTGGACGAGCTGCAGACGCCGTACGTGCGCCCGCAGGAGAACGGTGCCCGCGCGGACGTCCGCTGGGCGGAGCTCGGCGGTCTGCGGATCGAGGGCGACCCGGAGTTCTGGTTCAGCGCCCGGCGCTGGACCAGCGAGCAGCTCGACGCCGCCCAGCACCTGACGGACCTCCGGTCCGGTGACACGGTGTGGGTGAACCTCGACCACGGCCAGCAGGGCATCGGCTCGCAGTCGTGCGGTCCGGGCCCGCTGCCGCAGTACTTCCTCACGGCCGGGCCGGCGGAGTTCTCCTTCGTCTTCTCAGGCACGGATCAAGGGACGGGCCAAGGGACGGATTAATCGTTTGACCGACTGATCGACATTCCGCAAGGCTGAATCCGATCCTCCGCGGCCGACCGGCTCCCGCCGGTCGGCCGCGATTCACGTGTCCAGGAGGTTCGTCGCGTGTCCGGAAGCATCGAGGTCCGAGGTCTGTCCCGGACCTTCCACACCACCGTCCGCCGCCCCGGGTTCCTGGGCGCCGTCAGATCCCTGGTCAACCCGGAGCGGGTGGCCAAGCACGCGGTCCGCGACATCAGTTTCGACGTCGCGCCCGGCGAACTCCTGGCCCTGCTCGGACCGAACGGCGCGGGCAAGTCCACCACCATCAAGGTGCTCACCGGCATCCTCACCCCCACGTCCGGCGAGGCCCGGGTCGCGGGCGTGGTGCCGTACGAGGAGCGCGAGCGCAACGCCCGCAACATCGGGGCCGTGTTCGGGCAGCGTACCCAGCTGTGGTGGGACCTGCCGGTGCGCGAGTCGTTCTCGATCCTGCGCGACATCTACGAGGTGCCGAAGGCCGAGCACGCGGCACGTCTGAAGGAGTTCGACGAGCTGCTCGACCTGTCGTCCTTCTGGGACACACGGGTGCGGCACCTCTCCCTGGGCCAGCGCGTACGCAGCGATCTGGCCGCCGCGCTGCTGCACGACCCGCCCGTGGTGTTCCTCGACGAGCCGACCATCGGCATGGACGTGGTGGTCAAGGAGCAGGTGCGCGAGTTCCTGCGGTACCAGGTGAGCGAGCGCGGCCGGACCGTGCTGCTCACCACGCACGACATGACGGAGGTCGAGCGGCTCGCCGAACGGGTCGTCCTCATCAACCACGGGCGGCTCGTCCTGGACGGCCCCCTCGACGAGATCCGCCGCAAGTTCGGCTCGACCTGGCAGGTGCGGGCGACGCTCGCCGACGCGCACGCCGGTGTCTTGCCGCTGCCGGGCATCGCGGTGCTGCGGCAGGACGGGCCGCAGGTCGTGTTCGGCCCCGACGGGCCCGACGCCCCGACCGTGCACCAGGCGCTGAAGGCGGTCATCGAGAGGTACGAGGTGACGGGTATCGCCATCGACGAGGCGGACCTCGAGGACGTCATGCGGGCCGCCTACGCCCAGGCCGGCCCCGTCGCGGAACCGGTCCCGGAACCGGTCGCGGAAGGGGCCTGAGATGGCCGTTCTGCACGCGTGGCGCACCGCCCGCGTCACCCCGCTGGGCGAACTGCACACCCCACCCCGGATGACCGCCGTCCTGCTCCGGCTGGCGGTGCAGGTGGTGCTGGTGGCGTCGCTGTGGCACGGCCTGTACTCGCACACCGGGACCACCGCCGGACTCTCCGAGGACCAGGCGGTCACGTACGCGGTCCTGGCCGTACTCGCCTCGCGCCTGCGGGAGTTGGACCAGTACGCGAACCGGGACACCGTGCTGCAGCACATGCACTTCGGCACGATCGTCTACTGGTACCTGCGGCCGCTGCCGCCGCAGCGCTACCACGCCCTGCGTGCCGTAGGAGAGCAGCTGTACGGGCTCGCGTGGGCCCTGGCCGGATACGTAGTCTGTCTGGCGGTGGGGGTGGTGGAGCCGCCCAGGTCGGTCGCGGTGGCGGGGGTGTTCGCGCTCAGTCTGGTGCTCGGCCAGCTGGTCCTGTACTTCGTGATGCTCGTCCTGGACCAGCTGTGCTTCTGGACGGTGCGCAACAACGCCGCCATGCTCATCCTGATCTTCGCGCAGAACCTGCTGTCCGGGGTGTACGCGCCCCTGTGGTTCTTCCCGGACTGGTTCATCACCATGAGCGGGTTCCTGCCCTTCCAGGCCACGCTGAGCGTGCCGCTGTCGCTCTACATCGGGCGCATCCCGCTGTCGGACGCACCCCAGCAGCTGGCGATCCAGGCCGCCTGGGTCGTGCTGCTCTTCCTGTTCACCCGTTTCCTGTGGCGGCGGGCCGCCCGCCGTGTCATCTCCCAAGGAGGCTGAGGCCTGTGAACGGCGTCCGGATCGCATGGCGCATCACGGTGCTCAACTTCCGTGCCCAGCTGGAGTACCGCACCGAGTTCCTGCTGATGATCGCGATCGGCGCGATCTGGCAGGTGTCGGTGATCGTGTTCGCGACGGTGCTGCTGTCCCGGTTCACCGGGATGGGCGGCTGGGACAGTTCGGACGTGTTGCTGATCCCGGCGACGCGGATGCTCGCGCACGGGTTGTTCGTGCTGGTGCTCGGGCGGATGCACTACGTCGGCAGGCAGATCCAGGAAGGGAAGATCGACACCTACCTGGTACGCCCCATGCCGGTGTACCGGCAGGTCCAGCTCTCCTACTTCCCCACCAACGCGATCGGTGACCTGACGGTCGCGGTGGGGCTCATGGTGGGCGCGCTCAGCCGCAGCGACCTGGACTGGACGGCGGGCCGGATCTCGTACCTGGTCGCCGCGGTCATCGGCGGCATGCTGCTGGAGGCGGCCCTGTTCGCGGTGGTGGCCTGCGCCGCCCTGCGCTTCCCGGCCGCCGACTACTGGGGCCGATGGCTGGAGGAGTTGCTCGGCACGTTCGGCAGCTATCCACTGAACGTCCTGCCCAAGGCGGTGGGCGGCTTCCTGACGTACGGGCTTCCGCTCGCGTTCGTCGCGTACTTCCCGGCCGCCGTCCTCACCGGCCATGGCCACGACACCGGTGTCCCGTACTGGCTGGCGGCGCTCTCACCGCTGCTGGGCGTGCTGGCCTACCTGGGGACGCGGCTGCTGTGGCGGTGGAGCCTGTCGCACTACACGGGGGTGAATGGGTGACGGTTCCCTCCGGGGGTGGCCGGTCGTCGGACTCGTCTGCCGGGTACCTGTCGGTGGGCGGCCGCGGGTTCGTCGTGGCTGGTCGCGCCCACGCGGCGGAGCCGCACATCCAACACGGCCCCGCGCCCCTGGAAGAGCATGGGCGCACCCGGCACCACGACGTACGCGGCAGACGCGTACGGACGTGAGGGGGCGTGCCGGGAGGTGTCCGCCCGCAGCGGCCGGCGTCCGCCGCCGAGGAGCTGAACACCCCACAGAACCGCCGGGCCGAGGACGGAGACCTCCCGGCGCGCCCCCGACTCACGCTTGCGTTGGCCGCTGCCTTGCGCACTGTCATGGTGCCGGATCTCCGTGCGCCCGCACCCCGGCGGAGCGGGCCCGGACCCCGCGCCGATCGACCTCACAAATCGGGCGTTCAGCGATGACGGCCGCGAGCTGATCATCACTGATGGCTATTCCGCGCCACCGCGCTTCCTCAGCCGATGGCGACGACACGTGCCCAGGGCGGCGGGGTGTCCGGGACGTAGTCGGGGTTCTTCTCATCCATGGCGCGGGCGGGCCGGGGGAAGAGACCGACGACGGTGCGGCAGGGCGGCTGTGCGGAGGGCCACGGCGTCTGACCGTCCGTCAGGGCGACGATCACGTCCGGGCGTGGCCGGGAGCGGAGCGCCCGGGCGAAACCGGAGCGCAGATCCGTCCCCCCGCCGCCGACCAGCTCGATGTTCTCCGCGCGGCAGAGCGGGACGGCGACCCCGGCCGCGGCGTCGCAGGAGATCACCGTGACCAGGTCGCGCCGCCCGCCCACCGAGCGGGAGATCGCCGCCACCTCCAGCAGCGCGCTGCCCAGCTCGGCATCGCTCACCGAGCCGGAAGTGTCGATCACGACACAGACCCTGGGCGGTGTACGGCGCAGACTCGGCAGGAGCACCCCGGGGACAGCGGCCGAGCGCCGGGACGGTCGCCGGTAGCTGTGGTTCTCGCCCGTCCCCGGCGCGCCCACCGCCGAGCGGACCGCCGCCCCCAGCAACTGCCGCCACGGCTGCGGCGGATGGAACGCCTCGTCCGCCCACCGGCGCCATCCCTCCGGCGCGTCGCCCGGCCGTCCCTTGATCCCCTCCGCCACCCGGAAGCGGACCGCGTCCCGCTGCTGCCTGCTCAGCCCGTGTGCCCCGTCGGGCCCCAGCTCCCACGGCCGGTCCTGCCCGTCGGCGCCGCTGCCGCAGTCCAGCCAGGCCAGGTCCGCGGTGAGCCCGGACATCGACGCGGTCCGCAGGTACTCCTCCATCAGCAGCCCGGTGGGCAGCCGCAACAGCGAGGGCAGCACCGCCCCGGCGGGCAGGGGCAGACCGTCGCCGTAGATGTCGTCGTTGATCTCGAAGTCGGCGGCGATGTTCCGCCGCAGCCTCCCCCAGCCTTCGGCCGGGGGGACCCCCACCTCGCTTCTCCCCCAGCCTTCGGCCGGGGGGACCCCCACCTCGCTTCGCTCGCGCGGCCCGTGCTCGCCGTGCTCCCCGTGCTCCCGCGCATACCGTTCGCCCCGCCCGTGGTGGTCCCGGAGCAGATGGGAGACCTCGTGCACCCAGACCCCCGCCAGCTCCTCCACCGGGGTGCGCACCACGAAGCCGGGTGAGACGTAGCAGCGCCAGTGCGCGTCCACCGCCATCGTGGGCACAGACCGGTCCTCCACCACGTGCAGCGCGAAGAGCGCGTCGGCCAGATAGGGACGGACCTTCACCGCGTGCAGCCGGGCTGCCAGCAACTTCTCCATGTCCAGCGGGAGTCCGGGCCGGTCGAGCGGCCCGCCGGAGCCGACCGGCGGGCCCGGCACGGTGGCCCGCACGGGGCGCGGCGGCGCGGGCCGGGACATCGGGCGCGGCAGTGGGCGCGGCCCCGAGCGCGGCTCCGGGCGCTTCGCGGCCCCCGTCATCGGCCCGCCCGCCCCCGTCGCCCGCCCGGAGGCCCTCGTCATCGGCCCGCCCCCGTCGCCCGCCCGGAGGCGGCCGCCGCCGCGGCGCGCCCCACCGACCGGTCCGCCCGTCGGGCGAGACCGACGATCCCGGCCAGCCGCTCCACCGCCTCCGGCACCTCCCAGTCGTCGCGCCGCAGGGCGGCCAGCGCCGTCGCCGGGGCGACCAGCAGGTCGGGAGCTCCGGTCTCCAGCGCCCGGACCAGCACCGCCCAGCCCGCATCCCACCGCTCGCGCTCCGGCCGTGCCCCGACAGCGGCCACCACTCCCTCCAGCGCCGCCTGACGCAGATCGCCCCGCACGGGCAACTCGGCGGAGGCCGGATCGGCCAGCAGCGACTCGGGGTCCGGCAGGTCCATCCGGTCCAGATGGGCGAGGAGTTCGAGCCCCGGCCCGTCCCCCACCGCGCCCCGCACCAGCAGCGCCAGCACCTCCCGCGAGACGGAGGCCGCCGTACCGAAGGCCAGCAGGGTCAGCGCGGCCTCCCAGCTCCGGGGCGAGGGCCAGGCACCGCCGCGCCGCGTCTCGGAGTTCGGCAGCCGGTGGATCAGCGTCGGCCGGGCCTTCAGGAAGCCGCAGACCGCGCGCCGGGCCAAGGCCACCGCCTCCGGCAGCCGCTCCGGCACCAGCCGGGGCAGTTCCGCCCGGGGCCAGACCCCGCCCAGCCCGCGCACCACCACCTCCCGGTCGTGCGCCCAGTGCAGATGCACGAACCGGTTGGCCAGCGGCGGGCTCAGCTCCCACCCGTCCGCCGCCGACGCGCGCGGATTGGCGGCGGCGACGATCCGCACCCCCGGCGGCAGTCGCAGCGCACCGACCCTCCGCTCCAGGACGACCCGGAGCAGTGCGGCCTGAACGGCCGGGGTGGCGGTGGAGAGCTCGTCCAGGAAGAGCAGCCCCCGCCCGGCCCGCACGAGCTCCACGGCCCAACGCGGCGGCGCCATCGGCACCCCCTGCACCGCCGGATCGTCGCCCACGATGGGCAGACCGGAGAAGTCGGACGGCTCGTGAACGCTGGCGATCACGGTGGTCAGCGGCAGGTCGAGAGAGGTGGCGAGCTGCGTCAGGGCCGCGGTCTTGCCGATGCCCGGCTCGCCCCACAGCAGCACGGGCAGGTCGGCCGCGACGGCCAGGGTGAGCGCTTCGAGCTGCTCGTCGGGGCGGGGCTCCGTCGTGGTCGTCCGCAGGAGGGACAGGAGGTCGTCGGCGACGGCCAGCCGGGTGCCGGTGGTGGATGCGTCGCCCGGCGTGGGTTCGGGCATGTCGGCGGCCAGGGCCGGGGCGGACAGGAGGGTGTTGGAGGTCATGGGCATCACCTGGGGTGGGATGGGAACGGGACGGCCCGTCCGGGATGTCGTGGAGGCGTGCGGCGCGGAACGCGCGGCACGGAGAAGGGACTTCGGCACCTTCGGCACCTTCAGCAATATCGGTGACGTCGGTGACGTCGGTGACGTCGGTGAAGCAGCCGGTCAGCGGGCCAGGCCGGTGCGGGGCCGGGCCGGGCTGCTCCGCTTGTGGCGCACCGCGAGAGGCGTACGGCGGTCGAGCCGGGGACGGTGACCCGCCTCCGCGTGCCCCCCGCCCGGGTCGTTCGGGCCCCTGGCCGCACCGGCACCGGGGTGCACGGCGACCAGCCCCGAGCGGAAGAGCCCGTGGTCGATACGGCGAGCCGCGGCCGACTCCAGTTCCTCACGGAGCGGCCCGTCGCGCAGGATCGCACCGGGACCGAGCAGCCCCTCGACCACAGCCAGCGCCCCGGCGACGTCGCCGTGGCGCAGTCGCTCCCGGACCGCGGGCAGTGCCTCCGGATCGCGGTGCACCGCGTCGATCGCCCGCAGGCAGGGCAGCGCGGGCCCGCCGAGCGCCACCAGCAGCTCCTCCCGGCGCAGTTGGCCCTGGTCGTGATCGATCGCGGTCAGCACCCCGTCCCGCAGCGCGATCCGGTGGACCTCGCCCCGGCACTCCACCCGGTGCGGATCGCCGGGCTCGGGGGCGGGGTCGGCCACCGGTGCCGAGCCGGACGCCGCCAGTGCTGCGGCGACGAGCGGATGCAGCCGCTCGGGCGCGACCAGTCCGGCCCTCAACAGTTCCAGATCCGGCAGCCCCCGGGCCGCCGCCTCCGGTAGCACCGGAAGCGCCGCGGCCTCCTGCGGCGGCAGCGCCTCCCGCAGCGGCCGGAACGTCGGGGCATGGCTGTCGTCGGGGGCGACGAGTTCGAGCACGGCGCGGCTCCGTGCACCGAGCCGCACGGTGAAGGCCCCGCGAGGGCGCCCCTCGGCCCGCAACAGCAACTCGGCCTCGGCGGCCCAACGTGCCACCGCCCACGGGGAATCGTGGACGGTGGGCAGCTCGGTCCACGCCTGCCGATCCGGCAGGCCCGGCAGGCCCGGCAGGCCCGGCAGGCCCGGCCCGCCGGGTGCGTGGGGCTGATCGGGCGGCGCCATGGACGGTGCCCCGCCCGCACCGCACCGCCGTCCCAGCTCGCCGCTCCGCCCGACGTCCCAGAGATGCCGGTGCAGGTCGAGCCGGAAACGCCGTTCGGGATGCGGATGCGGATGCGGGTGCGGATGGTGCCAGGGAGCGTCTTTCCCGGCCCCTTTCCCGGATCCTTCCCACAGAGCCAGCGACATCCGCTGTCCGGCGTCAGCCCAGGCCGGCGGTGTCCGCACCACCAACTGCAACCGCGTGGCGCCAGAACTGCGGTAACGGGCCAGAGAGACGGTGAGGCCGGGCCGGAGCCGGCCGTCGGGGGCGATCCGGGGCATGTGCCAGCGGAGCAGATCCGGTGCCAGCCGGCGCAGATCCGCGCGGAGGCGGGCGACGAGATCGGTGCCGTGGCGGTGGCGCACGGCGCGCAGATCGAGATCGACGTCGATCCGGGCGGCGGCGCAGGCCCCCGCCCAGTCACCGACCGCACGCCGTGCGGTCGCGGTCTCGATCATGGACGGTGGCACGGCGTACTCGCGCACGCGCTGCCACATCAACAGGTGGGCCGGAAACTCGTTCGCGAAGTGATGTGCCATCAGCACTCACCCTGCGCGAACGATTCCCCCAATCCGTACGAGGAGAAGTTCTTCATCTCCTGCATCGTAACCACCCCGATGACGATCTGTCGTCCCCATAAACCACCCGTCGGCCGTCCGTGCCGGCACGGGATCACCGTGCCGGAGCCGGGCCCCGGCCCATCACCGAATTCCTTTCCTCTCTCTTCTCTGTTCTCTCAACTGACCTCGTGGGTCACACTGTTCGGGTCAAGCTGAGTGTCGCTCACCTTTTCCCTCCGTTCCCTCCTTCTCCTTCAGGAGACACCCCCCATGAGAAGACTCATCGGCGCCCTGGTGGCCGGTGCGCTGGCGGTCACCGGCCTCGCCGCCGGCGGCTCGGCACCCGCGGCCGCCGCCACCACCGGGTCCTTCAACGTCCTGACGTACAACGTCGCCGGCCTCCCCGAGGGGCTGAGCTCCGGCCACCCGGAGACGAACACCCCGCTGATCTCCCCGCGCCTGGGGGCGTACGACATCGTCAATGTGCAGGAGGACTTCAACTACCACGCTGCCCTGTACGCCGGCGACAACCACCCCTACCGCACCGCCACCAGCGGTGGCGTGCCCTTCGGCGACGGCCTCAACACCCTCTCGGACCATCCCTTCGAGGACTTCGAGCGGGTGAAGTGGAACAACTGCACCGGCACCAACTGCCTGACGCCCAAGGGCTTCTCCCTGGCGCGAATGCGTCTCGCCGAGGGCGTCTTCGTGGACCTCTACAACGTGCACACCAACGCGGACGACACCGACGACGCGCTCGCCGCCCGCCGCGCCAACGTCGAGCAGCTCTCGGACTTCATCCAGGCGAACTCGGCGGGCAACGCGGTGATCGTCATGGGCGACACGAACACGCGGTACACGCGCTCGGGCGACAACATCCGCACGCTCGTGAACGAGAACGGCCTGACGGACGCGTGGGTGAAGCTGGTGAAGGGGGGCACGCCCCCGGCCCAGGGCAGTGACGCGCTCGTCTGCCCGACGACGGCGCCGACGAACGACTGCGAGGTCGTCGACAAGGTCCTCTACCGCGGCAGCAAGCTGCTCACCCTGAACGCGACCCGCTACAACAACGAGTGGTCCTCGTTCCTGGACTCCGCCGGCGGCAACCTCTCCGACCACTTCCCGCACACGGTCGACTTCTCCTACACCCTCAACTCGTCCCTGCGGGCGAGCGACTTCTTCGGCGGCCCGCACGGCACGGCGTTCAACGACGCGGACGACCTTCCGGCCACGGTGTCACCGCGCACCCTGACGCTGCGCGGCGGCACCCGCCTGGACGCGGTGTCGCTCACGCACGACGGCGGCACGGTCCTGTCGCACGGCGGCACGGGCGGCACGGGCACCTCTCTGACCCTCGCCGCCGGCGAACACCTCACCTCGGCGAAGCTGACGCAAGGCCAGAAGGACGGACGCACGCGGATCTTCTCGGCGGCCTTCACGACGGACAAGGGCCGTACGCTGTCGAGCGGTACGGCGACGTCGGACACGAAGACCTTCACCGCCCCCTCCGGCTGGCAGATCGTCGGCTTCACGGGGCGGGCGGGGGACGAGATCGACAAGCTGGGCGTGCTCTACGCGCCGATCGGCTGAGCCCCCCACCTCTCTCAGACGCACCTCCGCCCGGACAGTCCCGCGCGTCCTGTCCGGGCGGAGTTCCGTCGCCGCCGGCCGGCAGGCACCGCCGAGCAGAGGGAGCACCACCATGGTTGCCTCTGCTGCCCGTGGGTCCGGAGTGGCGGGTGGTCACCCCGCCAGGTGCTTGCCGAAGAACCCGGCGAGCTTGGCGACGGCGGGGGTGACGTATTCGTCCTTGTCGTACAGGTCGATATGGGTGGCACCGTCGATGACGACCAGTTCCTTGGGCTGGGCCGCCTGCGCGATCGCTTCCCGGCTGAAGTAGGCGCTCTCCGCCTCCGAACCGGCGATCATCAGCAGGGGGCGGGGCGAGATCAGCTCGATCATCGCGTACGAGTCGTACTGGGCGAGCTGGTCGACGCTGCGCAGCATCCATCCCTGGACCGCACGAGGGTGGTAACCGCGCGGGGTGCAGTAGAACTCGAACGTCTCGCGGAACTGCCGGGTAGCGGTCTCCAGCAGCTCCTCGGCGTTGTCGGGAATCCATGCCACCAGCTCCGGGTCCGCGCCGCGTGCCTCGGCGGTGCGCGCCGCACCGGCCTGGTCGAGCAGGGCCTTGAGGATCGCCGGGTCCTGGGTGCGGCCCAGTCCTTCACGGATCACCGAGCCCATGTCCACGGCGCTGACCGTGGCCACGCCTTTGATGCGGTGGTCGGTCTGTGCGGCGTAGGGGACGTAACCGCCGGAGGCGCAGATGCCCAGGGCTCCGATACGGTCCGGGTCGATGTCGTCACGTGTGGTCAGGTAGGTCACGGCGGACTTGATGTCCTCGGCGCGCTGGAAGGGGTTCTCCATGCCGCGCGGCTCGCCCTCGCTCTCGCCCTGGTAGGCGGCGTCGAAGACGAGCGCAGCGAATCCGGCGCGGGCCAGGCGCTCGGCGTAAATGCTCGGGCCCTGCTCCTTCACGCCGCCTCCCGGGTGGGAGATGACGATGGCCGGCAGCCGACCGTCGACGTGGTCGTCGGGGGTGAAGAGAATCCCGGCGAGGGCGAGATCGTTACTGGGGAACGTGACGCTGGCCTTCACGGTCTGTGTCTCCTGGTGCAGGTGGGGAAGTGCTGTGACCGCGACGGCGCGGATTCCTCCGGCAGGACCTCCGGCGGGGCCGTCGTCTTCGGGGCGGTCCGTCCGCCGGCCACGTCATCGACACTCACACGCGGAACGCGGGCGAGTAAGAGGCTTCTTTTGTCCCCGGACACCGCGGTCCTGGGACAAGGCAGGCCCACTGTCACTGGACCGGCGGGCTGTAACACTTGTACCCATGAGCAGCAGCAACCCCCGCGACAGCGAACTGGGCGCCTTCCTGAAGGCTCGGCGCACAGAGCTGAGCCCGGCCGAAGTGGGGCTGCCCGACTCGGCCGGCAGGCGCAGGGTCAAGGGCCTGCGCCGCGAGGAGGTGGCCTTGCTGGCGTCGATCAGCCCCGACTACTACACGCGCCTGGAGCAGGGCCGCCGCCAGGCCTCCGAACCAGTGCTGGACACCCTCGCGCGTGTCCTCCGGCTTGATGACAGTGAGCGTGCCTACATGTTCGAACTGTCCGGCCGGGACGCCGCCCGGCCGCGTCGGCGCACCACGCAGAAGGTCCAGCCGCAGCTGCAGCGCCTCCTGGAGGACCTCTTCACCACGCCGGCCGTCGTCCTGGGCCGCCGCACGGACATCCTCGCCTGGAACGCCATGGCCGCCGCCCTGTTCACCGACTTCGCGCGGATCCCGGAGAAGAAACGCAACTTCGTACGGCTGGTCTTCTGCGAACCGGCCATCAGAGCGCTGTACCCGGACTGGGAGTGGGTAGCGCAGATGACCCTGGCGCAGCTGCGCATGGAGGCCGCCCGCGATCCGAAAGATCCGCGACTGGCCGAACTGGTGGGCGAGCTGTCGCTTCAGGACCCCGACTTCCGGCACTGGTGGGGCGCCCACCGCGTCGCCACTCAGGGATCGGGCACGAAAACGCTGAACCATCCCGTTGTCGGCCCGCTCACCCTCGACTGGTCCTTCCTCACCTCCACCGACGACCCCGACCAGCAGCTCATCACCCTGACCGCCGAGCCCGGTACACCCAGCCACGACCGTCTGCGCATCCTCGCCTCATGGGCCGCGCAAGCCGCCGACCACCCGATTGCGGACCGTTAGCAGATCGGGCGGCCTCGCTCTCCGCGGCCGGGCCCCGGAACAGCCGCCGTGGTGAGGTTGAGGCGGGTGTCCATGTCGCGGTTCACCTCCCTGTACGGGCGCACATGGGACCAGAACAGCGGGGTCAGACCACGCCGGGCGACGGGGGTGAGGATGCCCTGAAGCATCAGGGTGTTCACAGGCGGACTGGAGGATCCGCAGGCACGGGGTGACAAGACGGCCGGTGAATCGCCCTTTGCGGCCGGTGACACGGTTCTTACCGCCACATCGGCCGTGAGTTCAGCGTGACTGAGGTGCTTTCACTGGGAACCCACGGCGTCGGTGCGCTGCCCGACACGGAGGACACTCAGGTAGCGGC
>NZ_JBEYXP010000086.1:16082-33738 GCF_040704615.1 Streptomyces sp. NPDC046862 | reverse complement strand
AACTCGTCGGAGGCGGTGACCAGTTCACGCAGCGGGTGGCGGGCGAGGACCTCGTCGACCTCGGGGGTGAGCGCGGCCGCGAGACGCGCCGCGGCCGGTCGGGACTCGTCCCGCAAGGCGTCCACAGCGGTCAGGACCGCGTGACGTGCCGCGCCCTTGGGCACGCGGGCGGCGGCCCGCTCGTACAGCTCGGCGCCTTCCTCGAGCACCAGGCCGGTGTCGACACCGGCCGGAATCTTGAGTGCCGCGATACGGCGCCAGGTGGTGACCGGGTCGCTCCAGGCCTCCACCCGGTACGTCCACAGCCCAGCCTCGCCCGGTGTGACGTCGGCGCCCCAGCGGTCGGTGCCGGGCGCCAGCTCGCGCATCGGCGTCCACGGGGCCGTGCGGCCCTTCGGGTCCTTGAGGACGACGTTGGCGGCCACGGCGTCATGCCCCTCCCGGAACACCGTCGCCGAGACCTGGAAGGTCTCGCCCGCGACGGCCTTCGCCGGGCGTCTGCCGCACTCGACGGCCGGCCGGACATCCCTTACCGGGATGCGGCCGATGGCCGGAGTCGACCTCATGCGTTTCACCTCCGCCGTGTTCGTGCCGGGCTCGCGATCCGATTGCCGTGCCCGAGGGTTCCTACCTTCCCGACGCGCTGCCTCCTGGCCGGTAACGGCGGATGGACGGAGGGCCGCGTCTGCCCACGTGCCGTTGCTGGGACTGACCGTTCTCCCGCAGATACGTGACCAGGTTCGACCGCAGGTAGCGCTCGGCGGCCTCCACGGCCTCCCGGGCGCAGCGCTTTCCCATCAGGACGCACAAGGTGTAGCCCGAGTCCTCGAAATTCCCCCTCGCCGTACGGTCGGTCGGGGTCGCGAGCATCACGCGTTCCCACGCCCGGTACCGCTCCAGATGCCGGGCGACCTCGGCTTTGGCGGGCAGCAGCATGGCGCTGGTCACCTTTCCACGCTTGTCGAAGGGGGCACGGACTCCTGGATGAGCCGCAGCCGTGCACGGAGAGTCCCGGCCCGTGTCGTGGGCCGAGACCTTCACTCATGGTGCACGGATCGCGACCCAGCGTCTTGTTGGAGCTTCAACTACCTCATCCGTCTCTCGTGTTGCACGAATGGCGTAGCACTCCCACTCTGGAGTGACTCAGGAGCGATCAGCGCTCACGCCTCGTGTCCGAGCCCGTCCGCGACGACGAAGACGACGAAGACGAGGGAGAGCTTCGCAGGGTGAGGAGCCAACGACGATGAAGACCGCAGTGCCCTGCTACTACCACCTCGACGTGGAAGTGAGCCCGGAACGGGTCGGACAGGTGAGGCGCATCCTGGCCGCCCACCTCCGGTACTGGGATCTGGACACACTCGTAGAGCCCGTCTGCCAGGGCGCGGAGCTGCTGCTGCGCGCCATCGACGAGCACGCCAAGGACAAGAACACGTCGATCGAGATGTGGTGGAACCGCCACCACCTCATCACCGCCTTCGGCCAGAACGACCGGCACCTCAGACCCGACCAGGACCTGCGGTCGTGCCTGGTGAGCATCGCCGCGCTGAGCGACGGTTGGGGCTGCTGCGCCACGGCCACCGGCAGCAAGCTCATCTGGTTCTCGCAGCGGGCCCGCGCCGGCGAACGCGCACCTCTCGTACCGACGGCTCCCGCCCCGACGGAACGGGAGGCCCTTCAGGCGCCCCGCGACATGCCGATTCCCGTGCTCGTCGGTCCGGAGGGCATGGCGTCGGACGAGCGGGAGGGCGAGGAGCCGGTTCCGGCGCTCGCCGGTTCCGAGGGAATGATGCCGGACGAGCTGGAAGAGGCGCGGTGACCGCGCGGTCGCGCCGGAAAGGGGTGCCCGCCTGGAGCGGGCACCCGTACCCGCTGGGTGCCGCCTTCGACGGCGCGGGCACCAACTTCGCGCTGTTCAGTGAGGTCGCCGAGGGCGTCGACCTCGTCCTCGTCGGTGACGACGGCACCTCCCGTTCGGTGCCGGTCAACGAGGTCGACGGTTTCGTGTGGCACTGCTATCTGCCCGGAGTCGGTCCGGGGCAGCGCTACGGCTACCGGGTGCACGGCCCCTGGCGCCCACCCGCGGGCCACCGCTGCAATCCCGCGAAACTGCTCCTCGACCCGTACGCCACGGCAGTGGACGGACAGATCGACGACCACCCCTCGCTCTACGAGCGAGCCCCGGCCGGACCCGCCCCCGGCGACAGCGCCGGGTACACCATGCTGGGCGTGGTGACCGACCCGGCCTTCGACTGGGGCGACGACCGGCCTCCCCGGCGCGGTTACGCCGAAACGGTGATCTACGAGGCCCACGTCCGCGGTCTGACCCGAACCCATCCGGAGATCCCCCCGGAGCTCCGGGGGACCTACGCGGGCCTCGCGCACCCGGCGATCCTCGACCACCTGACCTCGCTGGGCGTGACCGCGATCGAACTGATGCCGGTGCACCAGTACGTCCAGGACGGCGTCCTGCGGGGCCGCGGCCTGTCGAACTACTGGGGCTACAACACCATCGGCTTCTTCGCCCCGCACAACGGCTACGCGGCCCACGGCACCCGCGGTGAACAGGTCACGGAGTTCAAGTCCATGATCAAGGCGCTGCACGCGGCCGGCCTCGAAGTGATCCTCGACGTGGTCTACAACCACACGGCCGAGGGCAACGAACGAGGCCCCACCCTGTCCTTCCGCGGCATCGACAACGCCTCGTACTACCGCCTGGTGGACGGCGACTGGGCCCACTACTACGACACCACCGGCACCGGCAACAGCCTGCTGATGCGCCACCCGCACGTCCTCCAGCTGATCATGGACTCGCTGCGGTACTGGGTCACCGAGATGCACGTCGACGGCTTCCGCTTCGACCTCGCGGCCACGCTGGCCCGGCAGTTCCACGAGGTCGACCGGCTGTCGGCGTTCTTCGACCTGATCCAGCAGGACCCGGTGATCAGCAGGGTCAAGCTCATCGCCGAACCGTGGGACCTCGGCGAGGGCGGCTACCAGGTCGGCAACTTCCCGCCCCTGTGGTCGGAGTGGAACGGCAAGTACCGTGACGCCGTACGGGACTTCTGGCGCGGCGAGGAGCACACGCTGGGTGAGTTCGCGTCGCGCCTGACCGGCTCCTCCGACCTGTACGAGCACAGCCGGCGCCGCCCGCGTGCCAGCGTCAACTTCGTGACGGCGCACGACGGGTTCACCCTGCGTGACCTCGTCTCGTACAACGACAAGCACAACGAGGCCAACGGCGAGAACAACCAGGACGGAGAGAGCGCCAACCGCTCCTGGAACTGCGGCACCGAGGGCCCCACGAACAACCCCCGCGTCCTCGCCCTGCGCGCCCGCCAGCAACGCAACTTCCTCGCCACCCTGTTCCTGTCCCAGGGCATCCCGATGCTCTGCCACGGTGACGAACTGGGCCGCACCCAGCGCGGCAACAACAACGCCTACTGCCAGGACAACGAGGTCTCCTGGATCGACTGGCGGCCGACCGGCGAACAGCGCGAGCTGGTCGACTTCACCCGAGGTCTCATCGCCCTGCGCGCCGCCCACCCCGTTCTGCGTCGCCGCCGGTTCTTCCGCGGCGACACCGTCACCCACGCCGGCCAGCCGCTGCCCGACCTGGTGTGGCTGCTGCCGGACGCCCGTGAGATGACGGACGAGGACTGGCGGCGCTCCGACGCGCACTCCGTCACCGTCTTCCTCAACGGAGACGCCATGGCGGAACGCGACCCGTACGGCCGCCGAGTGGTGGACGACTCGTTCCTGCTCCTGCTGAACGGCTACTGGGAGCCCATGACGTTCTGCCTGCCGGGCGTCACGTACGGCGAACGCTGGACGACCCGGATCGACACCGCCGCTCCCCAGGGCGCCCCGGACGAGGCGGAACACAAGGCGGACACGGAGATCCTCGTCGAGGCCCGCAGCCTGGTGCTGCTGTCGCGGCCGGCCGGCGCGGGGGTCAGCCGTCGGGGCCCGACCGCCGGGTCACCGTGAACTGGGCGCCGTCCGGGTCGCGCAGGACGGCTTCGTCCTCGTTCTGCCGCAGTACGGTGCCGCCGTGCTCCTCCACCGTCTTCGCGGTCGCCGCCACGTCCGAGACCGCGAAGTGGACCTGCCAGTGGGGCCGGATCGTGGGGTCGGGCGCCGCCTCCAGCGCCCCGGAGCTGATCCGCGCCACGATCGCACCCAGGCTGCGCAGCACGACCTCGTTGCCCTCGTAACGGACCTCGCAGCAGCCCGGACGTTCCGTGGCCCAGTCCAGGACCTCGCCGTAGAAGATCGCGGCGTCGAAGGCGTCCCGCGTGTGCAGCCTGATGAACGCCGGAGCGACCCGCAGCCAGGCCTCCCAGTCGGTGAAGAGCTCACCCTCCCAGATCCCGAAGGTGGCCCCGTCGCGATCGGCCACCAGGGCCGCCCGCCCCGGCGGGAAGGAAAGGGGCCCCACCGCCACGGTGCCCCCGCGTTCCCGGGCCCGGGACACGGCCTCGTCCGCGCTCGGCACCGCGAAGTACGGCGTCCAGGCGACGGCCACCTGCCACATCGTCGCCACCCCGGCGATCCCCGCGACCGGCGCCCCGTCCTGCAGCGCGATGCGGAAACGGTCCCCCATCTTCGCCGAACGCCACTCCCACCCCAGCACGGCGCGGTAGAAGTCCTCCGTGACCTGCATGTCCCGGCTGGTCAGGCTCACCCAGCAGGGGGCTCCGAACACGGATTGGGTGGAGACGACGTCCGTCGTCCCGCTGGAACGTGTCGTGTCGTGATTCATGGCAGTAGCGTCCTGGTCTCGGCGACCGGCCCACGCCGGCAGGACACCAGTGTCCGGCCTGGCGCGGTTCCGGCGCCTGTCGAGTACCCCGGGAATGCCGACGAAACGGACGCGGCGGCGGGCCCGGCGTCAACAAGGTCGGGCTCGTCACTCATTCATATGACGTCTCGCCGTACGGGTGACATGAGGCCGGTGGCTCGGTCGAAAGGGGGCCAGGGGACGACCGGCGGCCGGAACACCATGTCCATGCCCCACTCGTCGTCCACGATCGCCGGATCGGCCTGGGACAGCAAGATCGGCCTAGAACAGCAGATCGGCCAGGCGACGCCAGGCGGCGCGGGGGAGGGCGTCGCGCGGCTGGTCGTCGACGATCTGGAGGGCCACGTGGTCGGCTCCCGCCTGGTGAAGGGCGTCGATGCCCGCCCGGACACGGTCCTCGTCGCCCCATGCGAACACGGCGTCGACGAGCCGGTCACTGCCGCCACCCGCGAAGTCGTCCTCGGTGAAGCCGAGCCGCAGGAAGCTGTTGGTGTAGTTCGGCAGGCCGAGGTAGAGGGCGAGGTAGTCGCGGGCGACCGCACGGGCGCGTTCCGGATCCGTCTCCAGGACCACCTTCAACTCCGGCGCCAGCAGCGGACCGTCTCCCAGGATCTCGCGGGCCTGCGCGGTGTGCTCGGGCGTGACCAGGTACGGGTGGGAACCCGCGGCCCTCGCGCGCGACAGCTCCAGCATCTTCGGCCCGAGCGCCGCCAGCACCCGCCTCTCCTCCGGCACGGCTGCGGCGTCCAGCGCGTCCAGGTAGTCCACCATGGCGGAGTAGGGGCGACGGTACCGGTCGGTCAGCTTGGCGTGACTCACCCCGAGGCCGAGCAGGAAACGGCCGGGGTGGGCGGCCTCCAGATCGGCGAACCGCCGGGCGGAGTCGGCCGCCTCGTACTGCCAGATGCTCTGGATGCCCGTGGCCACGGTCATCCGGTCGGTCGCCTCGACGAGCGGCACGGCGTGTTCCACCGCGCTGCTGCCGCCCAACCACACGGCCCCGAAGCCGAGTTCTTCCAACTCGGCCGCGGCCTCCGCGAGTTCACCACGCCGCCCCTGGTCCTCCGTCCGCAGTCCGATGCTCCAGACGCCGTACCGCCTGACGGCCTCCTTCGCCGAGCTCCCGTGGTCCACAGCGGTCACGTTCCCGATCGATTCCGACATCGACTCCGATTCCCTCCGTACTCGATGCTGCTTCGTGCCAAGTGATCCACTCGTGCCAACCGGTGATGGGCCCGGGATAGTCCCGGGCCCATCACCGGTTGACCGATCGGCAACCGCCGCACTGCGGATGAGCCACCGATCGTCGATTGGCCCGCGACCTCGGTGCGGCGCGCCTGAGAAACTGCCCGTCCCCTACCGTCCCTTGAGGAGATGCCGTGCAGGTAGCCGTGGTCACCTTCGACGGATTCAACGAGCTCGACAGCTTCATCGCCTCCGCGCTGATCAACCGGTGCCGGAAGGACGGCCTGGAGGCCTTCATCACGACGCCGACGCATGTGGTCACGTCCATGAACGGTGTCGAGGTGACGGGGCAGCGCCCGATGGAGTTCGTGACCGAAGCCGACGTCGTGCTGATCGGCAGCGGGGTGAAGACGCGGGACGTGGTCGCCGACGACCGGCTGATCTCCAGGCTGCCGCTCGACCCTTCGCGACAGCTGATCGGCGCGCAGTGCTCGGGTGCGCTGGTGCTCGCCCGGCTCGGGTTGCTGGAGTCCATGCCCGCCTGCACGGACATCAAGAGCAGGCCCTTCGTCGAAGCCTGCGGCGTCACCGTGCTGGACGCGCCGTTCCACGCCGAGGGGAACATCGCCACGGCGGGCGGCTGTCTGGCCTCTCAGTACCTCGCCACATGGGTGATCACCCGAATGCTGGGGGAGGACGCCGCGCGCGACGTCGTCGACTACGTGGCTCCGGTCGGCGAGAACCAGGAAACCGTCGAGCGCGCCGTGCGCGCTGTCCGGGAGGGCGAGGCCGCACTGCGCTGACCGCGACCGCGAGGCCGCGTGCCGCGGTCGCGGGCTGTGGTCACGGTCAGGGGGCCGACGAGCGTCGAGGGGCGACTGCGGGTTGAATGTCTTTCGCGGCCCGTCGGCCGCGGTCCGGCTCTTCGCCGCAGGAGGAACCCGACATGCCCGTGGCGAACACCGAGGTGGAGGTACTGATCGTCGGTGGTGGGCCGGTCGGACTGACCGCCAGAGCCCTCCTGGAACGCTGGGGCGTACGGGCGTTACTCGTCGAGAAGCACAGCGAACTGTCTCCCTTTCCGCGCTCGCGGCTGGTCAACGTGCGCTCGATGGAGATCTTTCGCCAGCTCGGGCTCACCGCCAGGATCACCGCCATGGCGTTCGCCCCGGAGTACGGCCGGATCCGCTTCCGGGACACCCTGTACGACCAGGACTTCGCCACGGCGGCGATGGTCGGAATCAACGCGCCGGTACCCGAGAGTCCGGTGATCGGCGTGGTCACCTCGCAGGACCGGCTGGAACCCACCCTGCTCGCCGCGGCGCAGGCACCCATGCGGTTCGGGGTGGAGCTCGTCGACCTGGCCGAGGAAGCCGAGGGCGTCGTGGCCCTGCTCTTCGACCACCGGAGCGGTGAGGAGACCCGCGTCCGGGCCCGTTACGTACTCGCCGCCGACGGCGCGAACTCCACTGTCCGGCAACGGCTGGGCATGGGTACCACCGGCCCCGGCGCGGTGGGGCGTGTCACCACCGTCGTGTTCGACGCCGACCTCAACCAATGGCGCGCCCGGCAGCCCGCCGGGGTCTACTTCACGCCACATGGGTATTTCCTCCCGTTGTATCCAGAAGGTGGCTGGGCCTGGATCGCTCCCACACCCGATGACGCGACGGGCGCCGACTGGTCCGGCCTCGTCTCGCGGGCGATCGGCACCGGCCACGACGTACGAGTCGATGTGCTGCGCACCCAGCACTGGGTGGTGAACGCGTTCGTCGCCGAGCGCTTCCGCCAGGGTCCGATCCTGCTGGCCGGCGATGCCGCGCACGCGATCCCGCCGGCCGGCGGAATGGGCATGAACCTCGGCCTCGCCGATGTGCACAACCTCTGCTGGAAACTGGCGGGAGTCCTCCAAGGGTGGGCCGGACCAGGGCTGTTGGAGACCTACGAGAGGGAACGACAACCTGTCGCCCGCCGGACGCTGCGCCAAGGGGTGGTCAACACCCAACTCATGTTCCAGGCGCAGAACACGCGCCAGGAACAGCTCCAGGCCGGCACCGCGGCGTCGACCGAGGCCGAACTGCCCTGGTCGGACCGGTACTTCGCCCAACTCGGTCTCGTCCTCGGCGTCACCTACCACTCCGACGCCGTCCTCACCGACGGCAGCGCACCAGCCGAGCCGTCGTCCGACACCGGCACGGACTATGTCCCGACCGTACGGCCGGGCCACCGCATGCCGCACCTCTCGCTCACCCACGACCGCTCCACGCTCGACGCCTTCGGCGAATGGTTCACCCTGCTCACCCCCGACCCCGCCCACTGGGAACAGGCAACCACCGCACCCTGGCCGCTGCGCATCGCGACCCTTCCCCACGAACACACCCACATCTGCGGCCTCAGCGCACACGGAGCACTGCTCATCCGACCCGACGGCCACATCGGCGCTCACTGGCCGGACCGCCCACCCAGTGAGTCCGCCCTCCGCAACGCCCTCACCACGATCACCCGCTCCACGCCCCCGAACAACTCAGCAGGGCGGCAGACATGACACATACGGACCCCCCACGTACGGACCCGCGACGCATCGACGTCCACCAGCACGTGATCCCGCCTTTCCGTGGCGGAGCCATGACGGGCCGTGCCGGGGCCGTCGGATGGCCCGCGCCCGCGTGGGACGAGCGGAGCGCGATCGCCATGATGGACCGGCGCTCCATCGCCACCGGAGTGCTGTCCTACGCCGCGCCGCTCTCCGGCCCGGACGACCCCGCGGGAGCGCGCGAGGTGTCCCGGCGCGTCAACGAATACACGGCCGAGCTGATGAAGAACCGGCCGGACCGCTTCGGTCACTTCGCCGCCCTGCCGCTGCCCGACGTGGACGGCGCGCTCGCCGAGGCGGCCCACGCCCTGGACGAGCTGCACGCCGACGGAGTCATGGTCCTGTCCAACGTCCACGGCCGCTATCTCGGCGACCCGGCCTTCGAGCCGCTCTGGGCCGAACTCGACGCCCGGTCCGCCGTCGTCCTCGTCCACCCGACCGCGCCCCCGGTCGCCCCCGTCCCCGGAGTGCCCCCTCCGCTGGCGGACTTCCCCTACGACACGACGCGCGCCGCCCTGCACATGACCGTGCGGGGTGTACCCCGCCGCTACCCCCGGATGAAGGTGATCCTCCCGCACGCGGGCGGCTTCCTGCCGTACGCCGCCCACCGCTTCGCCCTCGCCGCCCGCCTCCCCACCGGCGAGAACGCCGGCCAACCCGGCGGAACCCCCGAGGACTTCGTCACCGACCTGCGGCGCTTCTACTTCGACACCGCCATCTCCTCCGGTCCCGCGACCCTGCCTTCGCTGCTCGCGTTCGCCGCGCCCGAGCACATCCTCTACGGCAGCGACTTCCCCATGCTCCCCGAGGACTGGGGCACCGGCTTCGACGCCGCGCTGGACGAGTACCCGCACTGGGAGCCCGGCCGACTGCACGCCGTCAACCGCGAAAACGCCGAACTCCTCATCCCGCGCCTCGGTATGCCATGACCTTTCGGTATGCCATGACCATTCGGCGTGCCATGACTACGAGATCGTGTTCCCTGAGCACTCCCGCGTGGCAGGGGCGGGGCACTCGCCCGATCCGCGGACGATGAGCCGGGTGGGCACGGTGACGGTGCGGGCGCGCGTGCGGTCGCCGTCGACCCGGGTCAGGGCGGTGGTGGCCGCCGTTCTGCCGATTTCCTCGGCGTCTTGGGCCACGACGGTAAGGGCCGGCTCGAGTGCCTCGGCGAGCGGAACGTCGTCGAAGGCGACGACGGCGACGTCCTTCCGTTTGCTGCGGGCGAGTTCGGCGACGATCCCGAGCGCCACGATGTTGTTGCCGGCGAACAGGGCCGTGGGGGGATCGGCCAGGCCGAGCAGCGTGGAGGTCGCGGTCGCCGCGCCCTGCTGGTCGTGGGCGCTGATGACGAGGGAGCGGTCGTGGGTGAGGCCCGCTTCCTGAAGGGCCGAGCGGTACCCGGCCAGGCGTTCGCGACGGGTGTACAGCTGCACGGGCAGGTCCCCGACGAAGCCGATGCGCCGGTGGCCGTGAGCGATCAGATGGGCTACACCCTCATGGGCGCCCGCGCGGTTGGAGCTGACGATGCTGTCCGTGGACAGGCCGACCCCGGGACGGTCGAGGAAGATCACGGGCAGCCCTGACGCGCGGTGGCTCTTGAGATGGGAGTGGTCGGCGCCGACGGACGGCGCCACCATGAGGATGCTGACGCGGCGGGCGAGGAACTTGTTCGTCAGCGCGCGTTCCCGGTCGGGGTCGTCCGCGGAGGAGCCCATGAGCAGCGTCAGTCCGCGGTCGCGGACGGTGTCCTCGATGGCGCGGGCCACGGCCCCGAAGAAGGGGTTGCCGAGGTCGGGGACGACCAGTCCGATGGTGGTGTCGGGCCCGCCGACGCGGATGTTGCGTGCCATGAGGTTCGGCTGGAAGCCGAGCCTGGCCACGGCGGCGAGCACTTGCTCCCTGGTCCGCGCCGAGACGGGCCCGTCCTCGTTGAGGACACGGGAGACCGTCTTGGCACTGACGCCGACCTCTTGGGCGACGTCGGCCAGGGTGGGTCGGCGGTTCGCTGCCATGGAGGACCGTTTCCTGTCGGTGCGTCGGTTCCGGCCGCTGCACCGGCCGGAACCTCTGGATGGTGCGTCAGCTGGCCTGGACCCCTGCGGCCTTCGCGGCCTCGGAATCCGCCACGACCGTACCTCCGCTCTCGTCGACGGTGAGCGCGCCGGTCATGATGGCGACGACCTCGGCCATGGAGTAGTCGGAGGGCTTGATCACGGCGGCGCGCCGGCCGAGCCGGTGGACGTGGATCCGGTCGGCGATCTCGAAGACGTGAGGCATGTTGTGGCTGATCAGGACGACCGGCATGCCCTTGTCCCGGACCCGGCGGATCAGGTCCAGTACCTGACCCGACTCCTTGACGCCGAGCGCGGCGGTGGGTTCGTCCATGACGACCACACTGCGGGCCCAGGCGACGGCGCGGGCGACCGCGACGGCCTGCCGCTGTCCACCGGAGAGCGTCTCGACCGACTGCGTGAGTGAGCGGAGGCCGATCTTCAGGTCGGCCATGTGCTCGGCGGCCTCCTCCCGCATGCGCTTCTTGTCCAGCATGCGGAAGGCACTGCCGAGGACGCCGGGGCGGCGGAGCTCGCGGCCGAGGAACATGTTCGAGGCGATGTCCATGGAGGCGGCCACGGCGAGGTCCTGATAGACCGTCTCGATGCCGTGGGCGCGCGCGCTTTGCGGACCGGAGAAGGTGATGGGCTTCCCGTCCAGGCGTATCTCGCCCGCGTCGGGGACCACCGCGCCGGTGAGGGCCTTGATCAGGCTGGTCTTTCCGGCTCCGTTGTCGCCGATGACGGCGAGGACCTCGCCGGGCAGCAGGTCGAAGTCGGCGCCGTCGATGGCCGTGACATGGCCGTAGCGCTTGACCAGACCGCGGGCCTGCAGCACGGGCGTGGGGGAGGAGGTGGCGGTCATCGGGCCTTCTTCCGGGAGATCTGGTCGACGGTCACCGCGAGGATCACCAGCACACCGGTGATCAGGGTCTGGTAGATCGAGGCGACGCCCATCAGCTGCAGGCCGTTGCGGAAGACGCCGACGATGAGGACGCCGATGAAGGTGCCCAGGACCGATCCGCGCCCACCGAAGAGGCTGGTGCCGCCGAGCACCACGGCGGTGATGCTGTCGAGGTTGTCGGTCTGCCCCGCCTGCGGGTCGCCGACTCCGGTGCGGGAGATCAGCAGCAGGGCGGCGATGCCGTACAGGACGCCGGCCGCGGTGTAGACGCCGATGGTCAGCCGGGAGGTACGGATGCCGTTCAGCCGCGCCGCCTCCTGGCTGTTGCCCAGGGCGTAGACGTGCCGGCCCCAGCCGGTGCTGCTCAGCGCGTAGGCGAGGAGCAGGAACAGGGCGATGGTGACCAGTGAGCCGTAGGTGATGTCGGTGCGGCCGAGCGGGAAGGTCTGCCCGAGGGCCGTCAGCGGGCCGGGCAGATTGGTGACCGTCTGCTCCGCGGAGTAGATGTGGGTCAGCGCGAACGCCACGTTGAGCATGCCGAGGGTGACGATGAACGGCGGCAGCGGGATCTTCTGCACCAACAGCCCGTTGAGCAGCCCGAAGCCGCCGCACACGGCCAGGCCCAGGGCGATGGCGACGAGCGGGGGGACGGAGCCCTCGGCGGCCATCTTGGCGATCACGATGCTGCCGAACGCCATCACGGCACCGCACGACAGGTCGATGCCCGCCGTGAGGATGATCAGGGTCTGTCCGATGGCGAGGGTGCCGACGACCATGACCTGCTGCACGATCAGCGAGAAGTTGCCGCCCGTGAGGAACTGGTCGGTCGAGAAGGAGAAGAAGGCGCAGGCCAGGAGGAGGGCGGCCAGCGGGCCGGTGGTCGGTGCCGTGAGCAGTCTGCGGGCCGTGGTCGGTGCCTTGAGCTCCGAGTACGGCGAGGAGGTGCTCGGGGGCGTGGACGTGGCTGTCATGCGAAGTCCTTGTCGGAAGACAGAGATCCTTGTCGCTGGGGCAAGTCGCCGGGACAAGGGGGGCGGCCGGCCCGGCTGGTCGGGGAGATGCCGGGGCGGCCGCCCCGCTGAGGGGAGTGGCGGTCTCGTACGGTCCTCGGGGCTGCTCAGCCCCAGCAGTTCTCCAGGCCGTAGGCGGTGTCCTTCGACGTGACCCCGTCCTGCGCCTTGTCGGTGATGAGAGTGACGCCCGTGTCGGTGTAACCGGAGGCCTTCTTGCCGTCCTTGGCGTAGGTCACGACGGCCTTGACGCCTTCGGCGGCCATCTTCAGCGGGTACTGCTGCGAGGTCGCGGCGATCTTGCCGTCCTTGACGGCCTGGGTGCCCGTGCAGCCGCCGTCGACGGAGACGATCAGGACGTCCTTCTCGCGGCCCTTGGCCTTGAGCGCGGTGTAAGCGCCCAGGGCGGCGGGTTCGTTGATGGTGTAGACGACGTTGATGCCGGGTTCCTTCTGGAGGCAGTTCTCCATGGCGGTCTGGCCCTTGGCCTGGTCGCCTCCGGTGTCCTGGGCGCAGGCGACGTCCTTGTCGGTGGCGCCGAAGCCCTTGAGGAAGCCGTTGTGCCGCTGGACGCCGACGGAGACACCCGGCGCGAGGTCGAGGGTGGCTATCTTGGCCGACTTGCCCTTCATCGTGGCCTTGGCGTACTCGCCGATCAGCTCGCCGGCCTTGAGGTTGTCGGTGGCGAAGAGCGCGTCGACCGCGCTCTGCGGCTCGGTCGGAGTGTCCAGGGCGATGACCAGGACGCCCTTGGCGCGGGCCTTCGCGATCGCGGGCACGATGGCCTTGGAGTCGCTCGGGGTGATCAGGATGCCCTTGACTCCGGCGGCCACCATGTTCTCGATGGCCGTGACCTGACCCGCGTTGTCGCCGTCGAACTTGCCTGCCGCCGTCATGAGCTTGACGCCGTCCGCCTTCGCGGCCTTCTCCGCGCCTTCCTTCATCTTCACGAAGAACGGGTTCGTTTCGGTCTTGGTGATCAGACCGACCTTGATGTCGCCCGAACCGGCGCTGGACGAACCCGATCCGGAACCGGAGCCGGATCCGCAGGCCGTCAGGGTGAGGGCCGCGATGCCCGTGACAGCGGCTGCTCTGACGAGGGAGGAGGACAGACGAGTGGTGCGAGACATGATCGACTCCTGTGGGATAGCGAGCGGCACGGGGCGGGTTCAGAGCATGCCGCCCGGGGTGTCAGCGTTGACTTATGTCATCGTTGACACTGCATGGCGAGGATGATGGCCCCCGCGTCCCGGCAACGTCAATGCCTTCTACTCGTCACAAATCGGCAAAGCCCGTGGCGGCGGTTCACGCGTAGCCGGAGAGTGCGTGACCGAGGCCTTCGTCGAACTCGCGAGTTCCTCGAACGAGCCTGCCCTGCGGGCGCGGTCTCGAAGATGTCGGTGAGGCCCACCGGTTCACCGCTCGGCTACCCGCCCTGACCTGCCCTGACCTGACCGGTTGCAGGGCCCGACCGCCGTGGCCCAAGCAGTTGACGCGGCTCGCTACCGTCGACGGCGACTGACGGGGAGGGCGGGTCGCGCCGGGCAATCCCGTTCCAACCGTTGACGCGTGGGCCTGACTGCGCTCATCATCGGGCCACCCGATGTCATCGATGACATAAGTCAACGATGACACCTTGGTGGACAAGGCCCGCCGTCCGGCACCTGAACTCCCACCGAGACCGACCCCCGACCCGACGGAGGACGCCCCACCGTGAACAAGACCCTCCTCGCCGAGTTCACCGCCCGAGAGGGCGCGGAGGACGAAGTCGCCCGCCTGATGCGGGACTACGCCCTGAAGGTGCGCGAGGAAGAGGGCAACCTGGCCTTCGACGTCTACACCAGGGCAGCGGCCCCGCGCGCCTACTGGATCTTCGAGGTGTACAGGGACGAGGACGCCTTCCAGAAGCACCTCGCAGCCCCGTACGGCGCCCCGTTCAACGCCGCCCTCACCCCGCTGATCGAGGAGGACGCCTCCGTCCTTACGTTCCTCGACCCGGCGGCCTGACCTCCCGGCCCCAGGGCGCCCCCGCCTTGTCGGCCGGCCGGGCATGGGTGCGCCCCCTGTGCGCCGGAAGGGGGCGCTTCGGGGGCACAGAGAGTGGGACCGACCTCCAGCGAGGCGTCAGTCCAGGGCGACGATCGCCGCCACCGGACCGCCACCCGACGGACCCTGGTGCCGCCGCGACGGACACGAACACGGCAGCGCCCTCTGAGGTCCGGCGCGTAGGACCGGAGGAGCCGCGAGGAGACGGCGGTTCAAGGAGTGGACAGGGGCTCGGCGACGATGGCCGTCGAGCCCCTGTCGGCCTCAGTGGAAGACCCGCTCCACGAACGCGTCGAGGTTGCCGCGCAGGCGCTCGATCTGCTGCTCGACAGTGAGGGACTCCTCCATGCGCCCGCCCGGTGCCGCCTTCTTCCTGCCCCGTACGTACAACGAGCAGTCCAGGTCGGCGCAGATGTAGAGGCCCACCGAGTTGCCTTGGCGGCCGGCCGGGCCTGCCTTGGGGGCGGTCATGAGGGAGACGCCGCTGCCGGGATGCGTGGTCAGGCACAGCGAGCACATGCTGCGGCGCAGGAAGCCGCGGTTGCCGGAGGCGGAGCGCAGGGACAGGCCGACGAGTTCCCCGGCGCGTTCGACGACGAGATAGCTGCGATCGGGCGCGGACAGATCGAACCAGCCCAGGAAGTCCAGGTCGTCCCAGTGGTCGAGGTCCGCCAGGTTCTTGGGCAGGGGGAGGCGTTTGGCCTCGCCCTTCGAGCAGTTGACGAACGAGGTACGGATGTCGTGCTCGGTCAGGGGTTTCATTGAGGATCCTTACGAGGGGTGAGGTGGACGGTGGCGGGACACGACCCCGGCTCGCTAGGCCGGTGCGTCGTCTCCGGCGTGCTTCGGCGTCTTGTGCCGTACGGTGAGGCCCGCCACCAGGGCGGCGAGCAGCAGGACGCCCGCCGAGCACCAGTAGGCGACGGAGAAGCCGTGCACCACGCCTTCGTTGAGGGTCGCGCCGCCGTGGGCCGGATCGTGCGAGTGCGAGTGGACGTAACGGCTGGTGGCGCCGGTGGCGATGGTGTTGAGCAGTACGGTGCCCAGCGAAGCGCCCATCTGCTGAACGGTGTTGAGGACAGCCGAGGCCACACCGGCGTCCTGCGTGGGCACGCCGGCGGTGGCCGTCGCGTAGACCGGCATGAAGGTCAGGCCCATGCCCAGACCGAGCAGCAGCAGGGCGGGCAGCACGTGCGGGACGTACTGCGCATGCACGGTCAGGCGGCTGAGCAGCACCATGCCGGCGGCGGCCAGCACCATGCCGGACGACATCAAGGTGCGCGGCGCCGTGCGTGGCAGCAGGCGGGCCGCGATCTGGGTCGCGCCGATGACGATCCCGGCCGAAATCGGCACGAAGGCCAGGCCTGTGCGCACCGGCGGGTAGCCGAGGACGACCTGAAGGTAGTACGTCAGGAACAGGAAGACGCCGAACATGCCGACGGTGGCCAAGCCCATCGTCGCGAACGATCCGCCCCGGACACGGTCCTTGACGATGCGCAGCGGCAGCAGCGGGTTCGCCGCGCGGCTCTGCCACCACACGAAGGCGGCGAGCAGGATCACGCCCGCCACGAGCGATGTGAGCACCGACGGGCTGGTCCAGCCGCGTGGTTCGGCCTCGCTGAAGCCGTACACGAGGGCGACGAGCCCGCCGCAGCCCAGCAGCGCGCCCGGCACGTCCAGGTGCCCGCCCCGGCGGCCGGAGCGGTCGCGCAGGAAGGCCGGTGCGCCGAGCAGGGCGGCCAGCGCGATGGGCACGTTGACGTACAGGGACCAGCGCCAGTTCAGGTACTCGGTCAGCAGACCGCCCACGATCAGCCCGACCGCGCTGCCGCCGCCGGCCAGCGCACCGTAGACCCCGAACGCCCTGGCCCGCTCCTTGGGGTCGGTGAACGTCGTCGTCAGCAGCGACAGGGCCGAGGGCGCCAGGACCGCCGCGAACGCACCTTGCAGGGCCCGCGCCGCGAACAGCATCCCGGGACCGGCCGCCGCGCCGCCCAGCGCGGAGGCCGCGGCGAACCCGGCCAGGCCGATGACGAAGGTGCGCTTGCGGCCCACCAGATCGGCGATCCGGCCGCCGAGCAGCAGCAGCCCGCCGAAGGCCAGCGTGTAGGCGGTGATCACCCACTGCCGGTCGGCGTCCGACATGCCGAGGGCACGCTGGGCGGAGGGCAGTGCGATGTTCACGATGGTGCCGTCAAGGATCACCATCAGCTGGGCGAGGGCGATGACGGCCAGCGCCCACCAGCGCTTCGGTGCCGGTGCCGGTGCCGGTGCCGGAGTCGCGGCGGGAACCTCGCGGTCCGGGGAACGGTCGGTGGCCGTGGAAGGGGCGAGGGAAGGGGCGGACGGGAGGGATTCCTCCCTGGGACGTTTCTTGCTCATGGCGATCACGCACGTTTCGTGTCGAAGTGCTGTCGAGACAGCCGGCCAGGGACGGTCGCAGTGGTGACGACGGGCCGGTGTACGCAGCACGGGGACACGGCATGGTGGTGGGGCAGCGGGAACCGCGGACAGCACCCGGGGCCTGCCTCACCAGCTGCGTGTCACTCACGCCGGCGCTCCTGCGGGTCGTGAGGCGGAGAGTGCCGAGATCACGGTGACCAGCAAGAGAAGGGCCCGTCTTCGGGCACGCGCCCCCGCGGCCCGCGCGGCGACGAACCGCGCAGGCCAGGACATCTCGTGACGCGGCATCTCAGGAAGATGCCGAAGACAAGAAACAAGAAGGGGGAAGAGTTACCGCGCGCCGCAGAGGAGGGAGGGCACACGGCCGGAGGCAACTATGGCCGCAACGCATTCGGCACGGTCCATGTCTCTCGCCTCCTTCCGGTCAGGGCACGCGGTGCGTGTCGACGCCGAGCGCGCCGAGCGGGGCGGCAGAGAACCTACCGCGCGAAATCCCGGACAGGATATCCCATCGACGCCACCGCGCGACCGGAATTCCCGACCGCCCGCGCACACACGAAGGGGGTTGTTGGGAGGGCACGGGAAAGAACCAAACTGTGGTGGGCGCGCCGGGTGGTTTTGTTTGGGGGGGTTGGGAGGGACAGGTTGTGCGACTACACCCCC
>NZ_JBEYXP010000086.1:0-16072 GCF_040704615.1 Streptomyces sp. NPDC046862 | reverse complement strand
CCCTGGTTGTGTCCCCACCGCCCCACAAACCCCCCTTCCATGTGTGCGCCCAGCATGGGTGATTGCTGGGGGGGAAATCCCTGGAAGAGGTGGCGCTAACCCCGAGCCGGGAGTATGGGCAGGAAGCTGCTGACGATGTCCGACAGTTGCTGGTGCAGCCCCGACACGTATGCGGCCTGGCCGCCGCGGTTGCGGAGCTTAAGCCGTCCACATCCGGGAGGCGTGCCGCCATGCCCCGAGGAGCGGCCGGCAACCAAGCCTGCCCGACCGCGGGTTGGCCAGGACGCCCCGATGCGCCTGTGCCCTGGACCCTGCCGACGCGGGCGGTGTCTCCGCGTCCCCGGCGCCGGAGGAGATGACGAGCACGGAGCCGTGGGCGGCCGAGCCGAGGTCCTCTGGGTGTGAAAGCCCGCATCCGATCGCCCAGACGCGTGCCGCCGCTGAAGTCGGGCCCCCGCCGGCACGCCTGGCGGCCACTCTCCCCATTCCTGCCTCCGGCCGCCGCTCGACGCGCCAGCCGCGACGGACCTCCAGTACACGCCTGCGGGTCCGCCCCACGCTTCGGCAACTCCTGCCAAACACATGGCTCCCGGAGCGGGCAACGTGCACGGCCCCAGGCCGGCGCCCACGACCGACAGCGGAGCTAGGGGCCGGCCGGGGGCGTGTGAGGAGCGGGCGACGGTGTGGACGACCGGCGAAGCCCCGGGGTGGTCGCGCCCACCACGGCGACAGCGCCGAGGCAGAGCAGGCCGCCGCTGATGAGGGCCGCCGTTCCCGACGTGGCGTCCGCGACGAGACCGCCGCGCATGTTGCCGAGGTCGGGGCCGGCCTGCCCGACGACTTGCTCGGCGGCGCCGACGCGCCCCAGCAGTTCGTTCGGCGTGTGCGTCTGGACGATGGTGCCGCGGGACACCACGGAGACGGTGTCGGCGGCGCCGGCCAGGACGAGGAAGGCCAGCCCGGTCCACGGATCCGGCGACATGCCGAACAGTACGAGCGCCCCACCCCATGCGGCGGATCCGCCGAGCATGACCAGGCCCTGCCGGGGGACCCGGGTGAAGGTCCCGGAGAAGACGGACGCGACGGTGCCGCCGACGGCTATGGCGGTGAGGAAGAGCCCGAGAGTTCGCGGACTCCCGCCGAACCGTTCCGAGTTGATCAGGGGGAACAGGCTGATCGGCATGGACAGTACGGTGGCGGCCAGGTCCGTGACCAGCGCTCCACGGATGACGGGAGTCCTGATCAGGAAGGCCAGGCCGTCCAGGACTCCACGGACGCCGGGCCGCGACGGCTCGCCGCCGGGGACCATCGGCGGCAGACCGAAGGCACCGTACAACGCCGTGGAGAAGGTGGCCGCGTCGATCACGTAGCAGGCCCCCACTCCCAGCCCGCCGATGATCAGCCCGCCCAGAGCCGGCCCCGCGAGCATCGCCCCCTGGAAGGCGATCCGTCGCAGCGCGAGTCCGGCAGCCAGCTGGTGCTTGGGCAACAGGTGCGGGATGAAGGTGCGGGACGCCGGGCCGCCGCCGGCGGCGAAGCAGGACTGAGCCGCGACCAGTGCCAGTACTCCGCCCGGCGGCACGTCCTGGAGGAAGCCCTGAAGCGCGAGCAGGAGCGAGCAGACGGCTTGTCCGCTGGTCGTGAACAGGTAGAACCTCCGCCGGTCGACGCGGTCGACGACCGATCCGGCGAAGAGACCGAGCGCGACGAGCGGGATCGCCTGTGCCAGGCCGACCGCGCCGGTCCACGTGGTGCTCCCGGTCGACTGCCAGATCTGGAACATCACGGCGACGGCGGTCATCTGACCGCCGAGGGCGGAGAGGGACTGACCGATCCACAGCCGCCGGAACGGTGCCGACGACCGCAGCGGGGTCACGTCGAGCAGTACGTGTCTCAGCGCCACGCGGGGTCCTGAGCCAGCTTCTCGGCGATCCGGTCGTGAAAGCTCCTGCGCTCCAGGGCCTGCTCGATGTCGGCGACGACCCGGCTGAGCGGATAGGGGATCTCCGCCTCGACCTCTGCGATGGCGGCCTCGGTCGCCCGCCATTCCGCCGCCAGGCGACCGACGACACCGCGAGCCTTCTGAGTGAGTGTCACCTTCTTGGTGCGCGCGTCGTCGCCGACGACCGTCTCGACCCAGCCGGCCGCGCGCATCGCCGCCACCTTCTGACTGAGCGCCGAATGGGTCCGGTTGACCGACTCCGCCAGTTCCTTGATGGACATCGGCCCACAGGCGTGGAGGCGGAGCAACTCCATCACGAAGCTCGGCTTGAGTCCTTCGATCCGCCCCTCGGAGTAGATCCGGGCGATGTCCGCGTCCATCACGGCCTGGAGAAGGCGCAGAGGCCGCCAGAGGCTTTCGTGGGTGGGGTCGGATACCGGGAGTTCGGGATCGGGATCGGGTGAGGGTTCGGTCATGGGCAGATCGTAACAGTGCTTATATAAGCACTGTTACGATCTGCCCCGCCGTCCCGACGCACGCAGCCTGCGGCCCCGCCGCGTCAGACCCCACGGCTTGAGGACCGAGATCACCGTCATGAAGACGTACGCGGACAGGGACACGACCGGCCCGTACAGGACGTCACCGGCGTCGGGCAGCGGCCGGCCCGCGGCGACGGCGGTGACCGCGGAGTTCACCGCGGGGCGCAGGGCGAAGACCGTGGCGGTGGCCGTGGCCAGGGTCAGCCAGAACTTCGTGTAGACCCACCGGTGCCTGGCCAGTCCCCACGGGGTGCCCAGGGACAGCACCAGCCCGCTGAGGAGTGTCAGGAACGCTACGGGGAGCAGGAGCCAGTCGGCGAAGAGCTTCATGGCCCGGACGGAGGCCTCCACGGTCACCGCGGACCCGGTGGTGGCCGCGGTGACCCCGAGCGAGAGCAGCCCGAGCGTGAGCCCGAGCCAGCCCGCGGAGGCGACCACATGGACGACGAGGAGAGCCCGGCGTGCGGGTCGGGTGAGTTTCACGCGCCTCACGGTGCCGGGAGAGCGCGCCGAGGACGTCTGACGGCGGGAGTAACCACGCGTACTGGCTTCGGAGTACGGGGCGAGACGTCATCTCGTCGATGCGGTGGTGGTCGGTCGTGCGCACGCGGAAACACGTCGTCCGTCCGGGGAAGCGGCGCAAGACTTTCCCGCGGACGGACGGACGGACGGACGGACGGTCCGGACGGACAGACAGACGGAGACGGCCTTCGAGACTTGCCAGCCGCCTACCAACGGCCTACCAACGGCCTACCAACGGCCTTCCACCTGATCCTTGATCCGGCGGTCGTAGAGGTCCTGGATCGCGGCGAGCGTCTCCTCGGACAGCGGGGCCGACTTGGCGGCGTACGCGTTGGCCCGGGCCTGCTCGGCCGAGCGGGCCCCGGGTATCACGGTGCTGACGCCCGGCTGCTGGATGATCCAGCGCAGCGCCAACTGGGCCGGGGTGCACCCCTCCGGGGCGAGTGCGGCGAACTCGGCCGCGGCTTCGACGCCCGTCTCGAAGTCGACGCCGGAGAACGTCTCGCCCTGGTCGAAGGCCTCCCCGTTCCGGTTGTACGTGCGGTGGTCGTCGGCGGCGAAGACCGTGTCCTTCGTGTACTTGCCCGACAGCAGCCCGGAGGCGAGCGGCACGCGGGCGATGATGCCGACGCCCGCCTTCTCGGCGGCCGGGAGAACCTCCCTCAGCGGCTTCACGCGGAACGGGTTGAAGATGATCTGCACGCTCGTCACGTTCGGCCGCGCGATCGCCGTGAGCGCCTCGGCGCAGGTCTCCACGCTGACGCCGTACGCCGAGATGCGCTCCTCCTCGACGAGCGTGTCGAGGGCGTCGAACACCTCGTCCGACGAGTAGACGGGCGTCGGAGGGCAGTGCAGCTGCACCAGATCGAGGCAGTCGACGCCGAGATTGCGCCGGGAACGGTCGTTCCAGGCGCGGAAGTTGTCCAGGACGTAGTTCTGCGGGATCTGCTCCAGGCGACGGCCCATCTTCGTCGCGACCATCACATGCAGGTCGGGCCGGCCGCGCAGGAAGCCGGCGATGGTCTGCTCGCTGCGCCCGTCCCCGTACACGTCGGCGGTGTCGAAGAAGGTCACCCCCGACTCGGCCGCCGCCTCCAGCACCTTCAGGGCGTCCTTGTCGTCGACGTCCCCCCAGTCGGCCCCCAACTGCCAGGTGCCCAGCCCCACGACCGACACCTGCTGACCCAACCTGCCGATTACGCGCTCATCCATGCGGTCAGTCTGTCACCCGCCCTCACCAGGTCAGTCGGTCAGGGCCGCCCGGGCCGCCGCGAGCGACTGCTCGGCGTAGCCGCGTCCGAACAGCACGGTGTGGACCAGCAACGGGAACAGCTGGTGCAGCGGGACACGGTCCGCCCAGCCGTCCGCGAGCGGCGCGGAGTCCTGGTAGCCCTCCAGGATCCCGTCGAGGTGGGGACAGCCGAAGAGACGCAGCATCGCCAGATCGGTCTCGCGGTGTCCGCCGTGCGCGGCCGGGTCGATCAGCCAGGCGTCTCCGTCGGCGCCCCACAGGACGTTGCCGTTCCACAGGTCGCCGTGGAGCCGGGCGGGCGGCTCGGCGGGGCCCGCCAGCTCCGGCAGCCGTTCGCAGACCCGCTCCACCACGGCCGCCTCGTTGGTCCGCATGATGCCCTCGTCGACCGCGCGGCGCAGATAGGGCAGCACCCGGTGCTCGGCGTACCAGCGCGGCCAGTCGGCACCCGGGGCGTTGCGCATCGGAGCGAGTCCGATGTACGCCTCGCTCGGTCCGTCGGGCGGCGCGGCACCGAACGCCGCCGCGCCGGCGGAGTGCAGGGCGGCCAGATCACCGCCCAACCGGACCGCCGCCTGCAGGTCGGGCCTGCCCTGCGGGACACGCTCGGTCACCAGCCAGTGGGCGTCCTGGCCGTACACGGCGGGGACACGGACCGTCCCGGCGTCGCCCAGCCAGCGCAACCCCGCCGCCTCGGCCCGCACCGCACCGGGTTCGCCTCCGCGCTTGACCATCACCACCTGGCCGTCGTCGAGGGTGACTTCGGCGAGCGCCGCCGACAGCGGGCGCTCACCCCTCACCGGACGTCCGGTGAGCCGTTCCGCCGCCGCTCCTGGGTTCTCGCTGCTCACGGCCCCCAGGGTAGGGCCGCCCGGTGGTCGTCGCGGGCAGGGCTTCCGTCACGCGTCACGGTAATCATGTGACCGTGGACCGACTCAACCTCTCAACCTCCGCTCATCCGGCGGCTGTTCGGGCATGACATCTGTCATCTCGTACTCGCGACACACGGCACTGCCCGGCCGGGATCCCTCCTGGCCAGGATGGTCCGCATGACGACAAGTGCGGAGGCCACCTCGCCGGTGGTCGCGTTCGATCAGGTGACCAAGAGTTATGGAGACGTCCGTGCGGTGGACGGGCTCACGCTCGCCCTGCACCCGGGGGAGACCGTGGCTCTGCTCGGGCCGAACGGGGCGGGCAAGTCCACCACGCTCGACCTGCTGCTCGGCCTGCGGCCGGCGGACAGCGGCACGGTCCGGGTGTTCGGCACCAGCCCCCGCGAGGCGATCGTGGGCGGCAAGGTCGGTGCCATGCTCCAGAGCGGCGGGCTGATGGACGAGGTGACGGTCGGCGAGCTGGTACGGCTCGCCTGCGATCTGCATCCCAGGCCGTTCCCGGTGAGGGACGTGCTGGCCCGCGCGGGCATCGCACAGATCGCCGACCGCAAGGTCAACAAGCTCTCCGGCGGCCAGAGCCAGCGCGTCCGCTTCGCCCTGGCCACGGCCGGCGACAGTGATCTGATCGTCCTGGACGAGCCGACCACCGGCATGGACGTCTCGGCCCGCCAGGCCTTCTGGGCCACCATGCGCGAACAGGCCGAACAGGGCCGCACGGTGCTCTTCGCCACCCACTACCTCGAAGAGGCCGACGCCATAGCGGACCGCGTGCTCGTCCTGCACCGGGGACGGCTCCTCGCGGACGGCACCGCCGCAGAGATCAAGGCGAAGGCCGGTGCCCGCCGGATCGCCTTCGACATCGAGGGCACCGTCGACGAGGACAGGCTGCGCGAGCTGCCCTTCCTCACCACGATCACGATCTCCCGCAACGGCACCGCCGAGGGCTCCGGCCGGGCGGTCCGTATCCAGTCCACGGACGCCGACGCCACCGTGCACGCGCTGTACGGCCTCGGTCTCTACCCCCGCAATCTCGAAGTGGCCGGGCTCGGTCTGGAGCAGGCCTTCGTCGCGATCACCGCCGCCGAGGAGGCCAAGCAGTCATGAACAGTCTGATCAGGCTCGAACTGGCCCGCGCCCTGCGCAACCGCAAGTTCCTGTTCTTCTCCGTGATCTACCCCTCGGCCCTGTTCCTGCTCATCGCGGGCAACGCCGACTCCAAAACCAAGATCGACGGCACCGGGCTGACCGTCCCGACCTACATGATGGTCTCCATGGCCTCCTTCGGTGCCCTGACCGCCGTGCTGATGGGCAACAGCGAACGCATCGCCAAGGAGCGCGAGAGCGGCTGGGTACGACAGCTGCGGCTGACCACCCTGCCGGGACGCGGCTACGTCCTGGCGAAGACGGCGAGTGCCGCCGTGGTCAGCCTGCCGTCCATCGTGATCGTCTTCGTCGTCGCCGCGGCCGTGAAGGACGTACGCCTGGACGCCTGGCAGTGGCTCGCCCTCACCGGTGCCATCTGGGCCGGCAGCCTCGTCTTCGCCGCGCTCGGCGTCGCCATCGGTTACCTCGCCACCGGGGACGCGGTCCGCCCGATCACGATGATCACCTACTTCGGGCTGTCCATGCTCGGTGGCCTGTGGATGCCGTCGACCACGTTCCCGCAGTGGCTGCAGGACATCGCCAAATGGCTGCCCACACACGCGTACGCTGCCCTCGGGCGGGCGATCGAACAGAGCCAGGCCCCGCAGGCCCAGGACATCGCCATCCTCGCCGTCTTCTTCGTCCTCTTCTCCGGCGGCGCGGCTTGGCTCTACCGGAAGGACACGCTGAAGGCGTGAGCAGCATAGGCATCGGGCAGCGCCCCAGGAACCGCAGACAAAAGCTGGTCAAGCTGTTCTGGATCGGCATCTGGTTCGCCTACCTGGGCGCACCGGTCAAGGACCTCCTGCACGGTGGGCACAGCGACGGCGCCCGGATCCTCGGCTGCCTGGGCCTGGTCGTCTTCGTCGCCTGGTACTTCGCCCTGGTGTTCCGCACGGGCCGCGGGGAGACCAACGGCGCGGTGCTGGGCTCGATCGCGGCCCTCGCGGCCGAGTCGACCGTGCTCGCCCTCTCGCTCGGGCGGGAATGGCTCGTCCTGTTCGTGTACGTGTCCATCTCGTCCGGTGCGGCGCTCCCGATGCGGCTGGCGAGGTGGGCCATCCCGGTCACGTCCGCCCTGATGACGGCGATCGCGCTCACGGTCCCGGACGGGGAGGCGTACCTGGCGAACCTGCTCTTCCCGGCGCTGCTCGGAGGGTTCGCCATGACCGGCGTACGCGAACTCATCCGGACGACCATCGCGCTGCGCGAGGCGCGGGCGACCGTGGCACAGCTCGCCGCGAACGAGGAACGGCTGCGCCTGGCGCGCGACCTGCACGACCTGCTGGGGCACTCCCTGTCGCTGATCACGCTGAAGAGCGAACTGGCGGGCCGGATGCTGCCCGACCACCCCGACAAGGCGGCCCGGCAGGTCGCCGACATCGAGAACGTCAGCCGCCAGGCCCTGGTCGATGTCCGCGAGGCCGTCACGGGCTACCGCAGGCCGCGGCTGTCCGGCGAACTCGCGGGCGCGCAGGCCGCGTTGACCGCGGCGGGCATCACCGCCGACGTGCCCGCCGACCCGGATCTCACCGGGATCTCCGAGGAGCGCGAGGCCGCCCTGGCGTGGGCGCTGCGCGAGGCGGTCACCAATGTCGTACGGCACAGCGGGGCCCGGCGCTGCTCGGTGGAGCTGGTGCGCCGCGAGACCCTCGACGGGCCGACGGCGGAGCTGACCGTGGAGGACGACGGCCAGGGAATGGACAAGAGCAGTTTCGGGAACGGGCTGACCGGCCTGACCGAGCGCCTGGAGAAGGCCGGCGGGGAGCTGACGGCGCAGCCGGGGCGGCGCGGGGGATTCCGGCTGGTAGCCCTGGTGCCCGCCGGGTCAGGAGCCCGCGCGAACGACCCCATAGGATCCGGGGCATGAGCCGCATGATCAAGGTCCTGCTCGCCGAGGACCAGTCGATGGTCCGCGAGGCGCTGGCCGCACTGCTCGGCCTCGAACCCGACATCGACGTCGTCACACAGGTGGCACGCGGGGACGAGGTGGTGGAGGCGGCCCGGGAACACGACGTGGACGTGGCGCTGCTGGACATCGAGATGCCGGGCGCGACCGGGATCGAGGCGGCGGGCCGGCTGCACGCGGAGCTGCCCGGGATCAAGCTGGTGATCCTCACGACGTTCGGGCGGCCCGGCTATCTGCGCAGCGCGATGGAGGCCGGGGCGGACGCGTTCCTGGTGAAGGACGCCCCGGCGGCCCAGCTCGCCGCGGCGGTCCGCAAGGTGCTGGCGGGGGAGCGGGTCATCGACCCCACCCTGGCCGCGGCGGCCCTGGCCGAGGGCGCGAACCCCCTGACGGACCGCGAACGCGAGGTGCTCCGCGCCGCGGCCGACGGTTCCACCAACGCGGAACTGGCCGCGACCCTGCACCTCTCCCAGGGCACGGTCCGCAACTACCTCTCCACCGCGATCCAGAAACTCACGGCACGCAACAGGGCGGAGGCGGTACGGATAGCGAGGGAGAAGGGCTGGCTCTGACAGGACCGATCAGGCGGCACCGCTCACGCCGGGAGCCACGAAACGACGGTGGAGCGGCAGGAAACGGGACTCGGGCTCGCCGGTGATGCCGACCTCCTTGAGGGCCGGCGCGATCCGGTCGGCGAAGAACCGCTCGAAGTCCGCCTGGTCGTCCCACACGTCGGTCACCTGCAGCGCACCCTCCTCGTACCAGGCCACATGCAGGACGAGACCCTCCGGCACCTCCTCCTCCCAGCCCACCGAGTCCCGTACGGCGTCGTACTGCTCGGGCGCCAGCCCGTCCCAGCGCAGGGACAACACAACGGCCATCGCGATGCCTCCTCTGTTAGCGCTTCCCGGCCAGTAGACCGGCACGGCCGACCGACCGCCTTTCGTCGTGGGCCGTCCGTGTGCCGGGCACTCCGCCCGCCAGAGCCGTGTGAGGGGCATCACAGTGGAGAAGTGAACCTGCGAGAGTGCCCGCAACGACCGGCCTGATGTGTGGAAAAGAGCGACCGCCATGAGGCGGTTGGACGAGGAAGGCCTGCTGCGCAGGGTGGCCAAGGCCGACCGCGCGGCGTTCGAGGAGTTCTACCGCCGCACGTCACCGTGGCTCGCGGCGCGGCTGCGCCGCCGTTGCGCCGACGAGCAGATCGTGGGGGAGGTGCTGCAGGAGACCTACCTCGTGGTGTGGCGGGCAGCGGGCTCGTTCGCCGGCAGCGCGGCCGGCGGCAGCGCGGTGGGCTGGCTGTGGACGGTGGCCGCCCGGCGGCTCGTCGACGCCTTCCGGTCCGAGGGGCGGCACCAGACCAACCTGCGCGCCGCGGCCGCGGTCGACACGGCCGACGCGGACACCCCCAGCGCCGAGGAGACGCTGCTGGAGTCGACGCTGTCCGGCGACGTGGGCGACGCCCTCGCCACGCTCGCGCCGGAACTGCGTGAGGTCCTGC
Organism: Streptomyces sp. NPDC046862; assembly: GCF_040704615.1. Taxonomy (NCBI): domain Bacteria; kingdom Bacillati; phylum Actinomycetota; class Actinomycetes; order Kitasatosporales; family Streptomycetaceae; genus Streptomyces; species Streptomyces sp. NPDC046862. The sequence continues at coordinate 6,371 of NZ_JBEYXP010000086.1, read as the reverse complement.
GGGCCCTGGTCCTGGACGGGCTGAGCGTCCGGGAGGCCTCGACGCTGCTCGGCATACCAGAGGGAACAGTCAAGACCCGGGCTCGGCGCGCGAGGCTGGCCATGCGGAAGGCGATGTCATGACCGGCACCACAGGGGCCCACGCCGGGCGCCACCTGATCACCGCCTACGTCTCGGGGGACACCACACTGCCCGCCGACGCGGAGTGGGCGCTGGAAGCACACCTGGAGAACTGCGCCCCCTGCAGGCGACGCGTGGCCGAGGCGGTCGCGACGCACACGCCCGCGGTGAACACCCTGCTCGACGACGTGTGGGCCGCGCTGGACGCGACGGCACTCGGCCGGCCCGCGCCCGCGCGTACCCCGCTGCTGCGCGAGGTACGCCGCTGGGCGCCGCCGTCGCAGCTGCCCTGGCTGCTGATGAGCGTGCTGGTGGCGCTCTCCGCGCTCGGCATCGACATGCTCGCCCGAGGGAAGGACGTGCCCTCGCTGGTTCTGCTGCTCTCTCCCGTGGTCCCGCTGCTCGGGGTCGCGGCCGCCTGGACCCGGCGGCTGGACCCGATGAGCGAGTTGACGGTGACCACACCGCGTGCGGGGCTGCGCATGGTGCTGCGGCGCACGGCCGTGGTGCTCGGCGTGGTGATCCCGGTGCTGGCCGTGGCCGGGGGCGTCGTCGGGGTGTCGCCGGCCCTGTGCCTGCTGCCGTGCCTCGCCTTCACGGTCGGCACGCTCGCGCTCGGCACGGTGACCGGCGTACGGCACGCGGCCGTCCTCCTGGGCACGGCGTGGGTCCTCGGGGTGATCGTCCCCAGTCTGTTCACCGCACGGGTGTCCGTGCTGCTGGCACCCCAGAGTCTGCCTGCCTGGGGTCTGGCGGTCACGGTGTCCGCCGTCGCGATCACCGTACGAGCCCGTGCCTTCACCACGCTGCCCGGCAGAGAACTGCCCTGACACACAACTGCCCTGACACACAAGCGACTTCCAACCCGCCCGGGAAGTCCCGAGCGACTGCCCGGCAAACGAACGAACAGGAGACACGCATGGTGCGCACGGTGGCCTCCGCCGATCTGGCGCCGACCACGTACGCCTGGCACATACACGCCCAGGACCTCCGTGTGCGGGCCGGACGCCGCACGGCCGTCGACGGTCTGGACCTGCGGCTCGGCCGAGGTGTGCACGGACTGCTCGGCCCCAACGGCGCCGGCAAGACCACACTGATCCGCTCCCTGGCGACCGTTCTGCAACCGGCGGGCGGCGAACTGGAGTTGCTGGGCCGGCGGATCGGTGCCCGGACCGACCTGCGAGCGCTGCGGAAGAGAATCGGGTACCTGCCGCAGGACTTCGGCTACTACCCGCGGTTCACCCTGCGCGAGTTCGTGGAGTACATGGCCTGGCTGAAGAAGATGGACGCGGGCCAGGTTCCCGCAGCCGTGCAGCGCGCGATCGAGCGGGTCGGACTCGCCAACCGCGCCGACGACCGGATGAAGACGCTGTCCGGAGGCATGCTGCGCCGTGCGGGCATCGCCCAGGCGATCGTGAACGATCCGGACCTCCTGCTGCTCGACGAGCCGACCGTGGGCCTGGACCCGGCACAGCGCCTGGAGTTCCGCACGCTCCTGCGCGATCTGGGCGAGCAGGCGTGCGTGCTGGTGTCCACCCACCTGGTCGAGGACGTCGCCGCCTCCTGCACCAACGTGGTGCTCGTCGACCAGGGCCAACTGGTGTTCCAGGGAACGCCCGAGGAGGTCGCCGCCCTCGGCGACGCGCGGGACGTCGGGGACAGCCCGATCGAGCGCGGCTACACCGCCCTCCTCGCCCGCCCCCGTACGCGGCGGGAGCCGGGCCGATGAGCACGCGGATCCTGGGCATCGAACTGCGCCGCTCCTCCGCGGTGGTCGTCGGCGCGCTGATCGCCGCACTCGGCGTCGCCGGACTGTGGACGCTCGTGATGTCCCGGCAGGGGGAGTTGTGGGACACGCAGTGGACGCTGCTGGCCGCCTTCCAGCGGATCATGCTGGTCCTGCTCTGGCCCCTGGCCCTCGGCGGAGGCGCCTGGCAGGCCCGGCGTGACCGCCGCTCGGGCATGGAGGAGTTGCTCGGCACCACCCCGCTGCCCACCTGGCGGCGTACGCTGCCCACCGCCGTCGCACTCGCGCTCTGTCTGATCCTCGGCTACGTGCTGACGCTCGCCGCGGGCGCGGTCCGGGTCGCCGGCAGGACCGACCACCTGTCCGGCGACTGGGTGCCCATCACGGCCGTGGGGGCGCTGACGCTCGTCGCCGCCGGATGGCTGGGCATGGGCATCGGCCGGCTCGTCCCGTCGGTCTACACCCCTCCGGTACTGGTCGTGGCGGGCTTCCTGGCGCTGCTCCTCCCCATCCAGCTGGCCAAGTCGTCGGAGCCCGGCCCCGTTTCGCTGCTGGTGCCCAACCTCACCAGCAACTTCGACGAGTTCACCACCATCGCCGGCTCGGTGAGCCTGGCGCAGTCGCTGTGGTTCACCGGCCTCGCCGGCAGCGGGCTGACGCTGCTCATGGTCGCCCGGCGCCGCAGGGCCGTCGTCGCGTCCGTGCCCGCACTGCTCGGTCTGGTGGTGGCGATGCCTCTGCTGGGTGCCGCTCCGGCCTCAGGCCTGCAGCGCGACGAGGGGGCGACGGCCGAGGTCTGTACGCGCGACAGTGGCCCCACGGTGTGCGTGACCAAGGCGCACGAGCGGGGCCTGGCCGAGCTGGTCGGACCGGCCCGCCGCGCCCTGACGCTGCTGGCGAAACTGCCCGACGCACCCACCTCGGTGCACGAGGTGACCGGTGACCGCCCCGGCCCGCAGCCGGCCCGCGAGGCGTGGCTGCACGCCGACACCTACGTGTCCGGCCGCGGCTGGGCCGCTGACAGCGAGGATGCCATGGTCGCCCAGATCCTTGCCGGAGCGGGCACCCGCCCGTGCGAGCCCGTGGCCTACGGTCCGCGCGCTGTCGCGAGCGCGTGGCTGTACGGCAGGTACCCGGCACCGGGGCTGACCGTTCTGCCGGGCGAGGAGACGGACGAACGGGACGCCGAGTGGCGGAAGTTGAAGGCGCTGCCCGCCCAGGAGCAGGTGCGACGGATCGCCGCGGTACGCGAGGCCGAACAGACCTGCCGGGGCGACCTCGAAGCGGTGCTGGCCGAGGACGCCTCATGATGCGGCTGCTCACGCTGTACCTGCGTGCGCGTCAGGTTCCCCTCGCATCGGGCGTGGCGGCGGCCGGAGTCGCCGGGGTGGCCCTGTTCGGCAACACCCCCGAACGCCCGCTGCAGACACACATCTTCGCCGTACTCGCCCTCGGTCTCGGTCTGGGCGTGCTGGGCAACGGACTCGGCGGTGCTGCGGCCGCACTGGAACGTACGGCGGCGATCCGCTGGGCCCGCTGGCGCACGGTCCACGTCGTGGCCGTCGCCGTCGAGGTGTTCGTGGTGGCAGCCGCCGCGAGCGACGCGTCGATGGGCGTCGTCCTGCGCGCCACGGCAGGTCTCGCCGGACTCACCGCGCTGGCGGCGACCGTGCTGGGCCACGAACTCGCCTGGACCCTGCCGACCGCCGGTGCGGGTGCCGCCGCGGTCGTTCCGCCCCTCACGGAACCGGAGATCCTGCGCCTCCTCACCTGGCCCCTGCAGCCACCGGACAGCACGGCCGCCATCGTGGTCGCCACCGCTCTGGCCGTCGGCGGCCTGGTCGCCTACGCGGCCCGCGGCAGCCGTTCGGCGTCCGCGGAGCGTCCTGCGCCGTCGCGGTCACCGCGTCCGTAACAGGGCTCCGGCCGGGGGACCTGTCCCCCAAGAGTCGACCTCGGATTGCGGCTTGGTCGAGGCCGACTTAGCTTCAGGAACGTCGTGCTGTACGACAAAAGCCGATAAATCTGACATCGGCCTTCCGCCTTGATGGCATCGAATGGAGCATTCATGTCGGTGATGACCGGTACCCAACCCATGCAGCAGGCCGGCGGCCCGCAGCAGATCGCCCAGCTGGTTCAGCAGACCATCCAGCAGGCGTGCCAGCAGACGGCCCAGCAGGCCGCGCAGCAGGTGCAGCAGACGTTCCAGCAGATCCAGCAGGTCCAGCAGCAGCTCCAGCAGCAGGGCATCGCCCACCAGGCGCACCCCTACCTGGCGCTCGCCCTGCACCGTTCGCTGCACGCGGGGATCCGGCACGCGGTGGAGCAGTCCGTACAGCAGGCGTTGCCGTCCGCGATCGTGATGCTGCTCCAGCAGAGCCAGATGGGGCAGCAGGGCCAGCAGGGCCAGCAGGGCCAGCAGCATATGGGCGGTGGATTCGGCCAGCAGTACCAGCAGCAGCCGTACGGCCAGTACCAGCAGCCCGGCTTCGGCATCGGCCACATGAGCCAGCCCTTCGGTATCGGCTGACCTCAGGGCGGCGCGATGCGGTGTGCCCGGAGCGGTTACCGGGCACACCGCATCAGCCTGTGAGCGCGAGCCGCCCCGTCGCCCGATGAGAAGGACAGTTACGCGCAGGTACGACACAGCCGTGGTGAAGGTGGACGTGATGGTCAAGGAAAGGCCCGGAAACAGCCGCGCGAGCGGGTCCGAGGGCGGCGGCGAGGGTGGGCCCGGACCCGAGGGCAAGAAGGCGGCACCAAGTAAGGCGGAACCAGGCAAGAAGGGCGCGCGGTCCCCGGTCTCGGTGCAACCGCGCCGCGAGCGGTACATGGTGACACCGCTGCCCCAGCATCTGCTCCCACCCGGAGTGTCCGAGCTCAGCATGGACGCGGTGATCGACCAGCTGGGCCGGATGCCCGAGGCCAAGGTGGTCCGCAGGCTCCAGCCGTCGGAGAAGCTCCGTTCGACCGGGCTGCACCCCTCCTGCCCGGAGATCGCGGTCGTGGAGGCGGCCGAGTCCCAGGTGCCGGCGATGCGGTCGCTGCACGTACACATCGAGCCGGACCTGCCGCTGTCCGGAACCGGGCCCGCCGCCGCGGCGACCGCGGGGATCCTGCCGCTGCGCGATCCGGGACTCGTCCTGCCGATGGACGAACCGGTGACGATCTCGCTGCGGGTGTGCGGTCCCGAAGGCGAACCGCTCGCCGGAGCGGGGGTGTTCCTGATCGGGGCGACCTGGCCGGGGCAGGGGATCACGGGGGCCGACGGGACGGTCAGCGTCACCCTGGCCACGGAGACCCCGGAGTCCATCCAGTCCCTGTACGTCCGCCCGGCGGGCGGTTACCTGGACCGGTGGATCCACCGCCCGGAACTGTCGGTCACCCAGGAGAACCTGGTCACCCTCACCCCGCTGGGCAAGGTGGCCCCCGGGCTGGAGGAGAGGCAGAGCTACGGCTGGGGCCAGAAGGCCATGCGGCTGGACCGGCTGCCTCCCACCTTCCGCGCCTTCGGAGTCAAGATCGCGCTCATCGGTTCGGGCGTCGCCGCGGACCACCCCGACCTCAAGGAACGGGTGCGCTCCGGGATCGGTCTCGGTCCCGACACGGAACCCGCCTGGTCCCGCGACATGGTGGGCACGGGTACGCATGTGGCGGGCATCATCGCCGGAGCCGACACCGCCACAGGGCTCGTCGGCATCGCGGTCGACGCCGACGTAGAAGTGTGCCAACTGCTGCCGGACGGCTGTTTCAGTGATCTGATCGCCGTTCTGGACCACTGTATCGAGCGCGAGATCGACATCGCCCACATCGCGGTGGCCGCCCCGTACTCGTCGGCGCTGGTCTCCCGCAAACTCGCCGACGCGAACGCGGCGGGTGTCGCCTGCGTGGCCCCCGCGGGCGACACGGGCGGGCCCGTCGCCTTCCCGGGCTCGCTGCCCACCGTGTTCGCCGTGGGTGCGCTGGGGGTCTTCGGTTCCTACCCGGCGGACACGTCCCAGGCCACCCATTCCGGCTCGCAGCTGACGCCGGAAGGACTGTTCGCCGCGCCGTTCAGCTGCTACGGCCCGGGAGTCGACGCGGCCGCGCCCGGTGTGGCGGTCCTGTCCTGCTCCCCTCAGGGCGGCTACGCGGCGCTCGACGGTACGACCGCCGCCTCGGCCCACGTCGCCGGTCTCGCCGCCCTCGTACTCGCCCACCACGAGGACTTCCACGGCCAGTTGCTGCCCCGTGGACCCGGCCGCGTCAACCACCTGTTCGAACTCGTCGCCGCCAGCTGCCGCAGGCTGGCCGCGCCCGGAACCACGGAGGCGTCCCGCGTCGGACGCGGTATGCCCGACGCCCTCGTCGCCCTCGGCCTGGCCCCAGGAGTCCAACTCGCTCCGGCGCTGTCCCCCTACACCCCATCCATGGCCGGGTAGACCAAGGCGAGTTCGGCCGGGGGCCGGGCCCACAACGCAGAGCACCGGGCGGGGGGGGGGCGCGGCCCGGGGCGGGGGGCCCCC
>NZ_JBEYXP010000085.1:0-35974 GCF_040704615.1 Streptomyces sp. NPDC046862 | reverse complement strand
CCTCTGGTGGGGGGCGGGCGCGGGGTGGGCCGGGCCGGGCCTGTGTGGGGGGGGGGGGGGGGGGGTTTGGGGGGGGGGGGGCCGGGCGGGGGGGGGGGGGGGGGGGGCCCCCCCCCCCACGCCTCTCGCGGGAGGAACCGCGGGAGGGACCGCGGGGGCCGCCCCGAACCGTCCGGCCTTCGTCACGTCCGGCCGTCGTCAGGCACCCATGGCCTGCGTCAGACGCAGCATCACCTTGCTGCTGGAGCTACCGGGGTCGCCGGCGACCGCGAGGGCGCGCTCGGCCTGGTCGAGCGGGAAGCGGTGGCTGATGACCGGGGAGACGTCCAGGCCGTCGCGCAGGGCGACGAGGGCGTCGTCGATCTCGTCCACGAAGCGGTAGGAACCGATCCAGGTGATCTCGCGGGTGACCAGGTCGCCCAGGACGGAGGGCTCGGCCGTCCCGGGCAGGTTGCCGACCTGCACGACGGTGCCGCCGCGTGCGGTGGCCCGCAGTACCGGTCCCAGGGCGGCCGGTGCGCCGGACGCCTCGAAGGCGACGTCGACGTCCTGCGGCAGTTCCCCGCCGCGGGAGACGGCGACCACCGCGTCCGCACCCATGCGCCGCGCCACGGAGAGCGACGAGGCGGAGAGATCGGCGGCGATCACCGTGCGCGCCCCGCGGTACTTGGCGGCGGCGACGACCAGGGAACCGATCGGTCCCGCGCCGTTGACCAGGACGGTCCGGCCTCGCAGGTCGGGCACGCGGCCGACGGCGTGCAGGGCGACCGCCAGCGGCTCGGCCAGCGCGCCCGATTCGGTGTCCACCCCCTCGGGAAGCGGGCGGACCTGCGCCGCGGGTACGGCCCGGAACTCGCTGAACCCACCGTCGGTGTGCGGGGTGAGGGCCGCCGAGCCGAAGTAGCGGACGCGGGGGTGCAGGTTGGTGCGTCCGGCGAGCCGCTCCGGCAGGAGGTCGCCGCCCTCGGGCCGGGCCGGATGGACCGTCACCGGCTGTCCCTCCGACAGACCGGTGACCTCCGCTCCCAAGGCCGCGACCCGGCCTGCGACCTCGTGGCCGAGGACCAGGGGGTGAGCGAGCGCGGCGGTGCCGGAGGCGCCCTTGCGCCAGTAGGAGACGTCGGATCCGCAGATGCCGCCCCACTCCATGGCGAGCAGCACCTCGTCCCGCGCCGGCTCGGGCCGGGGCCGTTCGTCGATCCTCACGTCCCCGGCGCCGTGCACGACGACGGCTTTCATACAGCGTCCTCCAGTCGAACGAGGTCACGGCCGCGCGTCTCGGGGGAGAGGAGCGCGCCGGCGAGGGTGATCAGGGAGTAGACGACGAGCATCGCCGCGATGGGCCACCAACTGCCGGTGGCGGCGGTCAGGCTCGCCGCGAGGACAGGGCCGATGGCGGTGGCGAGGACGCCGCCGATCTCCTTGGCCAGCGCGAGCTGGGTGAACCGAGTGCGTGCGCCGAAGAGTTCGGCCATGGTCACGCTCTCCAGCGCGAACAGTCCGAGGACGCCGATGTTCAGGCCCAGGACCATGCCCAGCATCACGGCGGGGGTGCTGCCGGAGGCGATCAGCATCATCACCGGGAAGGCGAGGACGACCGTGAGCGCGGTGAGCGCCACGTACATCCTGCGCCGTCCGAAGCGGTCGCCGAGCAGGCCCACGGCGGGCACGGTGACGAAGCCGAGGAGCGACCCGTAGACGATGGCGTCCGTGGGCACGGAGCGCCCGGCCGAGAGGTTGGTGGCGATGTAGCCGACGAGGAACGTCTGGATCAGCCCGGAGTTGCCCGCCTGGCCGAAGCGCAGCGCCAGCGCGAGGAAGAACGCCTTGCCCTTGCGCTGCTTCATGCCCGCTTCCAGCACGCCGGTGTCGTCCCCCGCACCCTCGGAGACCGCGGACTCGACCTCGCGCCGGGACATCGCCACGCCGTCCACGACGTCGGCGCGCTCCTCGAACACCGGGCTCTCCTTGAGGTTGCGGCGCAGCCACACGGCGAACAGCAGCAGGGCGAAGCTCATCAGGAAGGGCAGGCGCCATCCCCATGCCAGCAGCTGGTCCTCGCTGAGGACGGCGAGCAGGATCGCCCACACCCCGGACGCCGCGAGCGTCCCCGAGTTGGTGCCCAGTGACACCAGCGAGGAGACCAGACCGCGCCGCTTGGTCGGGGCGTACTCGGCGAGCATCACGGTGGCGCCGGCGATCTCCGCGCCCGCCCCGAAGCCCTGGGCGAGCCGGAGCACGACGAGCAGGACCGGTGCCAGGATGCCGATCGACGCGTAGGTGGGCAGGACGCCGATGAGGGTGGTCGAGGCACCCATGAGCAGGATGGTGATCGTCAGGACCTTCTTGCGGCCCAGCCGGTCTCCCATCCGGCCGAAGTACACCGCGCCGGCGAGCCGGGCGACGTAGCCGACGCCGTAGGTGGCCATCGCGGCGATGAGGCCGATCGCCGGGCTGACGTCAGGGAAGAAGATCTTGTTGAAGACGATCGCGGCCGCCAGCGAGTACAGCTGGAAGTCCATGAACTCCATGGCCGTACCCAGCCAGCCGGACACGGCGGCCTTGGTCAGATCGCTGGTGGTGCGTTGGACGGCGCCGACTGGCTCCGCCGTGGTGGTGCGGTCCTTCATCGTGAACTCCGTTGTTCTGGGGACGTGAGCGGGGGCGTGTGCGGGGGGCGGAGGCGGGGGTGGCGGAGGTGGGGGACGGTGCGGCGGGACGCGGGGCGGGCCGTCGCCGAGGGCCGTCCCGGTTCAGATGTCGACGTGCCCGGCGCGCAGGGCGGGGAGATGCCGGGCGACGGCGGCGGTGAGAGCGGCGTCGTCCGCGAGGTCGGGCGCGCCGACGGTCGTCAGGAGTGCGCGGACGGTGTCCGCCGGAGCCGCGCCGGTACGCCAGCACGCGGCGAGCGCGTCCTGCGCGGGATCGGTGACGCCGTGGTCCTGCGCGTCGGGCCTGGTGGTGTGCGCCCAGCCCGCGAGGGCGAGTTCGAGCACCGGGGTGGCGGCGCCGCGCTCGCGCAGTGACCGCAGGGCGGGCAGCCAGCGCTCGGTGATCTTCAGCGATCCGTCCGAGGCGATCTGCCGCAACAGGTGCCGCATGGCCGTGTTGCCGAAGCGGGTGACGAGGTCGTCGGCGTACCGCTCCGGGTCGGGACCGCCGGCGGGCAGGGTGGGCGCGACCTCGGCGCACAGCGCCTTCACCAGCCGCTCCCCCCAGTCACGGGCCATGGTGTCGGCGATGGTGGTGCGGCCCGCGGCGAGCCCGAGGAAGGCGAGCGCCGAGTGCGAGCCGTTGAGCAGCCGCAGCTTGGTGAGCTGGTAGGGCGCGACATCGGGGACGAGCAGCGCGCCGTCGAGCTCCCACGGTGGGCGCGGGGCGGCGAAACGGTCCTCCATGACCCACTGCCGGTACGGCTCGCCGCTCACGGGAAGCGCGTCGTCGACCCCCAGCGCGGTGGCCGTCGCCGCCACGTCGTCGGCCGTGGTGGCGGGGACGATCCGGTCCACGACGGTGTCGGGAAAGGCCACGTGCCGGGCCATCAGCTCCAGCACCCGCTCGCGGTCCCGCCATCCCGACGCGCGGACGACATCCCGTACGACGCGGCCCAGCACAGCGCCGTTGTCCGCCATGTTGTCGCAGGAGACGACACTGATCGGGGCCGCGCCGGAGCGCATCCGGGCGGCGAGAGCGGTGGCGAGCCGCCCGATCACCGTGGTTTCGAGAGCGGGAACCGCCGTGTCCAGACCACCGGTGCGGGACGAACGGTGGTAGCCCTTCTCCGTGATGGTGAGCGTCACCACGGTGGTCTCCGGATCGGCGAGCAGGGCGTCGACGGCCGAGGCGTCCCGTCCCATGGCGTAGGCGCCGGTGATCGACCCGATGACCCGTGGGGCGCTGCCCTCGGGGTGGCGTTCCGTCACCGAGTACAGGCAGTCCTGTGCGCGGAGGGCGTCCACGGTCTCCGTCGACCGGGGAGCGACCGCGGCGATGCCCCAGGGCTCGCCCGACCGCGCCGCCGCGTTCTCCGTGTAGACGGCCTGGTGCGCCCGGTGGAAGGCGCCGATGCCGAAGTGGACCACCCGCGGGCGCAGTGCGGCGGGATCGACCAGGGGACGCATCTCGGGCGCGAGCCCGTGCAGCGCGGGCAGGTTCAGGGATCTCATGTCGCTCACCAGTCGTGTACGGAGCCGTCGAGGCGGCGCGCCACCGGCAGATAGCGCCGCTGGTAGGGGAAGCGTTCGGCGGCCTTCTCGTCGTACTCCACTCCGAGGCCTGGGTCGTCGGAGGGGTGCAGCATCCCGTCGGCGAAGGTGACGCCCGTGCGGAACACCTCGGCGGCCTCCTCCGGGTGGCCCATGTGCTCCTGGATGCCGAAGTTCGGCACGGCGATGTCGAGGTGCACGGCGGCGGCCATGCTGACGGGGGAGAGGTCGGTGGCTCCGTGCGAACCGGTGCGGACCTGGTAGAGCGCGGCGAGGTCGAAGATCCGGCGCAGATGCGTGATGCCGCCCGCGTGGACCACGGTGGTGCGCACGTAGTCGATGAGCTGCTCGGTGATCAGGTGCTGGACGTCCCAGATCGTGTTCAGGACCTCGCCGACGGCGATCGGTGTCGTGGTGTGCTGCCGGATGAGCCGGAACGCCTCCTGGTTCTCGGCCGGGGTGGGGTCCTCCATCCAGAACAGCCGGCAGCCCTCGACGCTCTTGCCGAAGCGGGCCGCCTCGATCGGGGTGAGCCGGTGGTGGATGTCGTGCAGGAGGTGGAAGCCGAAGCCGAAGCGCTCCCGCACGGCCTCCAGGTACGTGGGCGCGAAGCCGAGGTAGGCCTCGGTGTCCCAGGGCTGTTCGTCGGGCAGGTCGGTCGCCGCCGGTTCGTACAGCTTGCCCTTGCGGACGCCGTAGGTGCCGCCGACGTCGGGTACGGCCGCCTGCGCCCGTACGGCCTTGTAGCCGAGCTCCAGGTAGCGCTCGACGTCGTCGAGCAGCGACGGCACGTCGGTGCCGCTGGCGTGCGAGTAGACGAGCACGCCGTCGCGGGACCGTCCGCCGAGCAGCTGGTAGACGGGCAGTCCGGCGGTCTTGCCCTTGATGTCCCACAGGGCGGTGTCGACGGCGGCGATGGCGGTCATGGTGACCGGTCCGCGCCGCCAGTACGCACCTCGGTAGAGGTACTGCCAGATGTCCTCGATCCGCGCCGGATCCCTGCCGATCAGCAGCGGGACGACGTGGTCCTGCAGATAGCTCGCCACGGACAGCTCGCGGCCGTTGAGCGTGGCGTCACCGAGGCCGGTCACTCCGTCCGTGGTGGTGATGCGCAGTGTGACGAACGTGCGCCCGGGGGAGGCGACGAACACCTCTACGCGCTCGATCCTGCTCACTGATGAGCTCTCCTAACGGCAGCGGCTGTCGGCGCCGGCGAAACGGCTGACGGCCCTCGGGCGGCCCGCACAGGTCGGGCCGCGTTGTCGAACAGTACTGGTATACAAGCACCTGTCGCGCAGATCCGGCAATGCCCCTGCCGGGGTCTTTCCGTGGAGAAGGGGTCTCGCGGCCGTGTGCCGGGCGCTCATGATCCCGGCGATACGATGGACGTATGGCCCAACCGAAACGGCAGCGGACCAGTCGGCGTGAGATCTATGTGATGTTGCGTCAGATGGTGCTGACGCTCCAACTCCCCCCGGGCGCCGCGCTGTCGGAGAACGAGCTCGCGGCGTCGCTGGGCGTCAGCCGTACGCCGGTGCGGGAGAGCCTGATCCTTCTGTCCCAGGAAGGGCTCGTGCAGGTCTTCCCGCAGATCGGCTCGTTCGTCTCACGGGTGGACCCGGCCCAGGTCGCGGACGCCCAGTTCCTGCGGGAGGCGGTCGAGCTGGCCGCGCTGGACGACCTGCCCCCGGACCTGGACCCCGCGGTCATCAAGGAGCTGCGCGACAACCTCGGGCGTCAGCAGCGCGAGGGCCTCGGGCTGGAGGAGTTCTTCGAGCTGGACGAGGCGTTCCACCAGGGCCTGATGCGGCTGAGCGGACACGCGAACGCCTGGACGACCGTCGCCGCCGCCAAGGGGCACCTGGACCGTGCCCGCCGCCTGGGCCTGTACGAGAACGCGTCGCCCGCGGTGTTCGCCGACCAGCACCGGGAGATCTTCGACGCGGTGGTGGGCGGCGACGTGTCACTGGCGCGCGCGGCGATGCGCACGCACCTGCGGGCCGTCTTCAGCGACATCGAACGCATCAGGGCCCATTCGCCCGAGCTGTTCGCCACCGACTCCTCGGCGGTGCCGGTGCGGCGCAACGTCGTGGTCTGGGAGTAGCGCACTCACTCCGTCTCGCGGCCCGACAGCCGCTCGACGCCGCGCAGCAGGGCGGAGTGGTCGAGCCCGCCGTCGCCGCTCGCCCGGGCGGAGGCCATCAGCTGGGCGGTGAGGGCGCCCAGGGGGAGGACCGCGCCGGTGGCGCGGGCCGCGTCGGTGACGATGCCCATGTCCTTGTGGTGCAGGTCGATGCGGAACCCCGGCTTGAAGTCCCGCTCCAGCATGGCGGCCTTCTTGCGGGCGAGGACGGTGGAACCGGCCAGACCCCCGCCGAGGACCTCCAGGGCGGAGGGCAGGTCGGCGCCCGCCTTCTCCAGGAAGACGACCGCCTCGGCCAGCGCCTGGATGTTGACGGCGACGATGAGCTGGTTGGCGGCCTTGACGGTCTGGCCCGCACCGTGCGGGCCGACGTGGACGACGGTCGTACCGAGAGCGCCGAAGACCGGCTGGGCCTCGTCGAAGTCCGCCGCGTCGCCGCCGGCCATGATGGACAGCACGCCCTCGACGGCACCGGCCTCACCACCGGACACCGGGGCGTCCAGGACGCGGACGCCCTTGCCGCGGCCCGCCTCGGCGATCGCGACGGCGGTTCGGGGACTGACACTGCTCATGTCGATGAGGAGGGTGCCCGGGCGGGCGTGGTCCAGCACGCCGTTCTCGCCGAGGACGACCTCGGTGACCTCGGGGTCCGCGGGGAGCATCGTGATGACGACGTCCGCGTCGGCGACCGCGGCCGCGATGCTGTCCGCCCCCTGGCCTCCCGCCTCGACCAGGCGGTCCACCGCCGGGCGGCTCCGGTTGTGTCCGACGACGGTGTGCCCGGCCCGGACGAGGTTGGCGGCCATGGGGGAGCCCATGATGCCGAGGCCGATGAAGGCGATCGTGCGGGACTGGACGGCTGACGTACCCATGTGGTCTGCGCTTCCTTCGGGGCTGGTCGTGACCCGACACTATGACGCCCCGCGAGCACGGCCCAAGGGCGCCTCCGAAGAGCGCGGATGACAGGCCGAGGACGTGCCCGATGATGGATAAATGATGGGTTCCATCTCTTCAGTAATGCGGTGCGCCCCACCTACCTTTGCGTCCGGGGAACGTCCCGGTCGGTCGCCCGCGGCGGTCGCCTGCCCCGACCGCAATCACCGAAAGGCCACGGCATGAGCACCGCAGCGCAGCACAGGATCGCCGGCGCCCCCATCTCCTGGGGCGTCTGCGAAGTACCCGGCTGGGGCTACCAGTTGACGCCCGAGCGCGTCCTGACGGAGATGCGCGAGGTGGGTCTGGCCGCCACCGAGTTCGGCCCCGACGGCTTCCTGCCCGGCGAACCGGACGCCATGGCCCAGGTTCTCGCCCACCACGACCTGAAGGCCATCGGCGGCTTCACCCCGCTCCTGCTCCACGTCCCCGGCCACGACCCGGTGCCCGGGGTGGAACAGCTCCTGGAGAACTACGCGGCCTCGAACGCCGACGTCCTCGTCCTGTCGGCCGTCACCGGCCAGGACGGCTACGACTCCCGTCCCGAGCTCGACGCCGATGGCTGGAAGCTGCTGCTGTCCAACCTCGACCGCCTGACGAGCCTGGCCGCCGAACGCGGCGTACGAGCCGTGCTGCACCCGCACGTCGGCACCATGATCGAGAACGGCGACGAGGTACGGCGCGTCCTGGAGGACTCGGCGATCTCGCTCTGCCTCGACACCGGGCACCTGCTCATCGGCGGCACCGACCCGGCCGAACTCACCCGCCAGGCACCCGAGCGGATCGCCCACACCCACATGAAGGACGTGGACGCCTCCCTCGCCGCCAAGGTCCAGTCCGGCCGCCTCAGCTACACGGACGCCGTGCGCGGGGGCATGTACCGCCCGCTCGGCGCGGGCGACGTCGACGTCGAGGCCATCGTGACCCACCTCGCCGCCCGCGGATACGACGGCTGGTACGTCCTGGAGCAGGACACCATCCTCACCGAGGAGCCCAGCCAGAAGGGCCCGGTCGAGGACGTGTGGGCCAGCGTCGAACACCTGCGCTCGGTGCTCGGCGGCGCCGCGTAGTACGCGGACACAGCAGGAGACAGAGCAGGAGGGGGTGGCACCGGTCCGGTGCCACCCCCTCCTTTCGCTTCTCACACCGCGGTCGGAGGAACAACCGTCCGCGGCCGGACCGGGAAGCCCGCGGCCCGGTAGCAGTCGTCGATGAGGCGCATGGTGGTCAGCGCGTCAGCGGCGTCGAGCGCGAGGGGCGCGCCCTGACGCAGATGGGCGGCTAAGGCGTCGAGCTGGTAGGTGTACGAGGAGCGGCGGCCGAGTTCCTCGGTGCGCTCACCGGCGGCCGTGCGCACCACCACCCGGTCGTCCAGATGCGGCAGGACGAAGTTCATCGCCGTGGCCTCGCCCTGGCTGCCCACGATCCGGCAGCTGAACTGCAATTCGTGGTGCGCCATGTGGCAGCGGGCGCTGCCGGTCGCACCGTTCGGGAACTCCAGGTCGGCGTCCAGCCATTCGTCGATCCCGGGCACGTCCGCCCTCTCGCCACCACGTGCGGCGACCAGGCGGGGCGCGCCGCCCGCCCAGGGAGCGACCATCCGCTGGGCGTGGAGCGCATAGCAGCCCACGTCCATCACGGCGCCGCCCGCGAGCGGGAACGACCAGCGCGGGTCGCCGTCCGGCGGCGCGGGCATGGCCATGACCGTCTCCACATGCCGGAGTTCGCCCAGCTCCCCGCTCTCCAGCAGTTCGTGGAGGCGCCGGGTGACCGGGTGGAAGAGGTAGTGGAAGCCCTCCATGAAAACCGTGCCCGCCTTGGTGACGGCCTTCTGGACCTCGGCCGCCTCCTCCGCGTTGCTCGCGGACGGCTTCTCCGTCAGCACGTGCTTGCCGGCGGCGAGGGCGGCCACGTTCCACGGCCCGTGCAGGCCGTTGGCGAGAGGGTTGTAGACGACCTCGACCTCGGGGTCGGCGACGAGTTCGGCGTACGACCCGACGACCCGCTCCACACCGTGCTGTTCCGCGAAAGCGGTGGCGCGGGCGTGGTCCCGGGCGGCCACCGCGACGAGGCGGTGGCCGCCCGCACGGGCGGGTCCCACGATCGAGCGCTCGGCGATCCGGGCCGCGCCCAGCACACCGATCCGCAGCGGCTCCCCCGTCATGCCTTGCGTACCTCCTCCAGCCGCACCGGCCGGTGCTCGTGCAGGGACAGCGTGCACGCCTCGGCGATCCAGCTCGCCTCGATGGCGTCCGCCACCGTGCACGGAGAGGGGCGGGTGCCCGCCACGACCTCGGTGAACGCGGTGAGCTCGGCGCGGTAGGCGGCGGCGAAGCGGTCCATGAAGAAGTCGTGCGGCGTGCCCGAGGGGAAGGTGACCCCCGGCTCGACGGACCGCAGCGGCAGCCGGTCCTCCAGGCCCACCGCGATGCTGTCCTTCATGCCGTGCAGCTCCAGGCGCACGTCGTAACCGCGGGCGTTGTGACGGGAGTTGGAGATGACGGCGATGGTGCCGTCGTCCAGGGTGAGCAGCGCCGAGGCGGTGTCGACGTCACCGGCCGCCGCGATGTAGTCCGCGCCGCGGTTGCCGCCGGTCGCGTACACCTCGACCACCTCGCGGCCCGTCACCCAGCGCACGATGTCGAAGTCGTGGACGCTGCAGTCGCGGAAGATGCCCCCGGAGACGGCCACGTAGGCGGCCGGCGGAGGGGCCGGGTCCAGGGTCGTGGACCGTACGGTGTGCAGCAGGCCGAGCTCGCCACTCACCACGGCCTTCCGCGCGGCGACGCAGCCCGCGTCGAAGCGCCGGTTGTAGCCGATGTGCACCTCGACCCCGCCGTCCTCGACGGCGTGCAGCACTTCCAGGCTCTCCTCGACGCCCTTGGCCACGGGCTTCTCGCAGAAGACCGGGACGCCCGCCTTGACGGCCGCGAGGATGAGCTCGGGGTGCGCGTCGGTCGCGGCCGCGATGACGACGCCGTCGACACCGGCGGCGAACACGGCCTCGGGGGAGTCCACCGCCGTAGCTCCGAACCGTTCGGCGGCGGACGCGGCGGCCGCGGCCACCGGGTCGGTGACGACGAGGGAGTCCACGACGTCGAGTCCTGCCAGGGTTTCCGCGTGGAACGCGCCGATCCGGCCCAGCCCCATGATGCCCAAACGCATGATCTTGCTCCTTCAGCCCAAAGGGCGGTTCAGGCGGTTCAGTCGAGCCCGCCGAAAACTGTCTGGTCCCAGTCGATCACCGATCCGGTGACCACCCCGCTGCGCTCGGACAACAGGAAGACGACGAAATCGGCGATCTCGTCGACCTGGCCGAGCTTGCCCATGGGCTGCGACCGGGCGGCCTTCTCCCGCCAGTCGTCGCCCGCTCCGTGGAAGGCGCGCTGTATCGCGTCCTCGCCCTCCGTGTCCGTCCAGCCGATGTTGAGGCCGTTGATCCGGATCCTGTCCCAGCGGTGCGCGTGCGCGGCGTTGCGGGTCAGTCCCGCGAGGCCGGCCTTGGACGCGGAGTACGGGGCGAGGAACGGCTGTCCGCCGTGCGCGGAGGTCGTGATGATGTTGACGATCGTCCCCGGCGCCTCGCGGCCGACCAGGTGCTTCACGGCCGCCTGCATCGCGAAGAACGGCGCCCGCAGATTGATCGCGACGTGTGCGTCGAACAGCTCCGGCGTGGTGTCCAGCAGCGAGCCGCGCGAGGTCAGCCCCGCCGCGTTGACGAGGCAGTCGACGCGACCGTGCTCGGCCACCGCGCGGATGACGCTGTCGCGCGCCTGATCCGGGTCCGCGAGGTCCGCGGGCACGAAGTGGGCGCCCGTTTCGGCGGCGAGCTCTTCGCCGACCTCCACCCGGCGTCCCGTGAACGCGACGGTCGCGCCCTCGCGCAGGGCCGCCCGTACGATGCCCGCGCCGACGCCCTGGCTGCCGCCGTTGACGAGGACGACCTTGTCCTCGAGCAGTCCCATGAGTACCTGGTCTCCTTCAGCTCTTGCGGCGCTCGGCGGCCGCTCGCAGTTCCTGGCGCAGCCGCTCGCTGTCCCAGCCCTCGGTCACGGCCCGCCAGAGCGTGTCCGCCTGGGACGGCGGAGCGAGACCGTCGACCGGCGGGTCCAGGTCGAGGTTCGTGGGGAAGGGGTAGCCCTCGGCCGTGGCGGCGACCACGCGGCGCAGCCACTCCTCCGGAGCGCCCTCGGCCCTGCGGCGCAGCAGCACCGGGAACAGCGCGTTCGTCATCGCGTCCCGGTCCACCGACTCCATCGCGCGCCCGAACGCGGAGGAGACCTGCAGCAGGTTCGCCATCCGCCGGATGCCGGCCGAGCGGTTGTGCCCGGCGGCGTGGAAGAGCGCCGGATTGAAGAACACCGCGTCGCCCTTCGCCAGCGGGAGCTGGACGTGGTGCTCGTCGAAGTACGCGATGAACTCGGGGAGACGGAAGGCCAGATAGCCCGGCTCGTACTTCTGCGAGTGCGGCAGGAACAGCGTCGGCCCGGACTCGACCGGCATGTCGCAGTGCGCCACCGCACCCTGCAGGGTCAGCACGGGGGAGAGGCGGTGGACGTGCGCGGGATACGCGGCAGCCTGCTCCTGGGAGAGGAAGCCGAGGTGGTAGTCGCGGTGCGCGGTCTGGGCGGCGCCGCCCGGGTTGACCACGTTGACCTGCGAGGTCATCTGGTAGCCGGGGCCGAGCCAGGCCTCGGAGACCAGCGCCAGCATGTCGTTGGCGTAGTAGTCGGCGAAGACCTCCGGGGCGCGTACGGCCATCTTGTCCAGCGCGTTCCAGATCCGGTCGTTGGCGCCCGGCTTGGCGAAGTGGTCGCCGCGTGCCGTGCCCGTCGTGCGCTCCTCCTCGATCAGCGCCTCGAAGGCCTCGGACGCACGGTCCACGACGGCCGGGTCCGTGTAGGCGGCCGTGAGGACCACGACACCCGGCCCGTCCAGCAGGGCCCGCACCAGCTCGCTCTGCACGGCCCGCCGGCCCTCCGGGGTGGCCGCGAGACCACGGACCCGCCCGCTGTCGTACACCGGGATGTTCCGCTCGACCCGCTCGGCCGAGGGGTACTCCCGCGGGTCGGTGCCCTGATCGACCAGCGAGCGGAACGCGTCGAGATCACAGTCGTCCTCGCTGAGCCAAGGCCCTGATCGCGTCCCTGATGGCGCGTCTGTGCGGGACATCCCCGGTCCTTTCGCCGTGCCTGCCTTTCTGCAACTCTTACGAACCGGTGGCCATCATTCAATCCGCAGCAGCCCATCAAAAATCCATCATCCGCCTCGGGAAGTCGGGAAGAGTCATGCGGCATCCGTATCCGATCAGGGAGATCGCCCGTCAGGCCGGGCTGAGCGAGGCCACGGTCGACCGGGTCCTCAACAGCCGGGGCGGTGTGCGGGAGAGCACGATCATGGAGGTCCACCAGGCGATCAAGGACCTGGACCGCCAGCGGACCCAGGTGCGGATCGGCGGACGCACCTTCATGGTCGACATCGTGATGCAGACCCCGGAGCGGTTCTCGACGGCCGTACGGACCGCCCTGGAGGCCGAGCTGCCGTCCCTGCACCCGGCGGTCGTGCGCTCGCGCTTCCACTTCCGGCAGACCGGCCCCGCCTCGGAACTGATCGCCATCATGGACAAGATCGCCAAGCGGGGGTCGCAGGGAGTCATCCTCAAGGCCCCGGACCTGCCGGAGGTCGGCGCGGCCGTCGGCCGGCTGGTGGCGGCCGGCATCCCCGTCGTCACCCTGGTCACCGACCTGCCCGGCAGCGCCCGTATGGCGTACGTCGGCATCGACAACCGCGCGGCCGGAGCCACCGCCGCCTACCTGGTCGGGCAGTGGCTCGGCGACCGGTCCGGCAACGTGCTCACCACCATCAGCCGGGGTTCCTTCCGGAACGAGGAGGAGCGCGAGATGGGCTTCCGCAGCGCGATGCGCGTCGCCCACCCCCGGCGGTCCCTGGTTGAGGTCACCGACAGCGACGGCCTGGACGCCACCCAGCGCGACCTCGTGCTGGAGGCGCTCAAGCGGGACGAGGACATCGTCGCCGTCTACTCCGCCGGTGGCGGCAACGCGGCGACCCTCGACGCCTTCGAGGCCCTCGGCCGCGAGTGCGCGGTGTTCGTGGCGCACGACCTGGACCACGACAACACCCGGCTCCTGCGCGAGCGCCGGCTCTCCGCCGTCCTCCACCACGACCTGCGCCAGGACATGCGCCGCGCATGCCAGACCATCATGCGCGCCCACAAGGCCCTGCCCGACGAAGGTCCCGCCCTGCCCTCGGCGATCCAGGTGGTCACGCCGTACAACATGCCGCCCGGCGTGTCGCCGTCGCCGTTCGCGAGCTGACGCCCGGAAGCCGCTTCCGGCCGCTGATCCGGACGTACCGTCCGCCCCTGACGTGATCTACGACTCTCAGCTCTTCAGAAAGCCACCGCTGGGCCCCTAGTGTTGCCGCCGGACGACAGGCCGGGGCGTCTCACCTGCGAGTGAGGCGCCGGGGTTCGCGTGGCGCGGCAGGGCGCGTCGCCGACACGATGGTGTCGTCACCGGCAGGCTGAAGGGATCGGGCATGTTCCGCAAGGTGCTGGTCGCCAACCGTGGAGAGATCGCGATTCGCGCGTTCCGCGCCGGCTATGAGCTGGGCGCGAGGACCGTCGCCGTCTTCCCGCACGAGGACCGCAACTCGCTGCACCGGCTGAAAGCCGACGAGGCGTACGAGATCGGCGAACCGGGACACCCGGTGCGCGCGTACCTCTCCGTCGAGGAGATCGTCCGCGCGGCCCGTCTGGCCGGAGCCGACGCCGTCTACCCGGGGTACGGGTTCCTGTCCGAGAACCCGGAGCTGGCCCGCGCCTGCGAGGAGGCCGGCATAACGTTCGTCGGCCCGAGCGCGCAGACGCTGGAGCTGACCGGCAACAAGGCGCGCGCGGTGGCGGCCGCCCGGGAAGCCGGGGTACCGGTGCTGGGCTCCTCCGCACCCTCCACCGACGTGGACGAACTGGTCCGGGCCGCCGAGGACGTCGGCTTCCCGGTGTTCGTCAAGGCGGTCGCGGGCGGTGGCGGGCGCGGCATGCGGCGGGTCGAGGACCCCGCCCAGCTGCGTGAGTCCATCGAGGCGGCGTCCCGTGAGGCGGCCTCCGCGTTCGGCGACTCCACCGTCTTCCTGGAGAAGGCCGTCGTCGAGCCCCGGCACATCGAGGTGCAGATCCTCGCTGACGGGCAGGGCAACGTCATCCACCTCTTCGAGCGCGACTGCTCGGTGCAGCGCCGCCACCAGAAGGTGATCGAGCTCGCCCCCGCCCCGAACCTCGACCCGGAGCTGCGCGACCGGATCTGCGCCGACGCCGTGCGGTTCGCCCAGCAGATCGGCTACCGCAACGCGGGCACCGTGGAGTTCCTGCTCGACCGCGAGGGCAACCACGTCTTCATCGAGATGAACCCGCGCATTCAGGTCGAGCACACGGTGACCGAGGAGGTCACCGACGTCGACCTCGTCCAGTCGCAGCTGCGCATCGCCGCCGGCGAGACACTGGCCGACCTCGGGCTCTCCCAGGACACCGTGTACCTGCGCGGCGCCGCGCTCCAGTGCCGCATCACCACCGAGGACCCGGCCAACGGCTTC
The DNA here is from genome assembly GCF_040704615.1 of Streptomyces sp. NPDC046862. NCBI lineage: Bacteria > Bacillati > Actinomycetota > Actinomycetes > Kitasatosporales > Streptomycetaceae > Streptomyces > Streptomyces sp. NPDC046862. The sequence continues at coordinate 21,082 of NZ_JBEYXP010000085.1, read as the reverse complement.
CGCCCGGACACCGGCAGGATCAGCGCCTACCGCTCGCCCGGCGGCTCGGGCATCCGTCTCGACGGCGGAACCACCCACGCCGGTACGGAGATCAGCGCGCACTTCGACTCCATGCTGGTCAAACTCAGCTGCCGGGGCCGGAACTTCACCACCGCGGTCAAGCGCGCCCGGCGCGCCGTCGCCGAGTTCCGCATCCGCGGAGTGGCCACCAACATCCCGTTCCTGCAGGCCGTGCTGGACGACCCGGACTTCCAGGCCGGGCGGGTCACCACGTCCTTCATCGAGCAGCGGCCGCACCTGCTCACCGCCCGTCACTCCGCCGACCGCGGCACCAAGCTGCTCACCTACCTGGCCGACGTCACGGTGAACAAGCCGCACGGCGAACGCCCCGAACTGATCGACCCCTCCACCAAACTGCCGCGCCTCGACGGCACCGAGCCGCCCGCCGGCTCCAAGCAGCAGCTGACCCACCTCGGCCCGGAGGGCTTCGCCCGCTGGCTGCGCGCGTCACCGACCATCGGCGTCACCGACACCACGTTCCGCGACGCCCACCAGTCACTGCTCGCCACCCGGGTCCGTACCAAGGACATGCTCGCCGTCGCCCCGGTGGTGGCGCGGACCCTGCCACAGCTGCTGTCCCTGGAGTGCTGGGGCGGCGCCACCTACGACGTCGCGCTGCGCTTCCTCGCCGAGGACCCGTGGGAGCGCCTGGCCCAGTTCAGGGAAGCCGTACCCAACATCTGCCTCCAGATGCTGCTGCGCGGTCGCAACACCGTCGGCTACACCCCGTACCCGACGGAGGTGACCGACGCGTTCGTGCAGGAGGCCGCGGCCACCGGCATCGACATCTTCCGTATCTTCGACGCGCTCAACGACGTCGGCCAGATGCGGCCCGCCATCGAGGCCGTACGCGAGACCGGGACCGCCGTCGCCGAGGTCGCCCTCTGCTACACCTCCGACCTGTCCGACCCCTCCGAGCGCCTCTACACCCTCGACTACTACCTGCGCCTCGCCGAGCAGATCGTGGAGGCGGGCGCCCACGTCCTGGCGGTCAAGGACATGGCGGGCCTGCTCCGCGCCCCGGCCGCCGCGAAGCTGGTGTCGGCGCTGCGCAGGGAGTTCGAGCTCCCCGTCCACATCCACACCCACGACACCGCGGGCGGCCAGCTCGCCACCTACCTCGCCGCCGTCCAGGCCGGCGCGGACGCCGTGGACGGCGCGGTGGCGTCCATGGCGGGCACCACCTCGCAGCCCTCCCTGTCGGCGATCGTCGCCGCGACCGACCACTCCGAGCGGCCCACCGGTCTCGACATCCAGGCCGTCGGTGACCTGGAGCCGTACTGGGAGAGCGTCCGCAAGATCTACGCCCCCTTCGAGGCGGGTCTCGCCTCACCGACCGGGCGTGTCTACCACCACGAGATCCCCGGCGGCCAGCTCTCCAACCTGCGCACCCAGGCCGTCGCGCTCGGCCTCGGCGACCGCTTCGAGGACATCGAGGCCATGTACGCGGCCGCCGACCGCATGCTCGGCCGCCTGGTCAAGGTCACCCCGTCGTCGAAGGTGGTCGGTGACCTCGCCCTGCACCTGGTGGGCGCCGGGGTGAAGCCCGAGGACTTCGAGGCGACGCCGAACTCCTACGACATCCCCGACTCCGTCATCGGCTTCCTGCGCGGCGACCTGGGCAACCCGCCCGGCGGCTGGCCGGAGCCCTTCCGCAGCAAGGCGCTGGAGGGCCGCGCCCAGCCCAAGCCCACGCAGGAGCTGACCGCCGAGGACCGCGACGGGCTGGAGAAGGACCGGCGCGCCACGCTCAACCGGCTGCTCTTCCCGGGCCCGACGCGCGAGTTCGACGCACACCGGCAGAGCTACGGCGACACCAGCGTCCTCGACAGCAAGGACTTCTTCTACGGGCTGCGCCCGGGCAAGGAGTACGCCGTCGACCTGGAGCCCGGCGTCCGGCTCCTCCTGGGTTTCGAGGCCATCGGCGAGGCCGACGAACGCGGCATGCGCACCGTGATGTCCACGCTGAACGGCCAGCTGCGGCCCATCCAGGTGCGCGACACCGCGGCGGCCTCCGACGTCCCGGTGACCGAGAAGGCCGACCGGGCCAACCCCGGTCATGTCGCGGCGCCGTTCGCCGGAGTGGTCACGCTCGCGGTCGCCGAGGGCGACGAGGTCGCGGCCGGTGCCACGGTGGCCACCATCGAGGCGATGAAGATGGAGGCGGCGATCACCGCCCCGAAGGCCGGAAGGGTCTCGCGTCTGGCCATCAACAAGATCCAGCAGGTGGAGGGCGGCGACCTCCTGGTCGAGCTCGCCTGAGCCCTCACGCGCCCTGGTCGGGGTGCGGCAGGTCCAGCAGGGCCCGCAGCGGCGCCGACGCGTGGGGGCCCGACCGCCAGATCAGCGCCTTGGCGTAGGGGATCCGAGGGGTCACCGGCACGACGGTGACCCTCGGATCCCGGGTGATGCCCCGGACCGCGCCCGCGGCGAGGGCGATCCCGACCCCGGCGGCGACGAGCTCCAGCTGCAGCGCCACGTGGTTGGTCGCGTACGCGGGCCGGAAGGGCACCCCGGCCGTCTCGAAGGCCGTGCGCAGGCGCGTGTAGAGACCGCTGTCCGGGCCGTAGGTGATGAGCGGCGCCGTGGCGAACTCGTCCAGCGACAGCGACGCCTGCTCCGCCTGGGGCCGGTCGGCGGCGACCAGCGCCACGATCTCGTCGCGGACGAGGACGCGGTGCTCGAACCCCGGATCGAGACCCTCGGGCGGAACGGCCACGAACACCGCGTCCAGGGAACCCTGCCGCACCTGAGGGATCAGACCGGCGCTCGACCCCTCCACCAGCTGCACACCGACACCCGGGTAGAGCCGGTGGAACGTTCCGAGGAGCGCAGGAAGACTGCTGCTCTCCACCCCGTCGGCCGCCCCCAGCTCCAGGGTCCCGGTGAGCAGGCCGGAGCGGGCGGCGAACTCGGCCTTCGCGGCGGCCACGGACGCCTGCACCGCCCGGGCGTGCGGCAGCAGCGCCCGGCCCGCGTCCGTCAGCCGGACGGTACGCGAGTCCCGCTCGAACAGCGCCTCACCCAACTCCCGCTCCAGCGCACGGATCTGCTGACTGATGGCGGGCTGGGCCACATGACAGCGGGCCGCGGCCCGTGTGAATGACTCCTCCTCGGCGACAGCGAGGAAGTAGCGCAGCGTACGTACCTCCATGACCTCACTGTATTCGAGGAACTTATCGCTGGAGGAAGACTCAGGTCTTTGACGCATCGCCCGGTGCGGCAGCACGCTGGGAGCACGTCGGAGCTCCCTCGAAGAACGAGAGCTCCCCGACACGAGCGAGGAGCCTTTCCATGCCCCTGGTCCGCATCGATCTCGTCAAGGGCCGCAGCGAGGACCAGATCCGAGCCGTCGCCTCCGCCGTCCACACGGCCGTCGTGGAGGTGCTGGCCATCCCCGAACGCGACCGCTTCCAGATCGTCACCGAGCACGAGTCGAGCCGGATCGTCGCGCTCGACGCCGGACTGGGGTTCGAGCGCGGCGACAACCGGGTGGTGATCCAGATCTTCACGCAGGGCGGCCGCTCGACCGAGACCAAGCAGCGGCTCTACGCGACCATCGCCGCCTCGCTGGAGCGGGTCGGGGTGGTCGGCGAGGACGTCTTCATCGGGTACGTGGAGAACACCCCCGCCGACTGGTCCTTCGGCTTCGGCCGCGCCCAGTACGTCGAGGGGGACCTGGGGATCCCTGCCGCGGCGGCCGCGCACTGACCGACCGCACGTGGCCCGCCCCCCGTAGAGGGGGCAGGCCACCGGCACCGGCCACTCAGGCGGTCGGCGTCCAGCACGCGCCTACCGCGTCAGCAGCGTGCGGGACACGGCCGCCGGCACGAGGGCGTACCCGGCGGGACGCGTGGTGAACGTGCCCCTGCCCTGGGTGCGGCCGCGCAACCGGGACGCGTAGCCGAACAGTTCGGCCAGCGGGACGGTCGCGGTGACCACCGTGGTGCCGCCCCGTGCCGTCGAGCCCGAGACACGGCCGCGCCGCGCCGACAGGTCACCGAGCACCGCGCCCACGGCGTCGTCGGGCACGGTGACCGTGACCTCGGCCACCGGTTCCAGGAGCGCCAGGGCCGAGGCGCGCAGCGCTTCCCGCAGGCCGAGCCGGCCCGCCGTTCGGAAGGCCATCTCCGAGGAGTCCTTGGAGTGGGTCGCGCCGTCGGACAGCGTGACCCGCAGCCCGGTCACCGGACGACCGCCGAGGGGTCCCTCGGCCAGCGCGTCCCGGCACCCGGCCTCCACCGAGCGGACGTACTCCTGCGGCACCCGGCCGCCGACGACCGTCGACCGGAAGACGAAGTCGCCCGTCGTCCCCGCGGGGATCTCCAGCGGCTCCACCTCCAGGACCACCTGCGCGAACTGGCCCGCGCCGCCGTCCTGTTTGACATGCCGGTACACCAGCCCGGACACCCCGCGGACCACCGTCTCGCGGTAGGCGACCCGCGGACGCCCCACGGAGACCTCCAGCCCCTGGTCGCGGCGGATCTTCTCCACGGCGACCTCCAGGTGCAGCTCGCCCAGCCCCGACAGCAGCGTCTGACCGGTCTCGGGATCGGTCCGCACCACCAGCGACGGATCCCCCTCGGTCAGCCGCGCCAGGGCGGTGGCCAGCCGGTCGGTGTCCAGGCTCCGACGGGCCTCGACCGCCACGGACACGACCGGGTCGGCCGTGGTGGGCGGTTCGAGGACCAGGGGCGCCGACGGGGCGCACAGGGTCGTTCCGGCGCGGGCGGACTTCACCCCGACGACGGCGACGATGTCCCCGGCCACCGCCAGGTCCGTCTCCGCGTGCCGGTCCGCCTGCACCCGCAGGATCCGGCCGACCCGCTCGGTGCGCCCGGCGACCGCGTCCAGCACCGTGTCCCCCTTCCTCAGTGTTCCCGAACAGACCCGCAGACAGGTCAGCCGTCCCGTGGCGGTCGACGTCACCTTGAAGACCAGCGCGGCGAACGGTGCGTGCGGGTCGGCGGCCCGCTCCTCCTCCGCCCCGTCCCATGTACCGCGCACCGGAGGAACGTCCAGCGGCGACGGCAGGTACGCCACGACGGCCTCCAGCAGCGGCTCGATCCCCCGGTCGCGGTAGGCCGACCCGCACAGCACGACCACGCCCCCACCACCCAGGGTCACCTCACGCAGGGCAGCGACCAGGGTGCCGTCGGAGACCGACGACCGCGCGCAGAACTCCTCCAGCGCGGCCGGATGAAGCTCCGCCACCGTCTCCTCCAGCAGCCTGCGGCGCCGGAGCGCCTCGTCCCGCAGCGCTTCCGGCACCGGGCCCTCCTCGTACGTGTCACGGCCGTCACCCCACACCAGCGAGCGCATCCGCACCAGGTCCACCACGCCGGTGAACCCCGCCTCGCGCCCGACCGGCAGCTGCACCACCAGCGGAACCGTGTCCAGGCGCTCCCGGATCGACGCGACGGCCGCGTCGAGGTCGGCGCCCGCGCGGTCCAGCTTGTTGACGAAGGCGATCCGCGGTACGCCGTGCCGGTCCGCCTGCCGCCACACCGCCTCGCTCTGCGGTTCGACGCCCGCCACGGCGTCGAACACCGCGACCGCCCCGTCGAGCACGCGCAGCGAACGCGTCACCTCGTCGGAGAAGTCCACGTGACCCGGTGTGTCGATCAGGTTGATCCGGTGGCCGTCCCAGACGCAGCTCACCGCCGCGGCGAAGATCGTGATGCCGCGATCGCGCTCCTGGGAGTCGAAGTCCGTGACGGTCGTCCCGTCGTGGACCTCGCCCCGCTTGTGGGTCGCGCCGGTGAGGTACAGGATCCGCTCGGTCACGGTCGTCTTGCCGGCGTCCACGTGGGCGAGGATGCCGAGGTTCCGGACGGTGGTTGGTGGGTTGGCACGCACGGCCCGAGGCCTTTCGTCGTCAGTGAGATGTAGGGCAGCGCGATTCGGCGGACGACAACGCGGGGGCGCAGGGCATGCTCAACAGCATGCTGCGCGTGAGGAGTTGTGTGTGACCGCCGTCCGGTGCGGGCCGCGCGGCCGGCACCGGGTCTACGAAGACACGAGGATCACGTCGTACCGGGGGACGACGACAGCGGTGCCGTACAGCACGGTCGGGCCCCCTCACTCGTCACTTGTCTCGAAGCGTGCCGCGATCTCACGGCAGTGCACGGCGAGTGTAGGGGGCCCGACTGCGCTCAGGCATCAGTTTTTTGTGTCACTGCCTCCCGGTCACTCCGGGTCGCGTCGCGTCTGTCCACGGCGGCGGAGCAGCAAGAGGCCGCCGGCGACGGCGGTGACGCCGGTGGCGGCCGTCCACAGAGGGACGTCGGAGGATCCGGTGGAGGCGAGGTCCGTGTCGCTCTTCCCGCCCTGGGGGCTCGCGCCGGAGGACGGTTCCGTGGACGACTTGGACGTGCCGGATGATCTGCTGGACGAGCCGGACCCGGCGGTCGACGCCGACGCTGACGAGGACGGGGAAGCCGAAGCCTCGGACGCGGTCGCCTTGTCCCGGGTGAACGCCAGCGTGCCGAAGCCGAGTTGGTCGTACCCGCCACTGTTCGGGCCGTAGTCGCCCCCGCCGCCCTCGGGCGCCGCCCTGGCCGTGATGCGCGTGACGTACTGCGCGGACAGGCCCCTGCGCTTGGTGTAGTGGTTGGCGATCATCGCCCAGATCGGGCGCATCATGTTCGGGTCCACGCCGGCGGCGCCGCTCGCGGTCTCCGAGCCCGACCAGCCGTTGATCGCGCCCTTCCTGCGGGTGTTCGCCGTGTACGGCACGTCCCCGCCCAGGCTCCACTTGGCGACGTACTGGGCGCCCTTGAGGAAGCGGTTGTCGTCGTAGCCGTACAGGTCGATGCCCTGGTTCCAGGCCATCTCGCAGAAGGTGCCCATCAGACCGACGCCCAGCAGGGCGTGCCCCTGGTCCCGGCCGGCCTCCAGCCACTCGGCGAGGCCGTCGGAGTGCACGACGGGGATGGCGTTCCGGATGGAGCCGAGGCCTTCGCCGTGCTTGAAGTACTCGACCGCCGTGTCCACCTTGGCCCGGTCGTCGCAGAGGATGCCGACGGCGAGGACGCAGGCCATGGCCGTCAGGTCCCAGTTGGTCCAGTAGTTGGTGATGACGGCGCCGTTGTGGTTCTTGAGGAAGTCCTCGCTGGGCGGGGCGAAGACGTCCCGCATCATCTTCTGGAAGCGAGGCAGGTCGAAGTCGTCGTGGTCGCGGACGAGTTCGGCGGCGTTGGCGAACTGGTAGCCGTAGAGGCCCGACGCGAGGAACCGGTCCGCGGAGCCCGCCACAGAGGTCAGCTTCCCGGACCAGGCGTTGAGGACGGCCACGGCGGTGTCCGCGTGCGCGCTCTCGCCGGTGACGTGCCAGCGCAGCGCGTTCTGGTAGGCCGCGTGGATGTCGTTGTACAGGATCGTGTAGTTCTGCGGAGAGCCCGCGCCTCGGTAGATCGTGGCCTGCGGGTTGGGTCTCCAGGTGCTCTGCGAGTGTCGGTTGGCGGTGAGCTTCTCGAAACCCGCCGTGTACGGGGAGGCCCCTGCCTTCACCTTGGCGGCCATGCGCTTGAGGTCGGCTGTGGTGTGGAGCATCCCGGGGTGCGCGAAGGGCGCGCCGGCCGCCGTCGCCGGGGCGGCGGCCATGCCCGCGCCGATACCGATACCGACCGCGCCGGTCGCCGCACCCGCGGCCTTGAGCATGCTCCGCCGGCTGATCCGATAGTTCACTGCGTCGTTCCTCGGCTCTCGTGGGGAGGGTGCCTACGTACGGGAGACGGGCGAGGGGGCGGGCAATAACAGAAAAGCCCGCGGTGCCGGTGAGGGTGGCCGGGGCGGCCTTGACGGTCCTCTGTCAGGAGACTTATCGTCACCTGGACGCATCTGGACAGGTAGGTCGACGATGGCGGACTTCCCCGAGAACAGCCCCACTGGCCGGCAGCTCCAGGTGGAGACGCACGGTCTCGACGTCATCCGCGACGCGGAGCGCAAGGGCACACCGCGCACGCTCTTCTGGCCCTGGTTCGGAGCGAACGTCTCTGTTCTCGGCCTGAGTTACGGCGCCTTCGCCCTCGGCTTCGGCATCTCCTTCTGGCAGGCGCTGATCGCCGGGGCCACCGGCATCGTCTTCTCGTTCCTCCTGTGCGGCTTCGTCGCCGTGGCAGGCAAGCGCGGCTCGGCGCCGACGATGGTGCTCAGCCGTGCCGCGTACGGGGTGCGCGGGAACCGGCTGCCCGCGGTCCTCTCGTGGGTGCTCACGGTGGGCTGGGAGACGGTGCTGTGCGCGCTCGCGACGATGGCCACCGCCACCGTCTTCGGGCGGCTCGGCCTCGGCGGCGGCACCGAGACCAAGGCGGTCGCCCTCGTGCTGGTGGGTGCGCTGGTCGTGGTCGTCGGCGTGATGGGCTTCGACCTGATCATGCGCCTGCAGACCGTGATCACCGTGGTCACCGGCGTGCTGACCGTCGTCTACATCGCGCTCGTCGCCGACGACATCCACTGGGCGACCGTCAGCGCCGTACCGTCCGGCTCGGCCCAGGAGTTCATCGGCGCCCTCGTCTTCATGATGACCGGCTTCGGCCTGGGCTGGGTCAACGCGGCCGCGGACTACTCCCGTTACCTGCCGCGCACCTCCTCCGGCCGGGGCGTGATCGGCTGGACCGCCTTCGGCGCCTCGGTCGCCCCGCTGCTTCTGCTGGTCTTCGGCCTGCTGCTGGCGGGCTCCTCCGGCCGGCTGGGCACCGCGGTCGCCGCCGACCCGATCGGCGCCCTGACCACCATCCTGCCCACCTGGTTCCTGATCCCGTTCGCGGCCGTCGCCGTGCTCGGCCTCGTCGGCGGCGCGGTCCTCGACATCTACTCCTCCGGCCTCGCCCTCCTCGCGGCGGGCCTCAGAGTGCCGCGCCATGTCGCCGCGCTCGCCGACGGCGTCCTGATGATCACGGGCTCGGTCTACATCGTGTTCGTGGCCGACGACTTCCTCGGCCCGTTCATGGGCTTCCTGACCACGCTGGGCGTGCCCATCGCCGCGTGGTGCGGTGTGATGCTCGCCGACCTCGCGCTGCGCCGCCGCGACTACGACGAGGCCGACCTGTTCCGCACGGACGGACGCTACGGCGACCTCCCCGCCCAGCCTCTGCTCCTCACCCTCGCCGCCACCGCGCTCGGCTGGGGCCTGGTCACCAACACGACCGCCGGCTGGCTGCGGTGGCAGGGCTACCTGCTCGGCCCGTTCGGCCTCGGTGGCAGGACAGGCGCCTGGGCCTACGCCAACCTGGGCGTCCTGGCGGCCCTGGCCACCGGCTTCCTCGGCACGCTGCTGCTCGCGCCCGCCCGGGTACGGTCGCAGGAGCGGGACCCGGGCGCGACGGCCGTGCGGGGGACACTCGACGCATGACCACCGGACAGCCGGCGGCGGAACGCGGTCAGCTCGCCGTCATCGACATGCAACGCGTGTTCGCCGAGCCCGACAGCCCCTGGGCGACGCCCCGCTTCGACGAGGCCGCCGAGGGTGTACGGCGTCTGCTGCCGGCCTTCGGCGCACGCGTCACCTTCACCCGCTTCCTCGCCCCACGGGAACCCGAGGGCGCCTGGCGGTCCTATTACGACCAGTGGCCCTTCGCACTCCAGCCACCGCGGGCACGGGCCTGGGAGCTGACGGACGAGTTCGCCGCGCGGGCCCGGGACGTCGTCGACGCCACGACCTTCGGCAAGTGGGGGCCGGATCTCGCCGAGCGCGTCGGCAGGGACGGACGGCTGGTCCTGGCCGGAGTCAGCACCGACTGCTGTGTGCTGTCCACCGCGCTCGCCGCCGCCGACGCCGGAGCGGAGGTGCTGGTGGTCTCCGACGCCTGTGCGGGCGCGAACGACGACTCGCACGCCAGGGCCCTGCACATCATGGACCTGTACCGGCCGCTGATCCGGGTCGTGACCGTGGAGGACGTGCTCGGCCAGTCCCGCCCCGTACCCCGAAAGACGTCCTCCCCGTAGACGTCCTCCCTCAGTCCCGCCCCGTCCCCCGGTAGAGGTCCAGCTCACCGTCCAGCTCGACGGCCAGCACGGTCGCGTACGGGTCCAGGTCGGCCTCCGCGGGCGCGTCGATCCACGTCACGCCCGGCACCGCGTCCAGCCCGCCGATGATCCGGTGGCCCAGCTCGGTGCCCGTGCCCAGGACCGTGACCCGCTCGACACGGTTGCGCAGGCCGCGCACCGAGATCTCCTCGCGCGGCACGTCGAAGCAGGTCAGGTACAGGGTGCGCCGGTCGGCGGACAGTGTGCTCGGCCCGTAGTGGTGCCCGGCGGGCAGCCCGGCGACCGTCCCGTACACGGCCTCGGAGTGGCGCCCGATCCACGTACCGAGAGCCTCCAGCCGCTCGACCTGCTCGACGGGGATCGTGCCGTCCTCCCGGGGCCCGACGTCGAGCAGCAGATTGCCGCCCATGCCGATCGTCTCCGCGAAGTAACGCACCAGTTGGCGCACGGACTTGTAGTTGTGGTCCTGGTGCTGGAAACCCCACGAGTCGTTGATCGTCAGACACAGCTCCCAGGGCCCGTCCGGCGCCTGGAGCGGCACGCCCTGCTCGGGGGTGGAGTAGTCGCCGTGGCTGAGCATGCGGGCGTTGAGGACGGCCCTCGGGTTCTCCGCCAGGATCAGCTCGGCGAGCTCACGGATGCGCCACTGCTCCTCGGTGCGCTCCCACTCGCCGTCGAACCACAGCAGGTCGGGGCGGAAGCGCCGCAGGAGTTCACTCACCTGGCCGTCGCGGTACGCCAGGTAGCGCTCCCAGGCCTCCGGGTCCTCCTTGCCACGCTCGGAGTGGGAGTACGGATTGGCGTCGTTGCCGCCCGGATACGTGTCCGGCCACTCGTCGATCCCGGGGTGCCTGAGGCTCGCGTAGTCCGGGTGGTTCCAGTCGGAGTGGGAGTAGTACAGGCCCACCTTGAGGTCCCGCTCACGCAGCGCGTCCACGAAGGGCGCGATCAGGTCGCGGCCCGCCGGGGTGCGCCGGACGACGCTCAGGTCGCCCTGCGCGGTGTCCCAGAGGGCGACGCCGTCGTGGTGCCGCGCCGTCAGCACCGCGTACTTGGCGCCGGCGCGGGCGAACAGCTCCGCCCAGGCGCTCGGGTCGTACTTGGACGCGGTGAAGCCGTCGAGCTGTTTCATGTACCGCTCGTGCGGGACCTCGCCCCAGTAGAAGGACCAGGATTCCGGCACCCCCTCCACGGCATAGATGCCCCAGTGGATGAAGATGCCCAGCTTGGCGTCGGTGAACCAGGGTTGCATCGGCATGCGCCCCACGCTAGGCGCGGCCCTGCCGGTGGCGCGTGGGCAAGGGTCACCACTACTGGTCGATTCTCACCTCGTCGTACCGGTCGGGGTCAGGAGGCTCGACCGACCGCCGGGCCGACGTTACTTGGCCTGTCCGGTGGGTGCGCCGCCGGGCTTCCTTGGGTTGAATCGCAGATGCCCCAGTGCACCAGGGTCAGTCACCGACGTCCCCACACGTCAGGAGGCACAGTGATCGCCACCCCCGAACCGGAACTCACCGAACCCGAACTGATCGAACGGGCCGTGGCGCTGCGGCCCGCGCTGCTCGAACGGCAGGCGGAGACCGAGCGTCTGACGCACTACCCCGAGGCCACCCACGACGACTTCCTGCGGGCCGGCTTCTACCGCACCCTCCAGCCGCGCCGCTACGGCGGCTACGAGTTCGGCCTGCCCACCTTCTACCGCGTGGTCACCGAGGTCGCCCGCGGCTGTCCCTCCACCGGCTGGGCGCTGTCGCTCGCGGCCGCCCACGTCCTCCAGGTCGCCACGCTCTTCGACGAGCGCGCACAGGACGAGATCTTCGGCGTCGACGGCGAGTTCCGGGCCGCGTCCACCGCGACTCCGGTCGGTGTCGCCCGGCCCGACGGCGACGGCCATGTCGTCCTGGACGGCACCTGGTCGTACGCCTCGGGCGCTCCCCACTCCACCCACTACGTCGGCCAGACCCTGCGCGCCCCCGAGAAGCCCGGCGACCCGCCCGGCCCGTTCGTGCTGTTCGTCGCCCCGCGCGCGCTGTGGACGGTGGTCGACGACTGGCACGGCGTCCTCGGCCTGCGCGGGACCGGCTCCAACAGCATCCGCATCGACCAGGGCCGCCTGCCCACGTACCTCACCCGGGAGGCGAGCCTGCTCGACCTGCCCGTCGAGGGCGGCTCACCGGGCTCGAAGCTGCACGGCAACCCGATGTACGCGGGACGCGCGGCCAGCTTCTTCCACGGGGAGCTCGCCGCCATCATCATCGGCATCGTCCACGCGGCGGCCGACGAATACGCGCGCATCCTCGCCGAACGCCCGCTGATCGCCGACCCCGGCCGTACCCGCGCCGAACTCCACGACTACCAACGCCACCTCGGCGAGGCCCTCGGCGCCATCCACACCGCCGAGGCGGCGCTCCAGCGCAACGCCGAGGACTGGATGGAGGCCTGCCGCCGCAACGTCTCGGGGGAGGAGCCGTTCACCACCGCTGTGGACAACCGCCTCGCTCTCGTCTTCCAGACCGCCGGACGGATGGCCTGGGACGTGCTCCAGGGCAGCCTCTTCCGCACGGCGGGCTCCCGCTACGCCCGTGACGGACAGCGCATGCAGCGCTACTTCCGGGACGCGGCCACCTACTGGACACACGTCGGCGCCTCGATGGCCGAGCCCCTGGCCCGGCGTGTCGGCTGCGACCGGCTGGGCCTGCCGTCGGACGACATCCCCCTGATCCCGTGACCTGATCCCGTGACCTGGTCCCATGACCTGCTGAGTCGCAGCGAACCTTGAGCCATCGCACAGGATTGCCCTGGGCCTGGCCGGGTACGCGACGGGAGTTGCGCCCGGGACGGACGGTGTCCTGGGCTGCCCAACCGCCACTACCCGGGGATCTGCCATGGACACACCCTCGAACGACAACACCGCGCCCCAGGCCGTGACACCGGCGCAGGAGGCGCTCACCACGCTCGCCCTGCACACCGGGGACCCGGGTGCGTACGACACGCTGGCCGAGTCGGACGTGCTGGTCCCCGTGCCGGACGACGCCAGCGAGGACGACGCCTCCGACCCGACGGCGGTGGCGCTTCCGGTACTGGAGCAGGCAGGTGGAGACCAGGTCGTACCCGTGTTCACCTCCGAGGTGGAGATGGCCGACCTGCTGCCGTTCGTGTCGCGCTACCGCCTGGTGCCCCTCGGGGCCCTGGCGTCGCAGTGGCCCGAAACGGACCTGTCGCTGACCATAGACGCCAGCTCGCCGCACGGGCTGACCCTCGACTCCGAGGGCGTACGCACGCTGCTGGCGAGGCCACAGGGCTGAGCCGCCCGGTTCCGGCGGCCGGGTCCGCCCCGGCCGCCGGAAGCACACGAGGCCTCAGGCGGGCTAGCCCCGCAATATGCGCGACAGAACGGCCCGTTGCAGGGGCAGCACCTCGCTGTGCAGGTCACGGCCTTTCTGAGTGAGGACCACCCACACCCCGCGCCGGTCCTCCTGGCAGACCGACCGCTCCACCAGGCCGTCCTTCTCCAGGCGGCCGATGAGACGGGACAGCGCGCTCTGGCTGAGGTGGACCCGGTCGGCGATGTTCTGCACGCGGCACTGCTCACCGGTGTGCGCGACCGCGCCCGAGGCGAGGATGTCGAGCACCTCGAAGTCACTGGCGCCGAGGCCGTGCGGATGCAGCGCGCGGTCGATCTCGCACATCGTGCGCGCGTGCACCGACAGGATGTCCCGCCACTGGTCCTCGAGCCGGGTGTCGACCGTGTTCGCTGCCATACCTGCACGGTAACAGACAAGTGAACGCTTGTTGAGTGCGCAACTAGTGCAGGTGCATCTTGACGTGGTGCATGTGCGTCGTGGCGCGTGCGCGCTACTCGGCGGGAGCGTTCTGCATGAGCCCGATCAGGTTGCCGTCCGCGTCCTTCACCGAGGCGATCAGCTTGCCGCCGCCCACGTCGTGCACGTCCTGCAGGGTCTCGGCCCCGGCGCCGAGCAGAGCCGCCAGGGTGGACCTGATGTCGGCGACGTGCCAGTACGGCACCGGTCCCGTCATGCCCTTGGAGTGGCCGTGCGGGTCCAGGCCGACGTCCTGTCCGGCGTCCTTGAAGCCGACGTAGTACGCCGAATCCGCGTACGGTTCGGTGCCGAGCAGCTCGCTGAACAGGGCCTTCGCCCGGTCGAGGTCCTTGACGGGGTAGATGATGGTCGTGAGGCCGTGGGTCATGGCGTACTCCTCGCGTGGTCCTGTCATGCCGACGGGATTCCGAACGGGATTCCGAACGGGATTCCGAATGGGATCCGTCCGCACCGACGGGATTCCGCCGGCAGTTCCACGCTAGGGCGGGGGAGCGGCGCCCGCTTCTTCGATCCTGACCGGTCTTGGGGCGGACCCGCTCGGGGAGCCGGAGTCCTCAGGTCGAGTCGCGGAGCACCAGCTCCGTCGGCAGGATCACCGCCGCCGGGTCGTCGCCGCCGATCAGGGCCAGCAGCACCCGCACCATCTCGGCGCTGATCCGGTCGTAGGGCTGGCGGATCGTCGTGAGCGGGGGAGTGGACTCCGTCGCCGCGACGGAGTCGTCGAAGCCGCCCACGGACACGTCCTCGGGGACCCGGCGGTCCGCCCGGCGCAGCGCCGTCAGGGCGCCCTGAGCCATCAGGTCGGAGGCCACGAACAAGGCGTCCAGGTCGGGGGCCCGCGCCAGCAACTGCTCGGCGCCCGCCTCACCGCTGGCCCGGCTGTAGTCGCCGTAGACGATGAGGCACTCGTCGATCTCGATGCCCGCGTCCGTGAGCACCTCCTTGTACCCGGCGAGACGATCGACACCGCCGGGAAGGTCCAGCGCACCGGTCACGACACCGATGCGGCGGCGGCCCAGCGACAGCAGGTGGCGCACCATGTCACGGGCGCCGTCCCGGTCGTCCGCCGCCACGTAACTCACCTTGGAGCCGCGCCCCATCGGCTTGCCGCACTGGACGAGGGGCACCCCCGCCTCCCGCAGCTCCTCGGCGACCGGGTCCCCGGAGTGGCTGGACACCAGCAGCACTCCGTCGACATGGCCCGCCGTGATGTACCGCGTTATCCGGCGCCGCTCGTCCTCCGTACCGGCCACCATCAGCAGCAAGGGGATGTCGTGGGCGGCCAGGGCCTGGGTGCAGCCGCGCAGCAGGACGTTGAAGTTGGGGTCCTCGAACAGCTTCTCCTGCGGTTCGGTCAGCAGGAAGCCGATCGAGTCGGAGCGGCCCGTGATCAGCGAGCGGGCGTGCCGGTTCACGACGTACCCCGTCTTGCGGATCGCGGCGTTGACCGCTTCCTGAGCCGTGGGGCTGACGTAGTGACCGCCGTTGAGCACGCGGGACACGGTGCCCCGGGAGACCCCCGCCACGCGCGCCACGTCGTGAATGGTCGGCGGTTTGCGCCGGCCGCCGGTGTTGCTCATGGTCATGACTTTACGGCTCCGGAGAGGAGATCGAGGCTCCAGAAGCGCTGGATGACCAGGAACAAGGCGATGAGGGGGATGATCGCGAGCAGCGCGCCCGTGATCACCAGGGTGTAGAGCGCTGGCTGGTCGTTGCCCTGGTTGAGCAGGGTGAACAGGCCGAGCGTCATGGGGAACTTCTCGTCGTCGCTCAGCATGATGTACGGCAGCAGGAAGTTGTTCCAGATCGCCACGAACTGGAACAGGAAGATCGTCACCAGTCCGGGCACCATCATCGGCAGCCCGATCCGCGCGAAGATCCGCCACTCCCCGGCCCCGTCCATCCGGCCCGCCTCCACCACGTCGGCCGGTACGGCCGCGGTGGCGTAGATCCGGCCCAGGTAGACGCCGTACGGGGAGAGGACCAGCGGCAACAGCACGGAGGCGTAGGAGTCCGTGAGGTCGGCCTTCGCGAGCAGCAGGTACTGCGGGATGGCGAGGATGACCGGTGGCATGAGCACACCGGCGAGCAGGATGTTGAAGACGGTCTCGCGGCCGCGGAAGCGGTAGACGGCGAGGGCGTAGCCGGAGACGGCGGAGACCGCGGTCGACAGCAGCGCGCCCAGCCCTGCGTAGAGGGCCGAGTTGCCCATCCACTGCCAGTAGATACCGTCGCGGTAGGCGTTCAGGGCCGAGAGGTTGTCGGCGAAGCCCGTGCCCGGCAGCAGGGTGAGGGTGGAGAACAGCTCCTTGCCCGACTTGGTGGCGGCCACGACCACCCAGGCGACCGGGAGCAGGCAGTACACGGCCCCGAGCAGCAGGACGAGGGTGGGCACGAGGGCGACACGGCGGCGCAGGGGCGGCCCCGAGGCCGCGCCCGGTGCGGCGCCGGCCGCAGGGGCGGCCTTGTGGACGGCGAGAGAACTCATCGGGCTTCCTCCTGCCTGGAGCGGGCGTTCGCGACGCGCAGGAACCCGAAGGACAGCACGAGGGTGGCGACGGCGATGATCACGGCCTGGGCGGCGGCCGAGTAGATGTCGTTGTTGCCGAAGGCGTCCTGGTACACCTTCATCAGTGGACTCCAGGTGGTGGACACGGAATTGGTGAGCGGCTTGAGGGTGGTCGGCTCGGCGAACACCTGCAGCGTGGCGATGATGGAGAAGAAGAAGGTGAGCACCAGCGAGGGCGCCACCATCGGGATCTTGATCCGCAGGGCGATCTGCAGCTGGGAGCAGCCGTCCAGCTTCGCCGCCTCGTACACCTCGGTCGGGATGGACTTCAGCGAGGTGTAGATGACGATCATGTTGAAGCCCGTGCCGCCCCAGATCGCGATGTTGGACAGGGCGACGAACAGCGGTCCGCCGTCCAGCAGGTCCGGCTGGGGCAGGCCCGCCCGGTCGAGCAGGAAGTAGAAGGGGCTGACGCTCGGCAGGTAGAGGAAGCCCCACAGCAGGGCCGCGATCACGCCGGGGATGGCATACGGCAGGAAGATCGCCAGCCGGGTGAAGGAGGTGAGCCGCACCCGGTCGGTGTCCAGCATCAGCGCGAAGAGCAGCGCGGAGCCCAGCATCACCGGGACGACGATCGCGCCGTAGCCGAGAACGCGCAGGGCGCCGTGGAACAGCTCGGAGTCGGAGAGGGCGGCGGTGTAGTTGGACAGCCCCGTCCAGACCTCGCTGCGGGCGCCGGAGCCCAGGCCCAGGCCCTTGACCTCGACCTTGCGGAGGCTGAGGTACACGGCGTAGCCGATGGGAAGGACGAAGAACAGCAGGAACAGGACGACGGCGGGGAGGAGGAACGCGTACGGGGCGCGCCGCACGCTTCCACCTGTGGCGCGGGTACGGGCGCGGGGCGCACGGCCGGAGCCGCGCGCCGCCTTGCCGCTGTGCACGGTGGTACCGGACATCACTCGGCGACCTCGAAGCCCTGCTTCTTCAGGTCGGCGACGGTGTCGTCCTGCATGGAGGCCAGCGCCGAGCCGAACTGGCTCTGCTTCTTCGCCTTGGCCGCCTTGCCGAAGGAGTCCTTGAAGGTCGTGTACGCGACGTTGACGTTCGGGCCCCAGGCGGACGGCGCGGTGGTCTTCGCGATCTCGGCGGCCTTGGTGTAGAAGTCCGGCTGGTCGGAGAAGAAGCCCGGGGCCTTGGACAGGGCGCCACCGGTCTGGGCGGCCGTGGCGGCCGGGTAGATGCCGCCGTCCTTGACCATCGCGGCGAGGGCCTCCTCGTCGGTGTTCAGCCAGGTGGCGAACTTGGCCGCGGCCTCCTTGTGCTGGGAGTCGTTGGTGATGCCGGTGGAGGAGCCGCCCCAGCTGCCGGTGGTGTTCTCACCCTTCGTCCACTGCGGGAGCGGGGCCATCGCCCACTTGCCGGCGGTGTCCGGGGCGGCGGTGGTCAGCACGCCGGGCGCCCAGACCGCGCTGACCCAGGCGATCTGCTTGCCGGTGTTGAGCGCCTTGTTCCAGGCGGGGGTGTACATCGGCTGGTTGTCGACGGCGCCCTCCTCGACCAGCCCGCCCCAGAAGTCGGCGACCTTCTTGGTGGCCGCGTCGTCGATGGCGACCTTCCACTTCTGGCCCTCGGCGGTCCACCACTTCGCGCCGGCCTGCTGGGCGAGGCCCGCGAAGAGACCGGAGTCGTTGGCGGAGAACGTGGTGAGCGCCTTGGAGGAGTCCGCCTTCTTCAGCTTGCGGGCGGTCTCGGCGAACTCGTCCCAGGTGGTGGGGACGGACAGCTTGTACTTCTTGAACAGGTCCTCGCGGTAGTAGAACATCAGCGGCCCGGAGTCCTGGGGGATCGCGTAGGCGCTGTCGGTGCCGAGGGTCACCTGCTGCCAGATGCCCGGGGCGAACTTGTCCTTGGCGCCCTTCGTGTCGTCCGTGATGTCGGCGAGGACGTCGTTGCTGACGAGAGTGGGTATCGCCTGGTACTCGGCCTGCACCAGGTCGGGTGCCTTCTTGGCCTTGGCCGCCGTGATGATCTTGGTGACCAGTTCGTCGCCGGAGGCCTGCTTCTTCACCGTGACCTGGATGCCCGCTTCCTTTCCGGGCCCCTTGTTCCAGAGCGCGGCGACCTTGTCCATGCCCGGCGCCCAGGCCCAGTAGGTCAGGGAGACCGGCCCGGAGCCGGCCGCGTCCTTGCCGTCCGAGTCGGAACTGCAGGCGGCGAGAGTGGTGGCACCGAGGGCGACGGCGATCGAGGTGGCCACGAGGCGTCGGCGCATCGTGAACTGCATGGGTGTTCTCCCCTGACAAGGGCCTGAAGGCGTTGGATCAGCAGACCGGCCATGCGCGGTGTGCTGTGCTCTGTGAGCGTTCACAGTAGAGAAACATCCAAGACACTTGTCAATGGTTGTTGCTGTGCGGTTATGTTGGGCCCACGCCGCTCGGCGCTGTGTGTGCACGTTCCCAAATGATCGACTCAACGGGAGAAAATCCATGCCGGAGACCACCCCCACGGGCCTCAACGGGCTCGCCTTCGGTGGGGACTACAACCCCGAGCAGTGGCCGGAGAGCGTCTGGCGCGAGGACGTCCGGCTGATGCGCGAGGCGGGCGTCACCATGGTGAGCGTCGGGATCTTCTCCTGGGCCCTGTTGGAGCCCTCACCGGGGGAGTACGACTTCGGCTGGCTCGACCGCCTGCTGGACCTGCTCCACGAGAACGGCATACGCGCCGACCTGGGCACCCCCACCGTCGTACCGCCCGTCTGGTTCTACCGCGAGCACCCCGAGGCCCTGCCCGTCGCCGCGGACGGCACGCGCTACGAGTTCGGCTCGCGCGGCGCCATCTGCCACAGCAACACCGACTACCGCACGGCCGCCGCGAACATCACCACCAAGCTCGCCGAGCGCTACGCGACCCACCCGGCCCTCGCCCTGTGGCACGTGCACAACGAGTACGGCGTCCCGGTCTCGGCCTGCTACTGCGACTCCTGCGCCGCGCACTTCCGCCGCTGGCTGGCGGCCACGTACCAGACGGTCGACGCGGTCAACGAGGCCTGGGGCACGGCCTTCTGGGGCCAGCGCTACACAAACTTCGACCAGATCAACCCGCCACGTGTGGCCCCCACGGTCGGCAACCCCGGCCAGGCCCTCGACTACAAGCGGTTCGCCGACGCCACCATGCGCGAGAACTTCGTGGCGGAGCGCGACATCCTGCACCGCCTCGCCCCCGGCATCCCGGTCACCACCAACTTCATGACCGCGCTCAGCCAGTGCGACTCCGTCGACTACTGGGCCTGGGGCCGCGAGGTCGACCTCGTCACCAACGACCACTACCTCATCACCGACGGCCGACGCACCCACGTCAACCTCGCCATGGCCGCCGACCTCACCCGCTCCGTCGCGGGCGGCGCCCCCTGGCTGCTGCTGGAACACTCCACGTCCGGCATCAACTGGCAGCCCCGCAACCCCGCCAAGGCCCCCGGCCAGATGGCCCGCAACTCCCTGGCCCACGTGGCGCGCGGCTCCGAGGGCGCCATGTTCTTCCAGTGGCGGCAGTCCCGGCGCGGCGCCGAGAAGTTCCACTCGGCGATGGTGCCGCACGCGGGCACCGAGTCGCGGGTGTGGCGCGAGGTGGTCGAACTCGGCGCGTCCCTGGACTCCTTGAGCACGATCAGCGGCACCCGCACCCAGGCCGACGTGGCCGTCCTGTGGGACTGGCACTCCTGGTGGGCGCAGAACCTGGCATGGCGCCCCAGCGAGGACCACGACGCCCGGGAGCGCGCCGACGTCTTCTACGAAGCTCTCTACGACCGCCACCTCACGGTCGACTTCGCCCACCCGGAAGCCGACTTGTCGGCTTATCCCCTTGTCGTCGTTCCCGCGTTGTACCTGATGACGGAGGCCGCCGGGAACAACGTCCGCGCGTACGTGGAGAACGGCGGGACCCTTGTCGTCTCCTACTTCTCCGGCATCGTCGACGAGCACGACGCCGTGCACGAGGGCGCCTACCCCGGCGCCCTGCGGGACGTACTCGGTCTGACCGTCGAGGAGTTCTCGCCGCTGCTGCCCGGTCAGAGCGTCCGTGTCACCGGGCCCGACGGCTCCGAGCTCACCGGTGACGTGTGGACCGAGTTCGTGGTGCCGGGCGACGCCGAGACCGTGTGGACGTACGCCGACGGCCCTGCCGAGGGCCACCCCGCGGTGACCCGGCACCGGCTGGGTGCGGGCTCGGCCTGGTACGTGTCGACGCGGCTGGACACCCAGGGGCTGGACGCGCTGCTCGGCTGGGCCTCCGACGACGCGGGGATCGCGCCGCGTGCCGATCTGCCGCGTGACGTCGAGGTCGTACGGCGGGCGGGGGAGTCGGGCACCTATCTGTTCTCGATCAACCACAGCTCCTCGGACGTCAAGGTGCCGGTGGACGGGCACGGGACCGAGTTGCTGACGGGGGAACGTGCCGCGGGGCGCCTGACGGTGCCCGCGGGGGCCGTGCGGGTCGTACGACTCGACGGCTGAGCCGGTTGTCGGTTTTCGCCCCCGCCGCCCCTACCCGTCCCATCCTGTCCCTGGGGGCTGCGCCCCCAGACCCCCGCATCGGCCTGAACGGCCTCGTCCTCAAACGCCGGACGGGCTGGTGGTGCCTGGCCTCGGCTGAAAACCAGCCGCAGCCGGGGAACTCAGCCCCGGCC
>NZ_JBEYXP010000084.1:0-36829 GCF_040704615.1 Streptomyces sp. NPDC046862 | reverse complement strand
GTTTGAGGAGCGGGGGCCCACACCCAGCCCCTCCGGCGTTTGAGGAGCGGGGGCCCGGGGGCTGGCCCCCGAAACGGGGTCCGGGGCGGAGCCCCGTGGCGGGTCGAAGGGGCGCAGTCCCTGGGGATGGGACGGGTAGGGGCGGCGGGGGCGAGAAAAGCCCCTCCCCCACCCCCCCCCCGCACCCGAGAAAACCCCTTTACCCCCCATGGGATACTGGCCCCATCCACCCGTACCCACGAGGAGAACGGCACCCACTCCTATGGCCCCGGTCACGTCCCTCACCGCCTCCGTCCACCAGCGCCTCGCGACCGCCCTCTCGGCAGCCCTGCCGGAGGCGGCCCCCGCGGACCCGCTGCTGCGACGCAGCGACAGGGCGGACTTCCAGGCCAACGGCATCCTCGCCCTCGCGAAGAAGGCGAAGGCCAACCCCCGCGAGCTCGCCACCCAGGTCGTCACCCAGGTCGAGTCCGGCGACGTGATCAAGGACATCGAGGTCTCGGGCCCCGGCTTCCTGAACATCACGATCACGGACAAGGCGATCACGCAGAACCTCGCGGAGCGCTACGCGGACACGGACGGCCGCCTCGGCGTCCCGTACGCGGAGCACCCGGGCACGACGGTCATCGACTACGCCCAGCCGAACGTGGCGAAGGAGATGCACGTCGGCCACCTCCGCTCCGCGGTGATCGGCGACGCGGTGGCGCAGATCCTGGAGTTCACCGGCGAGAACGTGGTCCGGCGCCACCACATCGGCGACTGGGGCACCCAGTTCGGCATGCTCATCCAGTACCTGGAAGAGCACCCGCACGAGCTGGACCACAGGCAGGGCGAGGACCTCCAGCAGTCCGGTGAGCAGGCGATGTCGAACCTCGACCGCCTCTACAAGGCGGCCCGCAAGCTCTTCGACTCGGACGACGAGTTCAAGACGCGGGCGCGCCGCAGGGTGGTCGATCTCCAGGCGGGCGACCCGCGGACCCTGGCCACCTGGCAGAAGTTCGTGGACGAGTCGAAGATCTACTTCTTCTCGGTCTTCGAGAAGCTGGACATGGAGATCCAGGACCCGGACATCGTCGGCGAGTCGGGTTACAACGACATGCTCGCGGAGACCTGCCGCCTGCTGGAGGAGTCGGGCGTCGCGGTCCGCTCCGAGGGCGCCCTGTGCGTGTTCTTCGACGACATCAAGGGCCCGGACGGCAACCCGGTCCCGTTGATCGTGCAGAAGTCGGACGGCGGCTACGGCTACGCGGCGACGGACCTGTCCGCGATCCGCGACCGTGTATTCAACCTGAAGTCGAACACGCTCCTCTACGTCGTCGACGCCCGTCAGTCCCTGCACTTCAAGATGGTCTTCGAGACGGCCCGCCGGGCGGGCTGGCTGAACGACGACGACGTCAAGGCGCTCCAGCTGGCCTTCGGCACGGTCCTCGGCAAGGACGGCAAGCCGTTCAAGACGCGTGAGGGCGAGACGGTCCGGCTGGTGGACCTGCTGGACGAGGCGATCGACCGTGCCACGACCGTCGTCCGGGAGAAGGCCGAGAAGGTGGGCCTGGCCGAGCAGGAGATCGTCGAGAACGGCCGGTACGTCGGCGTGGGCGCGGTGAAGTACGCGGACCTGTCCACGTCGGCGGTCCGGGACTACAAGTTCGACCTGGACCAGATGGTGTCGCTGAGCGGCGACACGTCGGTGTACCTGCAGTACGCGTACGCCCGTATCCAGTCGATCCTGCGCAAGGCGGGCGAGGCCAGGCCGGTCGCGCACCCGGAGCTCGAACTGGCTCCGGCGGAGCGTGCGCTGGGTCTGCACCTGGACCAGTTCGGCGAGACGATCGCCGAGGTGGCGGCGGGGTACGAGCCGCACAAGCTGGCCGCGTACGTGTACAAGCTGGCGACGCTGCTGACGACGTTCTACGACCAGTGCCAGGTGCTGAGCGCGGACAACGCGCCGGAGGTCGTGGAGAACCGCCTGTTCCTGGTCGACCTGACGGCCCGCACCCTGCACCAGGGCATGGCGCTGCTGGGCATCAGGACGCCCGAGCGGCTCTGACGGCCGGGGGCCCGCCAGGGGAGTGAGGACGGAGTCCGTCCTCGCGCCCCTGGCGGGCCGCTGTCATACCGCTACACCGCGAGCCACACCGCCCGGTCCGGAGCGAGCAGTCCGCCGTCGACGAGTCCCCGGTCGACGGGTCCGTCGGCCAGCAGGACCGATGCGTGGGCGGGCAGCCGGTACGGGTCACCGGACAGGTTCACCACGCACACGAAGCCGGGGGCACGGCTGAAGGCGAGGACTCCGGGGGGAGCGTCCAGCCACGTCAGGCTGTCGGCTCCCGGGGAGACGGGCCCCAGCGCCGGGTGTTCGCGGCGTACGCGCAGGGCGGCGCGGTACAGCTCCAGCATCGACGTCTCGTCACCGGTCTGCGCCGCCACGCTGAACTCGCGCCAGTTCTCCGGCTGCGGCAGCCAGGGCGCGGTGGTCGTGCCCTCGGGGCTGAAGCCGTACGGCGTGGTCCGCCCGGACCAGGGAAGGGGGACGCGGCAGCCGTCCCGTCCGCGGGCGGTGTGGCCGGAGCGCTCCCAGACGGGGTCCTGGAGTACGGACTCGGGCAGGTCCTCGACCTCCGGCAGGCCGAGCTCCTCGCCCTGGTAGATGTAGGCCCCGCCGGGCAGGGCGAGCATCAGCAGGGCGGCCGCGCGGGCCCGCTGCCTGCCCAGTTCCAGGTCGAGGGGGCCTTGGGGCTCGTAGCGCTGGTTGACCGCCCATCGCCGGAACGTCCTGCGGCCGTAGCGGCTGGGGTGGCGCATGACGTCGTGGTTGGAGAGCACCCAGGTGGCCGGTGCGCCCACCGCGCCGAGCATGGCGAGCGAGTCGTCGATGACGGCACGCAGGTCCTTGGCGTCCCAACCGGACATCAGGAAATCGAAGTTGAAGGCGGTGTGCAGGCCGTCCGGGCGGACGTAGGCGGCGAGTCGCTGCGGGGTGTCCGCCCAGGCCTCGGCGACGAACGCCCGGTCGCCGGGGAACTCGTCGGCCACCTCGCGCCACGCGCGGTAGATGTCGTGGACCTCGTCACGGTCCCAGTGCGGGTGGTCGACGTGCTGCCG
The DNA here is from genome assembly GCF_040704615.1 of Streptomyces sp. NPDC046862. Taxonomy (NCBI): domain Bacteria; kingdom Bacillati; phylum Actinomycetota; class Actinomycetes; order Kitasatosporales; family Streptomycetaceae; genus Streptomyces; species Streptomyces sp. NPDC046862. The sequence goes on along the minus strand of NZ_JBEYXP010000084.1, from coordinate 33,727 downwards.
GGGCGGCTCACCGGCCGGGTTCCGGGAGGTGAGGGGTCCCAGCACGGCCGCCGGGTCCTCCAGGAGCGGCAGGTCGGGCAGTTCTGGATCCTTGATCAGTCCGTGCGCGACGTCGATACGGAAGCCGTCCACGCCCCGGCTGAACCAGAACCGCAGGATCGACTCGAACTCGGCCCGCACCTCGGGGTGTTCCCAGTTGAGGTCGGGCTGCTCGGGGGCGAACAGGTGCAGGTACCACTGGCCGTCCGGCAGCCGGGTCCAGGCGGGGCCGCCGAAGCTGGAGACCCAGTCGTTGGGCGGTTCGCCGCCGTCGGGTCCGCGGCCGGGCCTGAAGACGTAGCGCTCCCGCTCCGGGCTGCCCGGGCCGGTCGCGAGCGCCGCCTGGAACCAGGTGTGCTGGTCGGAGGTGTGGTTGGGCACGATGTCCGGGATGACGCGGATGCCGTGCCGGTGCGCCTCCTCGATGAGTTGCTCGGCCTCGGCCAGGGTGCCGAACAGCGGGTCGATGTCGCGGTAGTCGGCCACGTCGTAACCGTGGTCCGCCATCGGTGACTTGTACCAGGGGTTGATCCAGATGGCGTCGACGCCGAGCGACTCGAGATAGGGCAGACGGGAGCGGATGCCGGCGATGTCACCGACGCCGTCGCCGTTCCCGTCGGCGAAACTGCGGAGGTAGACCTGGTAGATGACGGCGCTGCGCCACCACGGAGCGGTACCGGTCATGCTGTTGCGTCACTCCTTATTGGGGGGAGAGGGCCCGGAGGGCGACTGCTACTTCGCGGCTCCGGCGGTGAGCCCGGCGACGATGCGGCGCTGGAAGAGCAGCACCATGATCACCAGAGGGATGGTGACGACCACGCCCGCCGCCATCTGGCTGCCGAACGGGGTCTGGTAGGTGGTGGCGCCGGTGAACTTGGAGATGGCGACGGTCGCGGTCTGCATGCTGGGCTTGTTGGTCATCGACAGCGCGATGAGGAACTCGTTCCAGGCGGCGATGAAGGTGATGATCGCGGTGGTGAAGATGCCGGGCGCGGCGAGCGGGACGATGACCTTGCGGAACGCCTGGCCGCGGGTGCAGCCGTCGCACATGGCGGCGTGCTCCAACTCGTCGGGCATCTGCCGGAAGAACGTGGTGAGGTTCCACACCGCGAGCGGCAGGGTGAAGGACATGCTGGGCACGATCATGGACTGGTAGGTGTTGATCCAGCCGATGTTCGTGAACAGCTTCATCAGCGGCACCACGATCGACACCACCGGGAACATCGAGGTGGCGATGATCAGCGTGAGGATCAGCCGCTTGAACCGGAACTCCAGCCGGGCCATCGCGTACGCGGTGAACGTGGCCAGCAGCAGGGACAGTACGGTCGTGGTGCCCGCGACGATCAGGCTGTTGAGCAGCGCGCGGGTGAATCCCTGGGTGGGGCCGAACACCGAGCGGTAGTTCTCGAACGACAGCGGAGCGGGGAAGAGGCCGGTGCTGAAGATGTCGGTCGTGGGCCGCAGGCTGGAGACCAGCATCCAGTAGAACGGGGCCAGGCAGTAGGCCACCACGGCGGCAACACCCGCGTACGGCAGCCATCGGCGCCATGTGGGGTTGAGGGTCATGCCATCACCTCCGCGGGGCGCGGCGCCGTGGCGCGTCGGCGCACCCTCCTGGTCTCCCGCCCGCCCTTCGTGCCGCCGTCGCCTATGAGGTCGGCGCCCAGCAGCCGGACGAAGGCCAGCGCGATGAGGAAGACGTAGAGGAACAGGATCACCGCGTAGGCGGATGCCGGTCCGAAGCGGACGTTGGAGGCCTCGTTCTGCGCGAGCATCGACAGGGTCTCCACCGAGCCCTTCTGCGCGCCGATCAGGATGTACGGCAGGTCGAACATCCGCAACGCGTCCAGGCACCGGAACAGCACCGCCACCAGCAGCGCGGGCTTCACCAGGGGAAGGGTGATGTGCCAGAACTGCCTGAGAGCGCTCGCCCCGTCGAGCCGGGCGGCCTCGTAGACCTCCTGGGGGATGACCTGCAGTCCGGCCAGGACCAGCAGCCCGATGAAGGGGGCGGTCTTCCACACGTCGGCGATGATGACCGCGATCTTGGCCGAGAAGCCGTCGGCGGTCCACAGGATCTGGTGTCCGAGGAGGACGTTGGCGATTCCGTCGGCGTTGAAGATCCACTTCCACAGCAGGCCGGAGATGGCCGTGGGAATGGCCCAGGGCACGAGGATGCTCGCCCGCACCGCGGACCGGCCCCGGAACGCCTTGTGCATGATCAGCGCCATCGCCACCCCGAGCACCGTTTCCAGCGACACGGTGACGACGGTGAACAGCGTGGTGTTCCAGAAGGCGTTCCAGAACCGGTCCCCGGCCTGGGTGAAGATGTCGGTGTAGTTCTTCAGCCCCACGAACGGCTCGGTGTCGCTGATGAAGCCGGTCCTGGGGTCGAGCCCCTTGGGCCCGTAGAGCGACTCGTTCAGCGCCATGATCGTCGGGTAGATCACGACGATCGTCAGCACCAGGAGCGTCGGGGAGACCAGCAGGGCCGCCAGCCGCCCCGCGCCCGCGGTGGACCGGGTCCTCACTGCGCCGTCAGCTTCCGCAGACTCGCCTGCAGGTCCTTCAGCGCCTGCGCGCTGCTCTTCTTCCCGGTGATCGCGGCGTAGGCCTCCTGCTCGATCGCGGCCGTCACATCGCCGTACTGCACGACGCGCGGGCGCGGCACGGCATGCACGATGGACTGCTTGAGGTCGGGCAGGTACGGATACTGCTTGTCCAGCGCCGCGTTGGTGTACAGGTCCGCGTACGGCGAGGCGAGGGAGGCCTTCTTGAGGAAGTAGGTGGAGTTCTCCTCGTCGCTGAAGAACTTGATGAAGTCCAGGGCAGTGGCCTTGTTCTTGGCGAAGGACGACACGGCCAGGTTGGAACCGCCGAGGCTGGAGGTGCCGGGTCCGTTCAGGCCGGGCAGCGGCGCGACCGCGAACTTGCCCGCGACCGGGCTCTTCTGGGCCAGGGAGTACACGTAGGGCCAGTTGTTCAGGAAGATGAGCTTGCCGGACTGGAACGCCTGCCGTCCGTCCTCCTCCTGGTAGGTGAGGGCCTCCTTCGGGATCGTCCCGTCCTGGAAGGACTTGACGAGGAAGTCCAGACCCTTCTTCGCCTGCGGGGTGTCGACGTCCGGCTTGCCGCCTGCGTCGGTGACGACACCGCCCGCGGAGTTCACGGCCTCGGCGAAGTTCACCGTCAGGCCCTCGTACTTCTGGAACTGCCCGGCGTAGCACGACATGCCCTTGGCCTCGGGCAGTTGCTTCACCTTGGCGCAGTCGGCCGTCATCTGCGCCCAGGTGGACGGGGGCCGGGTGATGCCGGCCTTCTTCAGCAGGTCGGTGCGGTAGAACAGCAGCTCACCGTTCGAACTGGCCGGTACGGCGTACAGCTTGCCGCGGTACTTCCCCGTCTCCACCACCGGTTGCAGCATCTTCCGCAGCGGGAACTGGCTCTCCGGCAGCGGCTCGATCCACTGGTGGGCGGCGAACTCCGACGTCCACACGACGTCCGTGGCGAGCACCGTGTAGGCGTCGGACTTCGTCTCCGCGTTCTGGATCATCTGCTGCCGCGTCGAGTCGGCGTCGGGCGGCAGCTGGATGAAGGTGACCTTCTCCGTCGGGTGCAGCTTGTTCCAGCGGTCGAGGATCGTCTGGATGGTGCCGGTGGTGTCCTTGCCGGCCACGTAGGTGATGGGGCCGCGCCCCGTGAAGGAGGTGCTCCTGGCCTGCCCGGTGGAGGCGCTGCTGCCGCCGGACGAGCCGCAGGCGGTGAGGAGGAGCCCGGCGGCGACGAGCGTGGCCGAGCACGGAAGGGCTCTGGTGGTCCTGGACTTCACTGTCTCTCTCCACTCTGGGGCGTCGAACGTGAGACCGGGTTGTCACGACGCGATGGGGAGGAAAGGAGCAGGTCAGAGCAACGCGAATCGACCTGACGGCGGCGGCTTCGTTCCCGCCGTGACAACGCTTGCACGCTAGGAGCACCCACGAGGCAAGTCAATCCACAGCTTCCCTGGAAAAGGGTAAGAGTCCGCCAGGAAATCTCAGCTCTCGAAGCCGATACCCGGCATCTTCGGGCATTTTCACGCCCATACAGCGGCGTGAGAATGATGACAGCGCTGTCTCGACGACGCTCTCGCCACCGTCCCGCTGTGTTAGCGTCCGCTCATGCCTCCAGCTCAGCGGCACCCCACGATGGCCGACGTCGCCGAACGGGCCGGTGTCTCCCCGTCCACCGTCTCGCGCACCCTGCGCGGCCTGCCGACCGTCTCACCGGAGGTCCGCGCCAGGGTCGAACAGGCCGCCCGCGAGCTGAACTTCGCCGTCTCGCGGCAGGCATCGAGCCTGGTCACCGGTAGGACGGGAGTCGTGGCGGTCCTGGTGCCCACCCTCAACTCGTGGTTCATGGGCTCGGCGCTGTCCAGCCTGGCCCCGCTGCTGCGCGCGGCCGACATGCAGCTGACCCTCTATGTCATCCCCGACATGAGCGAGCGCACCGCGTTCTTCGAGCATCTCCCGGCCCGCCGGAACGCCGACGCGCTTCTCGTGTTCTCCTTCGACCTCACCGACGAGGAGACGGCGCGCCTGGACGACCTCGGAATGCCCGTCATCTACGTCAGCCAGCACGTCGAGGGCCGCCCCAGCGTGTACGTCGACGACGTGGCCGGAGCGCGCATGGGCACCCGGCACCTGCTGAATCTCGGCCATCGCCGGATCGCCTTCCTGGCGACGGTGGGCGCCAGCGGCTTCACCTTCAGCTCGCACGAACGGCTGCTCGGCTACCGCCAGGCGCTCAGCGAGGCGGGCATCCCCCTGGACGACGAGCTGGTGGTCACGGCCCGGGCCCTGGCCCGGGACAAGCGGGCCACCCTGGAGGCGGTCGGGAAACTGCTGAGTCTGCGCGAACCACCCACCGCCGTCTTCGCCGAGCAGGACGAGTTGGCGGCCGCCGTCATCGGGATCCTGCGCACCATGCAGATCGACGTGCCCCAGCGCATCTCCGTGCTCGGCTTCGACGACCAGCCGGTAGCGGAGTGGGTCGACCTGTCCACGGTGGCCCAACTGCCCACGGACATGGGGCGCGTGGCCGGCGAACTGGCACTGAAACTCATCAGTGACCCGGGCGCGGACCACACACCGCACATCATCCTGCCCACGACCCTGATCCCGCGCTCCACCACGGCCCCGCCACCGGTGCCCGACGGGGAGCGGGACTCCCGTGGAGACCTGCCGGGCGGGTGACTTGTCAGTGGCGGGCCCTACAGTCACCGGCATGGCGACTCTTCCCAACCCGCTGCCCACGCTGGCGGCAGACCCGAGCGGGCGTTCGCTCGGGCTCGCGCTCCCTCCCGGGAGACTGATCGACGCGACGGATGATGGTCCGTGGCACGAACCGCTGCTGTGGCATGCCGAGCGGCAGGCGTCTCCCGGAAACTGGGCGGCGCTGGGCTCGGGCGCCGGGCGGGCTGGGCTCCTTCCGGTGCTGCTGGACGTCGGGGGCGCTCAGGGCGGCCCGGCGGAGTGGGAGTTGATGCCGGGCGAGGTGTCGTATCCGGGGGATCACGACGCCGATGAGGTGCTGTCGGAGTTCTGGGAGGACTACGCGGCGGACGCGCCCGCCCCCGGCGAGGACCACCCCGGCGGGGAGAGGGTCGTCGAGGTCTTCGGCGAACCGGCGGCGTACGACGAGGTGGTCGCGCCGTACGGTGCGGCGTGGCCCGGCCTCTCCCCCGCCCTCCCGCTCGGCGCGGCCCCTGACACCCGTGCAGCCGAGATCGCCGACTCCCTCGTCGGCGACGGCTCCTGGTTCAAGGAGCCGCGTCTCGCGCTCGTCCCGGCCCGCCGTTCGGCCGACATCCCCGCGGCGATCGGCTGGAGCGGCCCGATGAACCACGAGGGCGACACGGCCCGTCTGTGCGCGGTGCTCCGCTCCTGGGAGGACCGCTTCGGCATACGTGTCGTCGCCCTCACCTTCGACCAGCTCGTGCTGTCCGTGGCGGCCCCGCCCACCTCGACGGCCGAGGCCGAGGCCGTCGCAGCCGAGCACTTCGCGTTCTGCCCGGACAACATCACGCAGGGGCACCACGAGACCCTGCGCGCGTACGCGGCACATGAGGTGCTCGGGCAGCGGGTGTGGTCGTTCTGGTGGGACTGAGGGGGCCTCACTCTAAAGAGGTACGTGGCCCCCGCACTCGCGGAAATCGCGGTGCGGGCGGGTCTTCGCACGCCTTAGGCTGCGCGCATGCTGCCCAGCGTGGACACGGTCGACGAGTTGAACGGCGTCGTGCGGGACGAGGCGTTGCTGCGACCCGCGGCGCAGGACCTCTGTGCGCAACTGGGGCTCGAAGGGGCCCGGTTGGTGCGGTTCGAGGACGGTTCGCTGCCGGTGTACTCGGTCGGTGACGCGCTCGTCCTGAAGCTCTACCCCGGTTTCGAGGCCGCCGAAGCCGTCAGGGAGGCACGGGTGTTGTCCCACCTTTGGGGTCAACTTCCCGTTCCCACCCCTCGGTTGCACTCGGCCGATCTGTACAAGAACGGCTGGCGGTACGTGCTGATGTCGCGGCTGCCCGGCGAGAGCCTGGCCATGGCGTGGCACCGGATCCCGGCTGCCGACCAGGACCGGATCGTCACCGAGGCGGCCGAGGCGCTGGCCGCGCTGCACGCCCTGGACCCGAAGCCGCTGTCCGACGTGGTCGGGCCGCCGGACTGGGCCCGGTTCCTGGCCGTGCAGCGGGCCGAGGTGGTTCGGCATCACCGCGCGTGCGGTCTCACGGAGGACTGGCTGGAGCAGATCCCGGACTTCGTGCGTTCGGTACCGCTCCCGCCTCCACGGCGACGGGTGCTGCTGCACACGGAGTTCATGCGCGAGCACCTGACCGTGGACCCGCACGACGGCTGGCGCGTCACCGGCCTCTTCGACTTCGAACCGGTCATGATCGGCGACCCTGCGTACGACTTCGCGGGCGCCGCGCTCTTCGTGACGCGTGCCGACGCCCGCCAGCTCAGGCGCTTCTACGAGGCGTACGGCTGCGCCCCGCACCCCCCGCGAGAGCTGCTCGCGTACGCGCTCCTGCACGTCTACAGCGACCTGCCCTGGTACCTGCGCGAGCTGCCCGCCCCACCCCGGCCACGCCTCGACGACCTCGCGGAGGCGTGGTTCGGGACGGACGGCTGAAGTCACGGACGGCTGAGGTCGGGGAATCGCGCGTATCGCTACGGCTTGCGGCCCGTCGCCGCGTACACGTTGATGTCCGCGTCGGTGACGTCGTTGATGTCGGCGTAGCGGATCTTCTCGATCGGGTCGAGGCCGGCGACGTACGCCGGCTCCACGGCCTCGGGCAGGGGCGCGCCGTCCTCGAAGTGCCAGTGGTGGGCGGGGACCACGCCGGGCGCGTCCAGTTCCAGGCCGTTGTCGGCGAAGAAGCGCTCGACGTCGGCCTTGGACCGCAGCACGAAGGTGAAGCCGCGCTTGGTGTAGGTCTCCTGGACGGCGCGGATGTTCGGCGGGTTGAGGTCCTCGGTGAGGTGGCTGAGCACCAGCCGGCTCCCGGACGGAAGGGCGTCCATGAGCCCGCGTACGACCCTGTAGGCCTCCTCGTCCTCGATGAAGTGCAGCAGGGCGACCAGGACGAGGGCGACGGGCCGGTCGAGGTCGAGGGTCTTCGCGGCCTCCTCCAGGATCCGCGCGGGTTCCTTGAAGTCGGCGTCGATGTAGTCGGTGGCGCCTTCGGGACCGCTGGTGAGCAGGGCGCGGGCGTGGGTGAGGATGATGGGGTCGTTGTCGACGTAGACGACCCGTGAGGCGGGGGCGACGCGCTGGGCGATCTGGTGCACGTTCTCCGCGGTGGGCAGTCCGGTGCCGATGTCCAGGAACTGCCGTACGCCCTCCTCCTTCGCCAGCCTGGTCACGGCGCGGCGCAGGAAGTCGCGGTTGTGCCGGACGTCGAGGTAGCCGCGCGGGTTGGCGGTGAGCGCCGCGGCGGCTGCCTCGCGGTCGGGCGGGTAGTTGTCCTTGCCGCCGAGGAAGACGTCGTAGACCCGTGCCGGGTGCGCCTTGCTGGTGTCGATCCTCTTCCGCAGCTCGGCGGGGTCCTGGCTGAGCGCGTCACCGGCCATAAAAGCCTCTCCCTGGAGAGTCGCATCATTTAAGGGGCAACAAGCTAACTCCCAGGACTACTTGAAAGTGCCGCGAACGCCTCGCGGCCACTTCCCGGAGCTTTCCGTCGCCTTCCCCTGGCTTTCCGTCTGCTTCCCGTGGCTTTCCGTCTGCTTCCCGGGTGCTTTCCCGGTGCTCCGGCGTCCCACAACGCATCCCAGGACCTGTCCGTTTCCCCAGGTCACAGCGGTTTCGAGTGTCCCGGCGTCCCACATCGCCCGGCAACCATGGCCAACGGGGCGGATCACCAGGAAGGCTGCTCACGACCGACCCGCCCCGCAGGAAAGGCCCGTACAGCCATGCCCGCCCGAGCCACCCGCGTCCGCGCCCTCGCCGCCCTCGCCCTCACGCTCGCCACGCTCGTGCTGACGGGATGCAAGGACGGGGAGGGCCTGCGTGACGAGGGCCCCGCACACGCGGACCCCCACGCCAACACCCGGGCGCACACCGCTGCCCACACTCACCAAAAGGTAAGCAGCTGATCAAATAGTCGGTACTTGTGGCAAGTCAGGCGCCCGACCAGCATGGTCGCCATGCCGGAAACCCACACGCCTGACACCCACGTATCCACCCAACCCCCCGTCACCGTCCTCGGCCTGGGCCTCATGGGCTCGGCCCTGGCCTCCGCCTTCCTCAAGGCGGGCCACCCCACCACGGTCTGGAACCGCACCGCCGCCAGAACGGGCCCGCTCGTCGCCCAGGGCGCGACCCCGGCCGGCACCCCCGCCGAGGCGATCGCCGCGAGCCCGCTGACGGTCGTCTGCCTCACGGCCTACGACGACGTGAGCGCCGTCCTGACCCCGCTGACCTCCACCCTCACGGGCCGCACGCTCGTGAACGTCACCAACGGCACCCCGGTCCAGGCGAGGAAGTTCGCCGCCTGGGCGGAGGAACACGGCATCGCGTACGTCGACGGTGGCATCATGGCCGTACCCCAGATGATCGCGACGCCCGCCGCGTACGTCCTCTACAGCGGCTCCCAGGAGGCGTACGACAAGCACCGGACGACACTGTCAGCGCTGGGCGGCACCCGCTGGACGGGCACGGACCCGGGCCTGGCGGCCCTTTACGACCTGTCGCTCCTCACCGGCATGTACGGGATGGTGATGGGCGTGGTCCAGTCCTACGCGCTCATCCGCTCGGAGGGCATCAGCGCCCGGGAGTTGGCCCCTCTGCTGACCGACTGGCTGAACGCCATGACCGCGGGCCTCGTCCCCCACACCGCCGAAGCCGTCGACAGCGGCCGGCACCTGACCGACGTCTCCAGCATCGCCGCGAACCAGGCGGCCTTCCCGAACCTCCTGCACACCTTCGCCGACCAGGGCGTCCGCGCCGATCTCTTCGAACCGATGCGGCAGTTGCTCGACCGCGCCCTCGCCGAGGGCCACGTGGCGGACGGCCTGTCCCGCTTGGTGGACCTGCTGGCGGAACCCCGCTGACGACGGAAAGCCGGAAGGCCGCCCGGGAGCGGACCGGGCGGCCTCATGGTGTCAGCCGCGACGTGGGCGGCTCCGGCGTCAGACGTGCGCCGGGATCTCCTTCGGGTTCGGGCCGTACTGGTTCGGGCCCGGCTGGCTGTCCGAGCAGGTGAAGACCAGCAGGGTGATGGGACCGGCCAGCGGGACGATCCCGAACAGCAGCCACCAGCCGGAGCGGCCCGTGTCGTGCAGGCGACGGACACTGACACCCAGGCTGGGCAGCAGGATGCCGAGGTAGAAGATGCCGAGGAGGACGAAGAGGGCCGAGGACTTGGACGCGACGGCGATGATGGCCAGAACGACGTAGATGATTCCGACGAACAGCGCGAAGTTCCAGTACTCCTTGCGGCGCGCGCGGCCGTTGAACACCGCGTACTTCTTCAATGCCTCGATGAACCAGCTCACTTGTGTCCCCCAGGGATCGACGTTCGGACCATCCGGAACGGATCAGGTCAGGCGCAGAAAGTAGGGACACCCGAGAAGTCCGTCAATCCGAGGGACTTTCCGCCTCCATGGAGAGATTTCAGGACAGATCCACGGACGATCACCCGGAGATTCGAGGACGTCTCCGGGTGTTTCCGGAACCGAATCCGATCCGTTGCCGAACCGACGACGTACCGATGTCCGACCATCGCCGTTCCGATGCCGGACCGAGTTCGAACCGTTGCCGATCCGCCCGTCGCCGATCCGCTCCGGACGGACCGTCAGCGCACCATCCGCGCGGCCTCGACGGCCCAGTACGTCAGGATGTTCTGCGCCCCGGCCCGCTTGATGCCGGTGAGGGTCTCCAGGATCGCGCGCTCCCGGTCGACCCAGCCCTTCTCGGCGGCCGCCTCGACCATCGAGTACTCGCCGGAGATCTGGTACGCGGCGACCGGCACGTCCACGGTGTCAGCGACCCGGGCGAGGATGTCGAGGTAGGGACCGGCGGGCTTGACCATCACCATGTCGGCCCCCTCCTCCAGATCGAGCGCCAACTCGCGCAGGGACTCACGCGCATTGGCGGGGTCCTGCTGATAGGTCTTCCGATCCCCCTTCAGCGACGAGGCAACGGCCTCCCTGAACGGACCGTAGAAGGCGGACGAGTACTTGGCGGTGTAGGCGAGGATGGCGACGTCCTCGCGCCCGATCTGATCCAGCGCGTCCCGGATGACCCCGACCTGTCCGTCCATCATCCCGCTGGGCCCCAGCACGTGCGCCCCCGCGTCGGCCTGCACCTGCGCCATCTCGGCGTACCGCTCGAGCGTCGCGTCGTTGTCGACGCGCCCCTGCTCGTCGAGCACACCGCAGTGTCCGTGGTCGATGGTCTCGTCGAGACAGACATCGGACATGACGAGCAGGTCGTCCCCGACCTCGGCCCGGACATCACGGATGGCGACCTGCAGGATCCCATCCGGGTCGGTCCCGGGCGTCCCGAGGGCGTCCTTCTTGCTCTCCTCCGGCACCCCGAACAACATGATCCCCGACACCCCGGCCTCAACCGCCTCCAGAGCCGCCTTCTTCAGGCTGTCCCGCGTGTGCTGCACCACCCCGGGCATCGCCGCGATCGGCACCGGCTCACTGACGCCCTCCCGCACGAAGGCGGGAAGGATGAAGTCGGCCGGGTGCAGACGCGTCTCGGCGACCATGCGGCGCATGACGGGCGTGGTACGGAGCCGGCGGGGCCGCGTACCGGGGAAGGAACCGTACTTCGTCATGCCATCTACGCTACGCCTGGCCCGGGGGTCCCTTTGCCGACGGTTTGTCGGGCCGCGATCAGGCGGCGGCGGCAGCCCTCGGCGGGTGGTGCACTCGGCAGTCCCGGCAGCGCCCCGGCCTCGGCGCTCGGAAAGCCCGCTCACAGCCGTCGCAGGTCTGGAAGGGGTGCGGCCTCGCCCGGGTGCCCGAGGCCGCCGGACTCCTCACGGGTTCCGGAGCGGCAGGAAGGGGCGGAGGCAGCAGTTCCCGAAGGCGGTGGGCGAGGAGACCGGCCGGATTCTTGAGGTCGGACGGGAGAGCGGCGGTGAGGGCGTGGTGCACGGCGGTGACAGTGGCGCCGTTGTCGAACCACTCGGACACGGCGGAGGCGAGCCGGCGTACGTCCCGCGTGGGGAGGGTGAGCCGGTCATCGGTACGGCGGAGGTTCACGAGGAGGGCGGCGGCCCTGTCGTACTGCTCGGAGAGGGGCGGCGCGGACGGGGACGGCACGGCTGGGGCCGTCAAAGTCGGCTGCACAGCGGATACGGGCCGCGTGAGGTCCGAGTCAGCCGAGGCGTCGGGCAGCGAGGGCGTCGCGTGACCGTCAGCCATGGCCGTACCGGCGGCGTGGGTGATCGCGGGGGCATTGTAGGCATAGGTCCGGGTGATCACCTGTCCCTCGGCGGTGCGCTCCCGTACCCGCTCGATGTAGCCGTGGGCCTCCAACTCGCGCAACGCGAAGGCGATCCGGTCACGGCCCTCGGGAAAGCGCGCGGCAAGGGTGCGGATGTCGACCGAGGCGCTCTCGGGCAGGGACAGGATGTGAGTGGCCAGCCCGATCGCGGTGAGGGACAACTCGCGGTGCTGGGCGAGGTGATTGCCGATGATCGTGAACCGGTCCGGCTGGTGTTCCCTGATGTGGGTGACCCCGGAGCGGGTGGTGGTTCGCCGAACGCGGGGTTGCGGGCGCACGGCGCGGCTAGGCTTCTTCTCAGCCATGGGGGAAGACCTCGTTCTTCCTCGGTGGTCAGGCCCTCGCACTGGGATGCCAGTCCCGGCGGGGGCCGTCGCATGTCTGCGGTTGTCAGGGCCGAGCCTGCCCGCTCAAACCGCCACTGCGCCAGCCAGGTTGGGTCGGTTCACTCCGGCGAGTGACATACGCGTGGTTTGGTTGGTTTGGAGGGTTCTTTCCCAAGGTTCTTTACTTCTTGACCGCCCGCCGCGCCGTCGCACGAACTGCCGGGGCCTGTGTTTCCGGGCGTCGGCGCTTGGGACGTTCGTGGAGGGAGAAGCGTGCTCTTACCTTCGCGAGCTCTACGCCGTCTACGACACGGTGCGGGACCTCCCACCACCTTGGGTCTTCGAAGTTGAGCGGTGCGCCGGTGCCGAAGCTACCTCTGGGCGGGGGGCGCCTGGCGGAAAGTGTGACACTTCTCGGAAAAGTGTCACACTTTCGCGACCCTCGGCCCTGGGCCCCGCTTCGGCGACGCACCGTTCAACCTCGAAGACCCGGAAACGACAGTCGACCGCTGGAGCTTGGGCTTCAGCCGTCGAGGTCCAGCTCAGCCCAGATGGTCTTGCGCGGCACCGGCCCGTCCACCACTCCCCAGCGATCCGCCAACTCCTCGACGAGCAGTAGCCCGTAGCCCCCTTCGGCGGGGGCCACGCCGGTGACCGGCGCACGAACGGGCAAGCGGTCACCACGCGTGTCGGTCACTTCGATACGAAGCGTCGCGGGCGGTGTGAGGGCGAGGGCGAGCCGGAAACTCCGCCCGGGGACGCAACCGTGGAGGGCCGCGTTGGCCGCGAGTTCGGCGACGACGAGCCGCGCCGGATCCAAAGGCAGGCCCCACGTGCGCAGTTGCTCCGTGGCCAGGAGGCGGGCGAGTCGGGCTCCGCGGCGGGTGGCGGATAGCGGTACGGAGAATTCGTACGGCGGGGCGGCAGAGGAGGCAAGCCCAGCGGGCGCGGTAACGGAACTGCCGGTTCGGGTGATTTGGTCGCTCACGTCACACAGCGTGGTTGTGCGTACATAGTCTGTGAAAGAGATGGCGCCCGTGCGGACGGCGGCTGTCCGGGTGCGTTCTGGCCTTTGTCCGGGCCGCACCGGGGTGACGCTCTGCGGGTGACCGGAGTTGGACTCTGGGTTGGCTGAGGAAGGCGGACTGCGTGGGCGAGTGGGACGCGGGGCTGGAGGACGACGAGGCCGGGGCTGTGATGAGGACCGTAGTACGGCAACTGAAGCTGTGGCGGGAGGCAGCCGGCCTCACTCAGGCCGAGTTCGGAACGGCCATCGGGTACGGGGAGGAACAGGTCTCCTCTGTGGAGCGGGGACGGCGCATTCCTCGGCCCGAGTACCTGGATCAAGCCGATCAGGTACTGAACGCCAGCGGCAGGATCGCGGCGATGAAGAAGGACGTGGAGGAGGTCCGGTACCCGAAGAAGGTACGGGACCTGAAGAAGCTGGAGGCGGATGCGGTCGAGCTGTGCGCCTACAACAACTCGGTCATCCATGGGTTGTTGCAGACCAAGGAGTACGCGCGGGCAGTGTTCAGCGCACGTCGGCCACCCTTCACCGCAGACGAGTTGGAACAGCGAGTAGCAGCACGCGTGGCACGTCAGGAGATCGTCAACGGTACGACGACCCAGCCCGTCTTCAGTTTTGTCCAATGTGAGTCGACACTTCGTCGGCCCATCGGAGGCAAGATGGTCATGCGCGGGCAACTCGAACGGCTACTGGAGGTCGCCGAGTTCCGGAACGTCGACCTCCAGGTACTCCCGTTGAGCCGCGAAGAGAACTCGGGCCTCGCTGGATCGTTCAGGTTGCTCAGGCTCAAGGACGGCACAACCGTCGGGCACGTCGAGGTGCAGCACATCAGCCGTCTGATCGCTGATCCGAAAGAGGTACAGCTCCTCGAAATGCGTTATGGAATCATCCGGGCGCAGGCTCTCAGCCCGCGAGAGTCGATGGCCCTCATCGAGAAAGCGCTTGGAGAGACATGACCCTCAAGCCCTACGGCGGCGCCACCCCCGACCTGGAGTGGATAAAAAGCACTTACAGCACGGACGAGGGCCCCGACTGCGTCGAGGTCGCGGCGCTCCCCGACCACATCCTCGTCCGCGACTCCAAGAACCCCCACGGCCCCCGCCTCGCCGTCACCCCCACTGCCTGGGCAGCCTTCCTGCCGTACTCCTCCGGGAACTGACAGAGCACGCACGCGTCCCGCAGTTGGGCCCGCAGTCCCAGCGACACGCCGCGCGAACGGTGTGTCTCTGGGACTCTCGCGCCAACTGGCGGCCGCCGGCCAGAAGTGCACACTGCCTACCGCTATCGCGGTGCGATGGCTTTGAGCCAGTCCTCAACGGTGACGACATCTGCCCACTGCGGGAACAGCTTCTCGGTGAGGACCCGGTGCACCTCGGGGTCGGTGTCGAGGCAGGCATCCGCCAGGACGGTGAGGCCGAAGTCCAGGTCGATGGCGTGCCACAGGGTGGACAGCACCACAGCGCTGGTGGCGATGCCGGTGAGAACAAGGCTGTCGACATCGCGAGCCCTGAGTACCAAGTCGAGGTCGCTGCCCGAGAACGCGCTCCCCCGCCTCTTCGTCACCACGACTTCGCCCTGCTGGGGCGCGACGTCATCATGGATCTCGGTGCCGGGCTCACCCTCGGTGAACAGGCCGGCCCGCACGGCGTTTGTCATCACCCTGTTGCGTGGGCTGACTTCTGGATCACCCGGCCGTAACCCGATCACCACGTAGATCACGGAGATACCAGCAGCCCGGGCACCGTCGATCGCCCTCCGCAAGCGCGTCAGATATCCGGAACCGTCGTCGGCGATAGCCACGATGTCCCGCTGGACGTCCATCACCAGAAGTGCGCTGTTCGCCATCCTTGTCGTCCCTTCTCCTTGGAAGACAAGAGCAAGTCTGGTGGGGCAACCGAGCTGCGGTGGAGGTTTCGGGGATCGCTCGCACGCAACAGGCATGTGCGCCCGAACAGACAGGGACGGCGAGGCACCCGCAGGCCCTCGCCGTCCCCTCGTCAGTCGCGTCAGGTCGGTCAGGTCGTCGTGGACCGACGCCTCCGCGCCCCCGGCCTCCGCTCACTCGGCCGAGTCACCGGGTCCCCAGCCTCCACGGCGGCAGCCCTCCGCCGTGAACCGAAGTCCGCCAGCGCCTCCGCCAGCTTGAGAACCGACGGCTCGGGCGCCATGACGTCGACCCGCAGCCCGTGCTCCTCGGCGGTCTTCGCGGTCGCCGGACCGATACACGCGATCACCGTCACGTTGTGCGGCTTGCCCGCGATGCCGACCAGGTTCCGCACGGTCGACGACGACGTGAAGAGAACCGCGTCGAACCCGCCCCCCTTGATCGCCTCCCGCGTCTCCGCCGGCGGCGGCGACGCCCGCACGGTCCGGTACGCCGTGACGTCGTCGACCTCCCAGCCGAGCTCGATCAGCCCGGCGACCAGCGTCTCCGTGGCGATGTCCGCACGCGGCAGGAACACCCGGTCAATGGGATCGAACACAGGATCGTAAGGCGGCCAGTCCTCCAACAGACCCGCCGCCGACTGCTCCCCGCTCGGCACCAGATCCGGCTTCACACCGAACGCGATCAGCGCCTTGGCCGTCTGCTCGCCCACCGCCGCGACCTTGATCCCGGCGAAGGCCCGCGCGTCGAGCCCGTACTCCTCGAACTTCTCCCGGACCGCCTTGACCGCGTTCACCGAGGTGAAGGCGATCCACTCGTAGCGGCCCGTCACCAGGCCCTTCACGGCCCGCTCCATCTGCTGGGGCGTCCGTGGCGGCTCGACGGCGATCGTCGGCACCTCGTGCGGCACGGCCCCGTAACTGCGCAACTGGTCGGAGAGCGAAACCGCCTGCTCCTTCGTCCGCGGAACGAGGACCTTCCAGCCGAACAGCGGCTTGGACTCGAACCAGGACAGCTGGTCGCGCCGGGCGGCGGCGGAATGCTCACCGACCACGGCTATCACCGGCCGGCCGCCCTGCGGCGAGGGCAGCACCTTGGCCTGCTTCAGGGTCTGCGCGATCGTGCCGAGCGTGGCCGTCCAGGTGCGCTGCCGGGTGGTCGTGCCGGCGACCGTCACCGTCATCGGGGTGTCCGGCTTGCGGCCGCCCGCCACCAGTTCACCGGCGGCCATGGCCACCGTGTCCAGCGTCGCGGAGACCACGACGGTCCCGTCCGACGCCCCGACCTCGGTCCAGCACCGGTCGGAGGCCGTGCGCGCGTCCACGAACCGTACGTCCGCGCCCTGCGCGTCCCGCAGCGGCACACCCGCGTACGCGGGCACCCCCACGGCGGCGGCCACACCGGGCACGACCTCGAACGGCACGCCCTCGGCGGCGCACGCCAGCATCTCCTCGGCGGCGTACGTGTCGAGCCCGGGGTCACCGGACACGGCACGGACGACCCGCTTGCCGCCCCGCGCGGCCTCCATGACAAGATGTGCCGCATCCCGCACAGCGGGTGCACCAGCGGTCGTTGACGCGCCGTCAACTACCGAGAGCTGCGGCGTGCCCGTGCCCGCAAACGTCTCCGCGGAGGACGCGGAAGGCGTGGAGGGACCGGAGGACGCGGCAGCCGGATCGGCGTCGGTGTCCAGGACGGCGACGCCCGACCGGGCGTGCGCACGGACCACGTCGAGCACCTCGTGCTCGCCGACGAGGACGTCCGCGTTCGCCAGCGCCTCCACGGCGCGCAGTGTGAGCAGTCCCGGATCTCCGGGTCCGGCACCCAGGAAGGTGACGTGCCCGTGGTCCTGAGCGGCGGGAAGGGTGGTGGGGCTCAATGTGCTCGCTCCCCCATCAGACCGGCCGCGCCCTTGGCAAGCATCTCGGCGGCGAGTTCACGGCCGAGCGCCATTGCTTGGTCGTACGTCTCGGGCACGGGACCGGTGGTGGACAACTGCACCAGCGTCGAGCCGTCGGTGGTGCCGACGACGCCGCGCAGGCGCATTTCCTTGACAGTCTGCCCGTCGCCCAGAAGGTCGGCGAGCGCGCCCACGGGGGCACTGCAGCCGGCTTCCAGAGCGGCGAGAAGGGACCGCTCGGCGGTCACGGCGCCCCGTGTGTACGGGTCGTCGAGCTCGCTGAGCGCGGCGACGAGATGCGCGTCTTCGGCGGTGTTGGCCGCCCTGCACTCGATCGCCAGTGCCCCCTGGCCGGGGGCGGGCAAAACCATGTCGACCGGCAGGAAGTCGGTGACCTCGTCGATCCTGCCGATCCTGTTCAGTCCGGCGGCGGCGAGGACGACGGCGTCCAGCTCGCCCTTCCTGACGTATCCGATGCGGGTGTCGACGTTCCCCCGGATCGGCACCGTCTCGATGCTCAGCCCGTGGCTGCGCGCGTACCCGTTCAGCTGGGCCATGCGCCGCGGGGAACCAGTCCCCACGCGCGCGCCCTCGGGCAGTTCCGTGAACGTCAGCCCGTCCCGGGCGACCAGCACGTCACGCGGGTCCTCGCGCTTCGGCACGGCGGCCAGCGCCAGGTCGTCGGGCTGCGCGGTGGGCAGGTCCTTGAGGGAGTGCACCGCGAAGTCGACCTCGCCGCTCAGCAGTGCGTCCCGCAGCGCGGTGACGAAGACTCCCGTGCCGCCGATCTGGGCGAGGTGCTCGCGGGAGGTGTCGCCGTAGGTCGTGATCTCCACGAGCTCGACGGGCCGCCCGGTCACCCGGCGCACGGCGTCCGCCACCTGCCCGGACTGGGCCATGGCGAGCCTGCTCCGCCTGGTCCCGAGCCTCAGGGCCCTTTGTACGTGTGGCTCACTCATGCTCGCCCTCGGTTCTCGGCGTCCTTCTTGGAGCCGTCGGTCTCATCGTCGGCCCGCGAGACGGCGGCGACCGTCTCCGGGTCCAGGTCGAACAGGGTCCGCAGCGCGTCCGCGTACCCGGCGCCGCCGGGCTCGGCCGCCAGCTGCTTGACCCGTACGGTCGGCGCGTGCAGGAGCTTGTCCACGACGCGCCGCACGGTCTGGGTGATCTCGCCGCGCTCCTTGTCGTCGAGGCCGGGCAACCGCCCGTCGAGCCGCGCGATCTCACTCGCGACGACGTCGGCGGCCATGGTCCGCAGGGCCACGACGGTGGGTGTGATGTGAGCGGCCCGCTGCGCGGCACCGAAGGCGGCGACCTCGTCGGAGACGATACGTCGCACCTGGTCCACGTCGGCCGCCATGGGCGCGCCCGCGGACGCCTCGGCGAGCGACTCGATGTCGACCAGCCGCACTCCGGTCAGCCGGTGTGCGGCCGCGTCGATGTCCCGCGGCATCGCCAGGTCCAGCAGTGCGAGCACGGGCTCCGGCCGGGGTACGCCGGCGACGGGCTCGGGCCTGCGCCGCTCGGGGATCCGCCCGCTGACGCGGACGGTGGCGGCGAGCGCGGTGATGAGCTCGGCGTCGGCGTCGGGCGTACGGCGGCGCTCGCGGCGGTCCACGGTCGCGTTGTCCACCCAGGCCGCGTGCTGCTCCAGCTCCGCCGCGTCCATCCCGGCGACCGCGGCCTCCCCCAGCACGGAGAAGCCGCCGCCCTGCACGGCCGACAGGTCGAGCGGGCAGCCCTCCTCGGTGCCGACGGAGGTGGGCGGCAGCGGGGTGTCCTCGTGTGCGGACCGTGTGCCCGCCCCGGATGCCGTACGGCCCGACCCGGTGCCCGGAGTCTGCGGGCCCACCTGCGCGGGGACGCGTCCCTCGACCGCCGTCGCGACCGAGTCGGCCGTCAGGACAAGACCGGTCGCACCGGTACAGGACACGACAACCCCGGCACGTGCCAGCTCGCCGGGCACCGCGTCCATCGGGACCGCGCGGGCCGTCACGCCCGTTTCGCCCGTTCCTCCCTGCTCGGTGAGGATCTGCGCGAGGCGCTCGGCACGGTCGTACGTCCGGTTGGCGATCACGATCTCGCCCACTCCGGCGCGCGCGAGGGTCGCCGCGGCGAGGGAGGACATGGAGCCCGCGCCGATGACGAGGGCCCGCTTGCCCCGGGCCCAGGTCTCGACGTCGACGCCGGCGGCCAGCTGCTCCAGGCCGAAGGAGACCAGGGACTGGCCGGCGCGGTCGATACCGGTCTCGGAGTGGGCGCGCTTGCCGACCCGCAGGGCCTGCTGGAACAGGTCGTTCATCAGCCGGCCCGCGGTGTGCAGCTCCTGCGCCCGGGCCAGCGAGTCCTTGATCTGTCCGAGGATCTGGCCCTCGCCGACCACCATCGAGTCGAGCCCGCAGGCCACGGAGAAGAGGTGGTGGACGGCCCGGTCCTCGTAGTGCACGTAGAGATAGGGCGTGAACTCGTCGAGCCCCACGCCGCTGTGCTGGGCGAGCAGCGTGGACAGCTCGGCGACGCCCGCGTGGAACTTGTCCACGTCGGCGTACAGCTCGATGCGGTTGCAGGTGGCGAGGACCGCGGCCTCGGTGGCCGGTTCGGCGGCGACCGTGTCCTGGAGCAACTTGATCTGCGTGTCCGTGGACAGCGCGGCCCGCTCCAGCACGCTGACCGGCGCGCTGCGGTGGCTCAGCCCGACGACGAGGAGACTCATGCCGGCATCACGGCGGGGACGTCCCCGTCGGGCCCTTTCCCGGACTCCTTGGGAGCCTGTATGACGGCGTCGGCCTCGGCCTCGGCCTCACCCGCGATCTCGGCCTCCTCGCCGGCCTTGCGCTGCTCGTGGAAGGCGAGGATCTGGAGTTCGATCGACAGATCCACCTTGCGCACGTCGACGCCGTCCGGCACGGAGAGCACGGTCGGCGCGAAGTTCAGGATGGAGGTGACCCCGGCGGCGACGAGCCGGTCGCACACCTGCTGGGCGGCTCCGGCTGGCGTGGCGATGACACCGATCGACACGCCGTTCTCGTCGATGATCTTTTCCAGGTCATCCGTGTGCTGCACGGGGATGCCCGCGACGGGCTTGCCGGCCATCGCCGGATCGGCGTCGATCAGCGCCGCCACACGGAAACCACGGGACGCGAACCCGCCGTAGTTGGCGAGCGCGGCGCCGAGGTTACCGATACCGACGATCACAACCGGCCAGTCCTGGGTGAGCCCCAGCTCACGCGAGATCTGGTACACGAGATACTCGACGTCGTACCCCACACCCCGCGTCCCGTAGGAGCCCAGGTAGGAGAAGTCCTTGCGCAGCTTCGCGGAGTTCACCCCCGCCGCGGCCGCCAGCTCCTCGGAGGAGACCGTGGGTACCGAGCGCTCCGACAGCCCGGTCAGGGCGCGGAGGTACAGCGGAAGCCTGGCGACGGTGGCCTCGGGAATTCCTCGGCTGCGGGTCGCCGGTCGGTGAGTACGGCCAGTTGCCACGGTGCTCCTGCGGGTAGCGCGGGGCTTTAGGCGGTCACACGTCCCCAGACCGCCCCGTCGAATGCAGGCTATGTCTTTGTGAACGCGTGCACAAAGATGGTGTCCGATTTGCCCGGCCAACGTGACCGGGGTCACGCGCCCCCGGCGCATCCGTATGGAACCGGCGCGCGAGCACCGTCGTTCCTCACATGATGGGGGCAAAGCCGCACACTCTCCTCAACGATCCCCGCCCCCGAGACCAGTTCGCCATCGATCCTAAGCGACGTTCTGGACCAGTTGGACTACTCAGTCAGGCCTCATGTGAGGGCTTTGCGGAGGCGTTGCTCGTTCACACGCCAGAAAGTGTGTTGCTTTCCGTCGACGAGCACGACGGGGATCTGTTCCCAGTACTTCTGATAGAGCTCCTCGTCCTGCGTGATGTCCTTCTCCTCCCACGGCACCCCGAGCTCACCGCACACCTTCTCGATGACGGCGTGGGCGTCATCACAGAGATGACAGCCGGGCTTGCGGATCAGGGTGACGAGGTGGCCCCGATGGCTCTGAGGCTTCTCGGGTGCCGTCTGCTTGTCCGTACGGCGGTCGTTCCGCCTGAAGAGGGGACTCATGTCCGCCATTCTCGCGCCGCTCACCGCACGCGGACACGCCGATCGGACGCCTTCCTTAACGGCACCGCCCCAGAGAGTTCACACCCTCCAAACCTCGCGACTCCGGAAGCACCGAACAGACTGGCTATGCTCACGACATGGCCGCTCTTGGATGGCTCACTCCCCGTAGGCGCTCCGCCACGGCGCGGAGCGTTTTGGCAGGCGAGGCTTCGGCGGAGGCAGCGCGCAAGTCCTCGCAGGAACAGGAACTACAGGGCCTGGAAGGCCTCGAAGGCCTGGAAGGCCTGCCCGGCGAGGCCGAGCCGCAGTTCCCCGTGCACGGCGACGAGCAGGCCGCCGCGTTCTTCGACCTCGACAACACCGTCATGCAGGGCGCCGCGCTGTTCCACTTCGGGCGGGGCCTGTACAAGCGGAAGTTCTTCGAGACCCGCGATCTCGCCAAGTTCGCCTGGCAGCAGGCGTGGTTCAGGCTGGCCGGCGTCGAGGACCCGGAACACATGCAGGAGGCGCGCGACTCCGCCCTCTCGATCGTCAAGGGCCACCGGGTGGCCGAGCTGATGACGATCGGCGAGGAGATCTACGACGAGTACATGGCCGAGCGGATCTGGCCGGGGACACGCGCGCTGGCGCAGGCTCACCTGGACGCCGGCCAGAAGGTGTGGCTGGTCACGGCGGCCCCCGTCGAGATCGCCACGGTGATCGCCCGCCGCCTGGGCCTGACCGGCGCGCTGGGTACGGTCGCGGAGTCGGTCGACGGCGTCTACACGGGCAAGCTGGTCGGCGAGCCGCTCCACGGCCCGGCGAAGGCGGAGGCGGTACGGGCGCTGGCGACGGCGGAGGGCCTGGACCTCTCCCGCTGCGCGGCCTACAGCGACTCCCACAACGACATCCCCATGCTGTCCCTGGTCGGCCACCCCTACGCGATCAACCCGGACACCAAGCTCCGCAAACACGCCCGCCAGTTCGACTGGCGCCTGCGCGACTACCGCACGGCCCGCAAGGCCGCCAAGGTCGGCCTCCCGGCAGCGGCAGGCGTCGGCGCGGTGGCGGGCGGCACGGCGGCGGCGATCGCGCTGCACCGTCGCCGCCGGTAGCCTCCGGCGGTTGGGGCGGTTTCGCGTGGTGGGTGCCTGAGGTTTGCGGGTGGCCCACCCGCCGTCGTGGCCTGTCGCGCAGTTCCCCGCGCCCCTGGGAGTTCGGGCGCACCCGGCATGACGACGTACCGTCTCCGGCGCATACCGGGGCGCCTGCGGTTGGTTCGCGGGTCGGGGGCGCGCCGGGCGGGAGGTCTCCGTCCTCGGTCCGGCGGTTGATGTGGGTGCGTGACGTTCCCGGTGGCGGACGCCGGCCGCTGCGGGCGGACACCCCCGGCACACCCCCCTTGCGCGCGTCGGCGGCTGCGGGTGCGTGGTGGTGCGGGTCGGTGTCGGGTGCGCCCAGGCTTTCAGGGGGCGCGGGGCGGTGTTGATCTGCGGCTCCGCCGCGTGGGCGCGACAAGCCACAACGAACCCGCACCCGCCCACCAACAGAGCCCGGCAGACGAGACACCCCTGGCCAACCCGCCGGAGGGAACCCCTATTCGTGCCCCCTTACCCGCACGTCACCCCCGCCAGTCACACTCCCCGCACCCGGCCACAACACGCCCCGGAGCGAAGCTCAAAGCGAGCCCATACGAACAACAAGCGGTCGCGGAACGGCACTTGAACAGGCGTCAATCGGTTACAGAAGCGACGTAATCGACGATTTTAGCAACTGGGTGTAGCAGTGCCTGCACGAAGCGTTATTCTCCTCAGACGCAAAACGGTACCCCTCCGTCGCTACGACGGGTGAACGGTCCCGTACTGCACGTGATGGAAGCTCTGCCTCTGGGAGTCCCGTGTACCCACACGTCGGGGTTGACGCCTCGGGCCTGGCTACGCTGCGCGCAACGGTCAAAGACATGCTGCGCGGCTTCGTCCCCACCGCGTACGCCGCACCCGCGCTCGCCGTTCCCGCCGCCCATGTCGGCCCGTGCTACGCACTCGCCGACGGCACCGCGGTGGTCAGCAGACGCGCCCGCGCCGGCTCGACCACCACCACCGCCCGCCGTCCGGCCGCGGACAGCGACAGCGCACGCATGATGGATCTCGTGGAGCGCGCCCAGGCCGGCGAGGCCGACGCGTTCGGCCGGCTCTACGACCAGTACAGCGACACCGTGTACCGCTACATCTACTACCGGGTGGGCGGCAAGGCGACCGCCGAGGACCTCACCAGTGAGACCTTCCTGCGCGCCCTGCGCCGGATCGGCACCTTCACCTGGCAGGGTCGCGACTTCGGCGCCTGGCTCGTGACGATCGCCCGCAACCTCGTCGCCGACCACTTCAAGTCCAGCCGCTTCCGCCTCGAGGTCACCACCGGCGAGATGCTCGACGCCAACGAGGTCGAGCGCTCCCCCGAGGACTCCGTCCTGGAGTCCCTGTCCAACGCCGCGCTCCTCGACGCCGTACGACGCCTCAACCCCCAGCAGCAGGAGTGCGTCACCCTCCGCTTCCTCCAGGGCCTCTCCGTCGCCGAGACGGCCCGCGTGATGGGCAAGAACGAGGGCGCGATCAAGACCCTCCAGTACCGCGCCGTCCGCACCCTCGCCCGGCTCCTGCCGGAAGACGCCCGCTGAACAGCACCTCCGCACCCCACGTTCAGTGACTCCCAACTCACCTTCCGTAAAAGACCGTTGACTTCTCGGACGGATCATCCGCCGTCCGTAACCCAAGTACTCCGCCGCTCGTTGTGCGGGATGCAGACTCCCTGTGGTCACGCCTTGGCCTACATCGATCACTCGATCGTGTGGAAGTGGTCGAGGCGTGCAACCCTCAGGACCCCCTGGGGAGTCGACCGTCATGACGAGAGGAGGTGCCGCCAGTGATCGCGAACGTATCGGCACACCGGCGGGCGAACGCCTTCGCCCAGGCTCTGGATGAGCTGCCCGACCGGGACACGGCGGCAGAGCAGCCCGAAGGTTCGGCTTCGGCCACCGCGGGACAGGCCGAGCGGGGGCACCTGTTGGCCCTCGCGACCGGTCTCGGTGAGCTGCCCAAGCCGGAGCTCGACCCCGAGGTCAAGGTCGTCCAGCGGGCCCAGCTCGTGGCCGCGATGGAGGCCATGCTGCAGGAGGGCACGGCTTCGGGCGAGGCGGACCCCGTGGTGCCCAGTCAAAAGGGGAGCGAAGCGACTTCCGCAGAAGGGCGGTGGTGGGAGACGGGCGGGCGGTCGGGCCGGGCGCGGGGCGCTCATCGGGCGAGCCCACTGGGGAAGTTGCGGCCACGTTCGCGGCTGACCAAGGGGCTCGCCGCGGGCGGGCTCAGCGTCGGTGTGGCCGCGGGAGCCTTCGGCGGTGTCGCCGCCGCCAGTTCGGACGCCCTGCCCGGTGACTCGCTGTACGGCCTGAAGCGCGGTATCGAGGACTTCAAGCTGACCTGGGCCGACGACAACACGGACCGCGGCGAGCTCTACCTCGACCAGGCGTCCACCCGGCTCAGCGAGGCCCGCCGGCTCATGGAGCGCGACCGCGGCGGTCCCCTCGACCACGAGTCACTGGGCGAGGTCCGGCGCGCCCTCACGGGCATGCGGCACGACGCGTCGGAGGGCCACCGCCTGCTGCACGAGGCGTTCGAGCGGGATCCCGAGTCCCTGGGCCCCATCCAGGCCCTCTCCGCCTTCTCGCGTTCCCACCGCGCGGCCTGGGGAGCGCTGCGTGACCGGCTGCCCGTGCAGCTCGGGGACGTCAGTCGGCAGGTCTCGTCGGTGTTCGACGCCATAGACGAAGAGGTGGCCCCGCTCCAGTCGCTGCTGCCACCGCCCCCGCAAGAGAGCGGTGACGGCAGGCAGCGCGGCACCGGTCCGGGCTCCACCGGCTCCGCGCACACCGACCGGCCGACCGCCCCGAGCGCCACCGGCAGCGGCTCCTCAAGCCGCAGCCCCAGCGGCAGCGGCAAACCGCAGCCGTCCAGTTCGGGCTCGGAGAGCGGCGGCGACGGCCTGCTCGGCGGCAACACGGGCGGCCTCCTGGACCCCTCCCAGGGCAGCACCGGCAGCTCGTCCCCGTCGTCCGGCAAGAGCACCCCGCCGACGGACCCGGACGTCACCCTGCCCCCGCTCCTCCCGGGCCTCCTGCCCGGCCTGGGCATCGACGGCAAGGACGCGAACTAGATCCCTGCGTGTACGGCGGTGGGGGCGCTCACAACAAAGAGGGCGCCCCCACCGCCGTACGCACCGAAAAGGTGTCCCCGCACGGGACGCACCCTCAGAAGAACACCGACCGCCGCTGCACCAACAACTTGTACAACGTGTGCTGGATCTGCTCCCTGACCTGGTCCGTCAGGTTGAACATCAGCATCGGGTCCTCGGCGGCCTCCGGCGGGTAGCCGTCCGTCGGGATCGGCTCGCCGAACTGGATCGTCCACTTCGTCGGCAGCGGAACCGCCCCCAGCGGACCGAGCCACGGGAACGTCGGAGTGATCGGGAAGTACGGGAACCCCAGCAGCCGCGCCAGTGTCTTCGCGTTGCCGATCATCGGGTAGATCTCCTCCGCGCCCACGATGGAGCACGGGATGATCGGCGTGCCCTGGCGCAGGGCGGTCGACACGAAGCCGCCGCGGCCGAAGCGCTGGAGCTTGTAGCGCTCGTTGAAGGGCTTGCCGATGCCCTTGAACCCCTCGGGCATCACCCCGACCACCTCGCCGCGCGCCAGCAGCCGCTCGGCGTCCTCCGCGCACGCCAGCGTGTGACCGGCCTTGCGGGCCAGCTCGTTCACCACCGGCAGCATGAACACCAGATCGGCCGCCAGGAGCCGCAGGTGGCGGCCCGCCGGATGGTTGTCGTGCACCGCGACCTGCATCATCAGGCCGTCCAGCGGCAGCGTGCCGGAGTGGTTGGCGACGATCAGGGCCCCGCCGTCGGACGGGATGTTCTCGATGCCCTTCACCTCGACCCGGAAGTACTTCTCGTACACCGGCCGCAGCAGCGACATCAGGACCTGGTCGGTCAGCTCGGCGTCGTAACCGAAGTCGTCGACCTCGTAGTCGCCCGTCAGCCGCCTCCGCAGGAAGGCCAGCCCTCCGGCGATACGGCGCTCCAGACCATCGCCCTGGGACGTCTCAGGCGTCTCGGGTCCCTCCGGCGCCTCCGGCTGCTCACCTGTCACAGGAACATCATCCTGCCTGAGCGGAGGATCCGGCAGTGCCTGGACCTCACGGACCAGCGCGGACTCGCCCTTGCGCCGGCTCCCGGCGGCACTCCGGCGGCGCGGCGGGCGCTGCGGGGCACCGGCGCGCGACCGGTCGTCGTCGAACGGAATGACCTTGGCATCCGCCATCGTTGATGCGCTCCTCAGTTGGCGCTCTGCGTCGGGGGCCGGCCACCGCCCAGGGCGGGCAGTGCGGCGATCCGGTCGACGGCCCTCGAAAGGGCCTCCGGCGGCAGCAGTCCGGGACCACGGCTGCGAGCGAAGTCCGCGAACGTCTCCGTCGTCGTGTACTTGGGTTTGTAGCCCAGCGTCTCGCGCATCTGGACCGTCGACACGACCCGCCCGTGGGTCAGCAGCCTCAGCTGCTCCGGCGAGAAGTCCGTGACACCCAGGGTACGCACCGCGGAACCCACCCAGCTCAGGGCGGGCATCAGCAGCGGCACCGTGGGCCGCCCGAGCCTGCGCGCGCACTGCGACAACAGCAGCACCCCGTCGCCGGCGACGTTGAACGTGCCGCTGTTGAGCGTGCCGCGGGCCGGCTCGTGCGAGGCGATCCGCAGCACCTCGATCACGTCGTCCTCGTGCACGAACTGCAGCCGCGGGTCGTAGCCGAGCACCGTCGGCAGCACCGGCAGCGAGAAGTACGAGGCGAGCGGCGAGTCGGCGCTCGGCCCCAGGATGTTCGCGAACCTCAGCACGCACACGGCCACATCGGGCCGACGGCGCGCGAACCCGCGCACGTACCCCTCGACCTCGACCGTGTCCTTCGCGAAGCCACCGCTCGGGAGCGACTTGGGCGGCGTCGTCTCCGTGAAAACGGCCGGATCTCGCGGCGCGGACCCGTACACGTTCGTACTGGACTTCACCACCAGCCGCTTGACCGCCGGGGACTTCTGGCAGGCGCCCAGCAGCTGCATCGTGCCGATGACGTTGGTCTCCTTGACCGTGGTCCGGCTGCCGCTGCCCAGCGGGGTGCCCGTGACGTCCATGTGCACCACGGTGTCCACGCCGTGCTCCGCGAGCACGCGCCCTATCGTCGGCTGCCGGATGTCCGCCTGCACGAAGTCCGCGCCGCCGAGATGGTGCTGGGGCGGCACCGCGTCCACCGCGACCACACGGTCGACCTCCGGGTCACGCTGGATCCGCCGTACGAACCGACCTCCCAGCTGACGGGCCACCCCGGTCACGAGTACGACCTTGCCCAAGATCAACGCCTTCCTTTCAGACGTCGGCACCTGCCTGTGGAGTGCTGTTCGTACTCTGCCGTGTTCCCCGTGTGTTCGGCCACGTTAACGGGTCGATGTTGCGCTGTGATGACCGCCCGACGCACGAAGTGACGAGTTCCGGCTGTCGTACGACAGGACGGTATGACTGTGGCCCCCCACCTCATGGGTGGGGGGCCACAGAGCGCGTTGTCGCAGCGCTCACGCAGAGCCGTAAGACATCAGCCTCCGGGTGGAACAACCACCCTCGGGGCCGGCCTTACTTCTTGTTGCGACGCTGAACGCGCGTGCGCTTGAGCAGCTTGCGGTGCTTCTTCTTCGCCATCCGCTTGCGCCGCTTCTTGATAACAGAGCCCACGACTACCCTCGCTCACTTCTCATCACTCGGTGCTGAGGGCCATGGGCCCACACGACCTACGAGGGGCTAGCCTACCCGCCCGAGCGCTGAGCTCGTAATCGAGGCGGAGCCGAGGGGCCCCGGGAGTCCCGCAGGGACCCCGTGACCCCTCAACACCCATACGTCGTCAGGCTGTCTCCACCCCCACATAACTCTCGCGGAGGTACTCGTGGACAGCTTGCTCCGGCACCCGGAAGGACCTCCCCACCCGGATCGCCGGCAGATGACCGCTGTGCACCAACCGGTACACGGTCATCTTCGACACTCGCATCACCGAGGCGACTTCCGCCACGGTCAGGAACTGAACCTCGTTCAGAGGCCTCTCGCCAGCTGCAGCCATGACACACCTGAACCTTCCGCACTCGACGGCCACCGGCTTCCCCTTCCGGTGACTCTTCGTCGCTGCGTGCTCACTCCCCAATGTAGGGGCGGGTGATGCGAGTGGGGAAGAGGGGATGGCATCGGCGCCTTACTGTGACAGACACGCTCGATTGAGTACGTAGCGGGTAAGCGGTCGGTAGTAATCAGACCGCACAGCGTCATCAAGCGGAACGACGACGGACACCCGCCCCTCTGCCTGACCGACGAAGAGCGCGGGATCGTCCGTATCCGCCGGCCCCATCGCCTCAAACCCCAGCTGACCTGCCCCGCAGACCCAACCGTGGTCCCCGATGACGAGCTCCGGGAGCGGCCCCCCACCCTCGGCGGCAGCGGCCAGAACGGTACGAACCGGGAGCGGTGAATGTGTGTGTGCGCCGGTCTCACAACCGGAGCTTCGAGCGCCGGGTTCGCGTACCAGCGCGACTCCTCGTACGTAGTCGAGGTTGTGCGTGCGTAGACCGAACCGGGTCGTTATGTCGACACGTCTACCCATCGCGGGGGTGAGGATCTCACACCCCGCCGCCGACAAGGCGTCTGCCAGACCGCCGTAGAACCCGAGCAACCGATGCGGATGTCCGGTCCCCAGAAGCACCGGTGCCCTACGCCGCGCGACCTCCGCGAGGCGTTCCGCAAAGGCGTCCAGGGCCGCCAGAGTCCGTTCCGGATCGATGGCGTCCAGGCCGGAGGTGACCCCCGGGTCCCCCGAGACCCCACACCTGTCCGCCATCAACGCGATCAGTTCCGGCTGCCCCCAACTCCCCTCGGGATCCAGCCCCATCAACACCCGCGGATCCCGAGCCGCGAACAGCCGATACCTCCGCAGGCTGGCCTCCCGCGAAGTGGCCACGACCCCCGCAAGCCCGGAAGCCAACAAATGCTCCCGCAACGCTCCGGTGCTCAACACGGGCCCGATGCTGACGTATCGGAAGAGAGGGAACACCGAGAACGCCCAAAGACCGCACGGTCGGCGTAACTGGGCACTCGTGGGACCGCGGGAATTGGACGTGCTTTCCGGGGCCGCGGGGAACTGCGCGGCTTTTCGGGGCCGCGGAGAACCGGCCGTGCTTCTCACGGCTGCGGGGAACTGCCCGGTTTTCAGAGGCGCGGGGAACTGCCCGGTTTTCAGGGGCGCGGGGAACTGCGCGACCAGCCCCCACCCACCCGCACCCAACCAACCCTCCCCAACCACCCCCCACCCCACGGGGGTCTGGGGGCGCAGCCCCCCCGGGACAGGATGGGACGGGTAGGGGCGGCGGGGGCGAGAAAACCCCTACGGCAACAACCCCCGCAACGGAAACACCGCCCGCCGCGTAGCCAACACAGCCTGATCCAACCGATCCGCAGGGTCGTACCCCGCCTCCCACCCCACCCACTCCACCGGCCACCGCCCATCAGTCATCCGCGCAGGCGCCAACTGCCGCGTACGCGCGAACACCTCCTGCCGCCACCCGTCAGGAATCCCCGCCGAGGGCTCGATCGGCCGCCCCGCCGCCACAGCCACCAGATGCGTCCACGACCGCGGCACCACCTCCACCACGGCGTACCCGCCCCCACCCAGCGCGACCCACCGCCCGTCCGCGTACTCGTGCGCCAGCTCATGACAGGCGACCTGCACGGCCCTCTGCGCATCCAGCGAGACAGCCAGATGCGCCAACGGATCCTCGAAGTGCGTATCGGCTCCGTGCTGCGTCACCAGCACCTGCGGCCGGAAGTCGGCGATCAGCTCGGGCACGACCGCGTGGAACGCCCGCAACCACCCCGCGTCCCCGGTCCCCGCCGGAAGGGCGACGTTCACCGCCGACCCCTCGGCACTGTCCGCCCCCGCCTCCTCCGGCCACCCGGTCTGCGGGAACAACGTCCGAGGATGCTCGTGCAGCGAGATCGTCAGCACCCGCGGGTCCTCCCAGAAGGCGGCCTGGACCCCGTCCCCGTGGTGCACGTCCACATCGATGTACGCGACCCGCTCGGCCCCCAGCTCCAGCAGCCGCGCGATCGCCAGCGACGCGTCGTTGTAGATACAGAACCCCGACGCACCCCCGGGCATCGCATGGTGCAGCCCGCCCGCGAAGTTCACCGCGTGCAGCGCGTCCCCCCGCCACACGGCCTCCGCGGCACCCACGGACTGCCCCGCGATCAGCGAGGACACCTCGTGCATACCGGCGAACGCGGGATCGTCCATGGTCCCCAGCCCGTACGACCCGTCGGCCGCCCCGGGGTCCGCGGACGCGGCCTTGACCGCCGCCACGTAGTCCTCACGGTGCACGAGCCGCAACGTCGACTCCCCCGCCGGCTTCGCCGACACGACGTCCACCTCACGATCGAGCCCGAAGGCGTCGACCAGTCGTCGTGTCAGGGCGAGCCGGACGGGATCCATCGGATGGTCCGGCCCGAAGTCATAGCCCGTTACTGCCTCGTCCCACATCAGCTGTGCGCGGCCGCTCATGCCCGCCACCGTATCGGTCCGGTTGAGCGGCGAACGACCTGGCATACACCAACGTCAGCAGCACCAACACCATCGGCACCAGCATGGCCCCCCGATAGGTCCAGGCGTCACCCAACGCCCCCACCAACGGCGAGCCGATCAGGAACCCGACGTAGTTGAAGACATTGAGCCGAGCCACGGCCGTGTCCGACGCCCCCGGGAACAGCCGCCCCGCGGCCGCGAACGTCTGCGGCACCAGCACGCACAGCCCCACGCCCAGCAGCGTGAACCCGAGCATGCCGATCCAGGGCCCCGACGCCCCCGCCACCACCGCGAACCCGAGCGCCGCGACCAGCGCCCCGCCCCGCACCACCGCAACGGCCCCGAACCGCCGCACCCCGAGGTCCCCGATGGTCCGCCCGAGCAGCGTGGTGATCATGTAGACGTTGTACGGCACCGTCGCCAGTTGCTCGGAACTCCCCAGCACGTCCTGGAGGTACTTCGCGCTCCAGTTGGAGACCGTCGAGTCCCCGATGTACGCGAACGTCATCACCAGACACAGCGGCAACAGCAGCTTGAAGACGACGGGCCCGCTCTCCGCCCCGTCCTGCGCTCCGTCCTTCGCCTCGACGGGCGCGCTCCCCCCGTCGACGTACCACCGGCTCCCCACGAAGGCCACCGGCAACAGCACCACCACGACCGGCAGATACGACACGAACAGCGCCAGGTCCCAGTGCGCCCCCACCCACGCCAGCGAGGCCCCCACGATCCCACCCAGGCTGTACGCCGCGTGGAAGCTCAGCATGATGCTGCGCCCGTACGTCCGCTGCAGGCTCACCCCGAGCATGTTCATCGACGCGTCCAGCGCACCCACGGAGAGCCCGAACGCGGCGAGCGCGATGCCCAGCTCGACGAAGTGCTCCCCCGCGCTCACCCCCAACAGCGCCAGGAGCACGACGGGCTGGGCCCAGCGCAGCACCCGGCTGGGCGGTATACGCCTCACCAGCTTCTCGGTGGTGACACTGCCGACACCGGCGAGCACCGGCACGGCGGCGAGGAACGCGGGCAACAGCGCGTCGGAGACGCCGTACCGGTCCTGGATGGCCGGGATACGCGTCACCAGCAGAGCAAAGGCGACGCCCTGAGCGAAGAAGCTGAACGCCAAAGAGGCCCTACCGCGCCGCAGCACATCTGTCATGGCGGCGAGCGTAGGGCCCCAACGTACTCGTGGGTAGATCCAGCCAAAGGTGAATTTCCCTCAGCTTTACCCGGCGGGTCACCGGGCCGGTTACCGGGCGAGTTCGAGCTCCCGCACCTGGGCCGCCTTCTTCTGTGCGTCCTTCACCTCGGCGGCGACCATGCTCTCCATCGGCCCGGCCGCGAGAGCACCGCTGACCAGCATCCCGCCCAGGATCGAGACGGCCATGACGACCCCGCCGAGCCACACCATGGTGTCCACGGGGATGGTGTACGCCCCGACCACCCGCGCCACACACTCGGCGAGCAGCACCGCACCCCAGACGAGCGAGAAGACCCGCTCCTTCCGAAGGAAGTCCGCCGAGCGGGACGAGGCACCCGACTCCAGCCGCTCCCAGGCGGCCTCCCTGGCCGTGTCCCCCTTCACCAGGAAGGGCTTCATGCCCGCGGTCATCATCGGCTTCCCGAGCGCCACGGAGACCAGGATCCCGACCGCGATCGTGCTACTGACCGCGCCGTCCTTGGCGAGCATCAGGCGCGGGTCACCGGAGACGAAACTCAGCAGCAGCGACACGACGTTGACGACGAGGATCAACCCCGCCAGCGCGTTGGTCCTGCGCTCCTTGACCGCGCCCCACACGGTCCGCAGAGCGGGCACCACGCTGCTCCAGGCGAGCGCCGCGAAGGTGCTCGTCCCGAAGCCGTCCTTGAACAGGTAGTACGAACCGAGCGGCACCGCCACATCCACGATCAGCGGCGCGAAGTTCTTCGACATGCTCTGCTGCTGGGGAACCGTGTTCGTCGTCATGCCCTTAGCTTCGCCGTGGGCGGGGGTCGGGCGGTAGGAACGATCGTCCGGTGCTCCGCATGACAAATGTCAGGCGAGCAGACCCGTCAACTCGCCCATGTCGGGGAAGAGTTGGGTGGCACCCGCCAGCCTGGCGGCAGGCGTCATCGAGGTGAAGCCGTACACGTCCATCCCGGCCGCGACAGCCGCCTGCACCCCCAGGGGAGAGTCCTCCACGACCACACAGCGGCCCGGCGCGACACCCATCCGCTCGGCCGCGTGAAGGAACAGGTCCGGAGCCGGCTTCCCCTTCCCGACGTCCTGCGAACTGAAGATCCGCGACTCCTCGAACCACTGATCCAGCCCGGTCGTTCGATGCCCCACCCGAATCCGCTCATGGCTCCCCGAGGACGCCACACAGTACGGCACCTCGTCCGCGGCCAGCTTCTCCAGCACGTCCACCACACCCGCCACAGGCGTCAGTTCCCGCTCGAACGCCGCGAACACCCGCCGGTGGAACACGTCATCGAACTCCGCCGGCAGCCGCTCCCCCGTACGCTCCAGCACCAGATCATGGATCCGATGCATCGCGGAGCCCATGTAGTCGCGGATGGAGTCCTCGTACGATGTGGGGTGCCCGAGCTCCGTCAGATAGGCGGCCAGCAGCCGGTTGGATATCGGCTCACTGTCCACCAGGACACCGTCATTGTCGAAGATCACCAAGTCGTAGCGCATAGCCAGAGCATAAACGCAGAAAACCCCCGCACCGTGAGGTGCGGGGGTTTTCCCAATAATCGTTCGGCGGCGTCCTACTCTCCCACAGGGTCCCCCCTGCAGTAC
>NZ_JBEYXP010000083.1:0-37343 GCF_040704615.1 Streptomyces sp. NPDC046862 | reverse complement strand
GCCCCCCTCCCCCACCCCCCCCGGGGGGGCGGGCGCGCGGGGGGGGGGGGGGGGGGCCCCCCGCAACGGGGGCCGGGACGGAGCCCCGTGCGGGGTTGAAGGGGCGGAGCCCCTGGGGGATGGGACGTGGATGGGACGGGTAGAGGCGGCGGGGGCGAGGAACAAACACACCCCCACCCGGCACCCCCCCCGGCAGGGGAAACAAACGACGAGGGCCCGAACCGTAACGGTTCGGGCCCTCGTCACACGCGTCCGCCGGGACGGCTACGGCAGCTGCGCCGCCCGAGCCTCCCGCCGATTGTCACGGAAGTTGTTCACCCGGCGAGCCGTGGCGAACAACGGAATCACCGCACCCATGACCAGCTGCAGCGCACAGCCCGTCTGGAGCAGCAGCTGCCCACCGGGCGCGCCGAAGGCCCAGGCCGCCAGCAGCCCCATGCTCAGCACGATCCACGAGAGCATCGCCCCAGCGAGGGGCCCCCGCGGCTTCGGGTACTCCACCCGGCTCACCATCAGCCACGCCGTGCCCAGGACCGCCAGCAGCGTCGCCACGAACGGCAGCTCCAGCAGGATGATCGCGACGACCGTGAGCGCACCGAATGGTGAGGGCATGCCCTGGAACGTGCCGTCCTTCACCGTCACGCACGAGAAGCGCGCAAGCCGCAGCACCACCGCCAACAGCACGACGACGGCTCCCACCGTCGCCACCCGCTGGTACGCGGCGGGCGTGACCATGCCGTAGACGAGCACGAAGTACGCCGGCGCGAGGCCGAAGCTGATCAGGTCGGAGAGGTTGTCCAGCTCCGCACCCATGGGGGAGGAGCGCAGCTTGCGTGCCACCAGACCGTCGAACAGGTCGAAGACCGCCGCGCACAGCATCAGGATGACCGCCGTGGCCGCGCTGTTGCGGGCCATGCCGGATTCCTGGTTGTGGGTGAGGTACGGGATCAGGATGCCGGTGGTGGTGAAGTACACCGCCATGAAGCCGCACGTCGCGTTGCCGAGGGTCAGAGTGTCCGCTATCGACAAACGCAGCGACAGCGGCATCTCCTCCTCGTCGTCGTCCTCCGCGTCCGGCACCCAGCCGGCCTGTGTTTCGGGATCAATCACGGTCAATGCGAGTCACCCCAGCCACGGTCTTCTGCCCGACCTCGACCTCGACCTCGACGCCCTCGGGGAGGTAGATGTCGACGCGCGAGCCGAAGCGGATCAGCCCGATGCGGTCACCCTGCTCGACCTTGGTGCCCTGCGGGACGTACGGGACGATACGACGAGCGACCGCGCCGGCGATCTGGACCATCTCGATGTCACCGAGTTCGGTGTCGAAGTGCCAGACGACGCGCTCGTTGTTCTCGCTCTCCTTGTTGAACGCCGGAACGAACCCGCCGGGGATGTGCTCCACCGACGTGACCGAGCCGGAGAGCGGCGCGCGGTTCACGTGGACGTTGAGCGGGCTCATGAAGATCGCGACGCGGGTCCGTCCGTCCTTCCACGGCATGATGCTCTGCACCACACCGTCGGCGGGCGAGATGACCCGGCCCTGGGCGATCTCGCGCTCGGGGTCGCGGAAGAACCACAGCATGCCGGCCGCGAGCGCGGTGGCGGGTACGGCCACGGCCTTGGCGGCGCCGGAGCGGCGCGCGCGGGCCAGGCTGAGGGCTGCGGTGGCGACGGTCGGGAGAAGCCACGGCGATGCTCCGCGCGCGAGGCGTACACCAGAAAACCTGTCGCGTGGTGCAGAGGTTTGGCTGTGGGGCATGGATGACCTTCGTAGCGGATGATGCCGCGCGGTGACTGGGGACGGCGGCTTTCCGGGATCGTACCGGGCGCGGGCCACAACTGGGCAAGCCAGGAAGCCGAGTCGGCGGCCGAAGACCGTTCACGGGGTGTGATCTTCTTCTCGAAGAAAACACCCCCAAACGGACGTCTAGCCCTGGAACCGATACTCTTCGAGCAGCCTGCGTCCAATGATCATTTTCTGGATTTCGGCGGTACCTTCACCGATCAGCAGCATCGGTGCCTCACGGTAGAGGCGCTCGATCTCGTACTCCTTGGAGAAGCCGTAGCCGCCGTGGATCCGGAAAGCGTCCTCGACGACCTCTTTGCAGTATTCGGAGGCCAGGTACTTGGCCATCCCTGCTTCGAGGTCGTTTCGTTCGCCCGAGTCCTTTTTGCGAGCTGCGTTGACCATCATCGCATGAGCGGCCTCGACCTTGGTAGCCATCTCCGCCAGCTTGAACTGAATGGCCTGGTGCTGGGCGATCTGTTTGCCGAAGGTGTGCCGCTGCTGGGCGTACCCGACACCCAGCTCGAACGCACGCTGAGCGACGCCACAGCCACGCGCCGCCACATTCACGCGGCCGACTTCGACGCCGTCCATCATTTGGTAAAACCCTCGGCCGGTGGTGCCGCCGAGTACACGATTGGCCGGAATGCGCAGGTCGTCCATGATGAGTTCAGTGGTGTCGACCCCCTTGTAGCCCATCTTGTCGATCTTCCCGGGGATGGTGAGCCCGGGGCGGACCTCACCGAAGCCGGGCTCCTTCTCCACGAGGAAGGTCGTCATCGACTTGTGGGCCGCCGTACCCTCGGGGTGTCCTTCGTCACTTCGGACGAGGACGGCAACCAAGGTTGACGTTCCGCCATTCGTGAGCCACATCTTCTGGCCGTTCAGGACGTATTCGTCGCCGTCCTTGACCGCCTTCGATGTGATGGCCGACACATCGGAGCCCAGCCCCGGCTCCGACATCGAGAAGGCACCCCGGATCTCGCCCAGCGCCATCTTCGGCAGGAAGTAGTCCTTCTGCTCCTGCGTGCCGTGCTGCTTGAGCATGTACGCCACGATGAAGTGGGTGTTGATGATGCCGGACACGGACATCCAGCCGCGGGCGATCTCCTCCACGCACAGCGCGTAGGTGAGGAGCGACTCGCCCAGGCCCCCGTACTCCTCGGGGATCATCAGGCCGAACAGACCCAACTCCTTGAGACCGTCGACGATCGCTTGCGGGTACTCGTCACGGTGCTCCAGCTCGGTCGCGACCGGGATGATCTCCTTGTCCACGAAGTCCCGGACGGTGGAGAGGATCTCCTGCTGAATGTCGGTCAGACCGTGGGTCTGGGCGAGTCGCGCCATGGCTACTTCTCCGTCTTTTCCGAAGGGGCCTTCAGCTCCGGGCGGCCGGGCTGCTCGCCGCCGCGCTCCTTGATGTACGTCTCGGTGGGCACCATGACCTTGCGGCGGAACACGCAGACCAGCGTGCCGTCCTGCTTGTAGCCCTTGGTCTCCACGTGCACGATGCCGCGGTCGTTCTTCGACTTGGAGGGCCACTTGTCGAGCACGGTCGTCTCGCCGTAGATCGTGTCGCCGTGGAAGGTCGGCGCCACGTGCCTGAGCGACTCGATCTCCAGGTTCGCGATGGCCTTGCCGGAGACGTCCGGCACGGACATGCCGAGCAAGAGCGAGTAGACGTAGTTCCCGACGACGACGTTCTTGCCGAAGTCCGTCGTCTTCTCCGCGTAGTTGCTGTCCATGTGGAGCGGGTGGTGGTTCATGGTGAGGAGACAGAAGAGGTGGTCGTCGTACTCCGTGACCGTCTTCCCGGGCCAGTGCTTGTAGACCGCCCCGACCTCGAACTCCTCGTAGGTGCGTCCGAACTGCATCGCGCTCAGGCCTCCGGGATCTCGAACTTCGACGTACGGGTCATCCCCGCCGCCCGCCCCTTGCCGGAGATGACCAGCGCCATCTTGCGGCTGGCCTCGTCGATCATCTCGTCGCCGAGCATCGCCGAGCCCTTCTTGCCGCCCGCCTCGGACGTGCAGTAGTCGTACGCGTCCAGGATCAGCTCGGCGTGGTCGTAGTCCTCCTGGGAGGGCGAGAAGATCTCGTTGGACGCCTCGACCTGACCCGGGTGCAGCACCCACTTGCCGTCGAAGCCGAGGGCGGCGGCGCGCTGGGCGACCTCGCGGTAGCCGTCGACGTTGCGGATCTGCAGGTAGGGGCCGTCGATCGCCTGGAGGTTGTTGGCGCGGGCGGCCATCAGGATCTTCATCAGGATGTAGTGGTAGGCGTCCGCCGGGTAGCCGGGCGGCTGCTCGCCCACGACCAGCGACTTCATGTTGATCGACGCCATGAAGTCGGCCGGGCCGAAGATGATCGTCTCCACGCGCGGGGAGGCCTGCGCGATCTCGTTGACGTTGTTCAGGCCCTGCGCGTTCTCGATCTGCGCCTCGATGCCGATCCGCCCGACCTCGAAGCCCATCGTCTTCTCGATCTGGGTGAGCAGCAGGTCCAGGGCGACGACCTGCTGGGCGTCCTGCACCTTCGGCAGCATGATGCAGTCGAGGTTCTGGCCGGCGCCCTCGACGACCGTGACGACGTCCCGGTACGTCCACTCGGTGGTCCAGTCGTTGACCCGCACGACCCGCGTCTTGCCGGTCCAGTCGCCCTCGTTGAGGAACTTGACGATCGTGTGCCGCGCCTCGGGCTTGGCGAGCGGGGCGCACGCGTCCTCCAGGTCGAGGAAGACCTGGTCGGCGGCCAGGCCCTGGGCCTTCTCCAGGAAGCGGGCGTTGCTTCCCGGCACCGCGAGGCAGGAGCGCCGCGGACGAAGGCGGTTCACCTGGGGAACAGGGCTGGTCATGCGGGGACCTCCAGGGGGTCGAGCTTGTTGGCCTTGCGGATCTCGTCGACGATACGGCCGATGATCCCGGTGATGTCGAAGTCCTTCGGGGTGAAGACCGCGGCCACTCCCGCGGCCCTGAGCTGCTCGGCGTCGCCGTTCGGGATGATCCCGCCGGCGATCACCGGGATGTCGGGCGCCCCGGCCTCCCGCAGCCGCTCCAGCACGTCCGGCACGAGCTGCGCGTGCGAGCCGGAGAGGATGGACAGGCCGACCGCGTGCACGTCCTCGGCGAGGGCCGCGTCCACGATCTGCTCGGGCGTCAGCCGGATGCCCTGGTAGACCACCTCGAAGCCCGCGTCACGTGCGCGCACGGCGATCTGCTCGGCCCCGTTGGAGTGCCCGTCCAGGCCGGGCTTGCCGACGAGGAAGCGCAGCTTGCCCACGCCGAGGTCCCGGGCGGTCGCGTCGACCCTCCGGCGGACGTCCGCCATCCCGGTGCCCTCCTCGGCGGCCACCGCGACCGGTGCGGAGGACACACCGGTCGGCGCCCGGAACTCCCCGAACACCTCCCGCAGCGCTCCTGCCCACTCACCGGTCGTGACACCGGCGCGGGCGCACTCCAGGGTGGCCTCCATGAGGTTGTCCGTGCCCTTGGCGGCCTCCTTCAGGCGCTCCAGCGCCTTGCAGGGGCGCGGGTGGTTGAAGGGCGGCTGGTAGCGGGTGTCGCGCCAGTGCGTCAGGGCCCGCACGACACGTTCCTCGACCGCCGGGTCGACCGTGTGGATCGCGGTGTCCAGGTCGGCCGTGAGCGGGTTCGGTTCGGTCGTCTCGAAGATGTTGACGCCGACGATCTTCTCCTGGCCGGACTCGATCCGGGCCCGGCGTTCGGCGTGGGAGGCGACGAGCTGTGACTTCAGGTAGCCCGACTCGACGGCGGACATCGCGCCGCCCATCTCCTGGATCCGCTCGATCTCGGCGAACGACTCCTCGACCAGCCGGGAGACCTTCGCCTCGATGACGTGCGAGCCCTCGAAGATGTCCTCGTACTCCAGCAGGTCGCTCTCATGGGCGAGTACCTGCTGGATGCGCAGCGACCATTGCTGGTCCCAGGGCCGGGGCAGGCCCAGCGCCTCGTTCCAGGCAGGGAGCTGCACGGCACGCGCGCGGGCGTCCTTCGACAGCGTCACGGCCAGCATCTCCAGCACGATGCGCTGGACGTTGTTCTCGGGCTGGGCCTCCGTCAGGCCCAGCGAGTTGACCTGGACGCCGTAGCGGAAGCGCCTCTGCTTGGGGTCCTCGATGCCGTACCGCTCGCGGGTGATGCGGTCCCAGATGCGGCCGAACGCCCGCATCTTGCACATCTCCTCGACGAAGCGGACGCCCGCGTTCACGAAGAAGGAGATCCGGGCGACGACGTCACCCATGCGCTCCTGCGGCACCTGCCCCGAGTCACGGACGGCGTCCAGCACCGCGACGGCCGTCGACATCGCGTACGCGATCTCCTGGACCGGCGTGGCACCCGCCTCCTGCAGGTGGTAGCTGCAGATGTTGATCGGGTTCCACTTCGGGATGTGGGAGACCGTGTACGCGATCATGTCGGTCGTCAGACGGAGGGAGGGGCCCGGCGGGAAGACATGGGTGCCCCGCGACAGGTACTCCTTCACGATGTCGTTCTGGGTCGTCCCCTGGAGCTTGGTGATGTCGGCGCCCTGCTCCTCCGCGACGACCTGGTAGAGCGCCAGCAGCCACATGGCGGTGGCGTTGATGGTCATCGAGGTGTTCATCTGCTCCAGGGGGATGTCCTGGAACAGCCGGCGCATGTCACCGAGGTGCGAGACCGGAACCCCGACCCGGCCGACCTCGCCGCGGGCGAGGATGTGGTCGGGGTCGTAGCCGGTCTGCGTCGGCAGGTCGAACGCCACCGAGAGACCCGTCTGCCCCTTGGCGAGGTTGCGCCGGTACAGCTCGTTGGACGCCTCGGCGGTGGAATGACCGGCGTACGTCCGCATCAACCACGGCCGGTCCTTCTGACGCTCATTCATCTGCGGACCTCAGACGTTCCGGAAGCGGTTGATGGCGTCGACGTGCCTGGCCCGCTTCTCCTGGTCGCGCACGCCCAGGCCCTCCTCGGGGGCGAGGCACAGCACACCGACCTTGCCCTGGTGGAGGTTGCGGTGCACGTCGTACGCCGCCTGGCCGGTCTCCTGAAGCGCGTACACCTTCGACAGCGTCGGGTGGATCCTGCCCTTCGCGATGAGCCGGTTGGCCTCCCAGGCCTCGCGGTAGTTGGCGAAGTGCGAGCCGATGATCCGCTTCAGGGACATCCACAGGTAGCGGTTGTCGTACTCGTGCATGTAGCCCGAGGTCGAGGCGCAGGTGGTGATGGTGCCGCCCTTGCGGGTGACGTAGACGCTCGCGCCGAAGGTCTCGCGGCCTGGGTGCTCGAAGACGATGTCGATGTCCTCGCCGCCGGTGAACTCGCGGATGCGCTTGCCGAAGCGCTTCCACTCCTTCGGGTCCTGGGTGGTCTCGTCCTTCCAGAACTTGTAGTCCTCGGCGGTGCGGTCGATGATCGCCTCGGCGCCCATGGCCCGGCAGATCTCCGCCTTCTGCGGCGAGGACACGACACAGATGGGATTGGCGCCACCGGCCAGCGCGAACTGGGTGGCGTAGGAACCGAGCCCGCCGCTCGCGCCCCAGATGAGGACGTTGTCGCCCTGCTTCATGCCGGCGCCGTTGCGGGAGACGAGCTGCCGGTACGCGGTGGAGTTGACCAGTCCGGGAGCGGCGGCCTCCTCCCAGCTGAGGTGGTCCGGCTTCGGCATCAGCTGGTTGGACTTGACAAGGGCGAGCTCTGCCAGTCCACCGAAGTTCGTCTCGAAGCCCCAGATCCGCTGCTCGGGGTCGAGCATCGTGTCGTTGTGGCCGTCGCTCGACTCCAGCTCCACGCTCAGGCAGTGCGCGACGACCTCGTCACCGGGCCGCCAGGCGTTGACGCCGGGGCCGGTGCGCAGGACGACGCCCGCGAGGTCGGAGCCGATGATGTGGTACGGCAGGTCGTGGCGCTTGGTGAGCTCGCTGAGCTTGCCGTAGCGCTCCAGGAAGCCGAAGGTGGGCAGCGGCTCGAAGATCGAGGTCCACACGGAGTTGTAGTTGACCGAGGAGGCCATGACGGCCACCAGGGCCTCGCCCGGGCCCAGCTCCGGCAGCGGCACGTCGTCCAGGTGGATCGACTTGCGCGGGTCCTTGTCGCGAGTGGTGAGCCCGGCGAACATCTCCGTCTCGTCCTTGTGCACGGTGATCGCGCGGTACGACTCGGGGAGCGGCAGAGCGGCGAAGTCGGCGGACGTGGTGTCCGGCGACTGGATCGCGTCCAGGATTTCCTTCACGGTGTTGCCTCCGGCGACGAGCGTCCTGAGGGAAGACGCTGCTGAGGGTTACGTCGGGTGCTGATCAGTGCTGCTGAGGGTGTGCCGTCGGTTCGGCGGGAGGGTGGTGCTTCGGCAGCGCTTGGTGTGGCGCGGAGGGTGCCTGTGACGCAGGCGTCCGGGCGCGCTCGCCAGGTGGCTAGCGGGGACAGCCGACGTACGAAGGATCTCTGCACGCCGGCCGCCCGGACAACCTCAAGGTATGGCACGGCGTGTCATGCGGCAAGGCACTGGGTGCCAGAAATTGCTCTCACATGAAATCTTTACGTAACAAATGAGCGATGATCGATCAAAGCTACCGCTGAGTAGACCGGAAAATCGGGTGACAGGGGTGCGTAAATGGACGAACGGCCCTCGGGTGTATCCGGCCGCGAGGTGCGGCCGGCCCTTGGGCCGTTCGGGTGACGTGGGGGAGGGGCGTGCGGTGCCCCGGTGATCAGGGCCTGTCCCTCAGTGCCTGCTCGATCGTCTTCATGACCTCGTCCAGCGGTGCATCGGTCCTGGCCACCGTCACCAGCACCTCACCCTGCGAAGAGACCGACGCCGGCGGCGGAGGGACGTGAGAGGCGGGCTCGTACCGGCCCGCCCCGATCCCCGTGCCGAACGTACGGCGCACGATCGCGAAAGCGTGGTCCAGCTGCGCCTCCACGTCCCCCTGCCCCCCGGCACGCAGCCAGCGGCGCAGCACATGGTTGTGCGCGGTGACGACGGCGGACGCGGCGACCTCGGCCAGCAGCGGGTCGTCGTTGGCGTCGTCGTCGTGGGCGTGCTCGTCGAAGTGGCCCAGCAGGTAACGGGTGAAGAGCCGCTCGTAGCGGGCGACCGACGCGATCTCCGCCTCGCGCAGGGTGGGGACCTCCCGCGTGAGCTTGTAGCGCTGCACGGAGATCTCCGGCCGCGCCGCGTACATCCTCATGACTTCCTTGATGCCGCGGCACACGGTGTCGAGGGGGTGCTCATGGGCGGGCGCCGCGTTCAGTACGGCCTCCGCCCGGACCAGCGTGTCGTCGTGGTCGGGGAAGATCGCCTCTTCCTTGGAGCGGAAGTGGCGGAAGAAGGTGCGGCGGGCCACTCCGGCGGCCGCCGCGATCTCGTCGACGGTGGTCGCCTCGTACCCCTTCGTCGCGAACAGTTCCATCGCCGCGGCCGCCAGTTCCCGGCGCATCTTGAGCCGTTGGGCGGCGGCGCGACCGCCCGCGGCACGTTCTGGAGTGTCGGGCGTAGCTGGCGTACGTGAGGACCTGGCGGGCTGGGACATGACCCGAACGTACTGCATGTGCGCTGCATGTTGCGCGGATCTTCCGATCCCCCCGCCCCTGGTGGGCGGGGCAGTGCCGGGTCGGGGGGCCGGGGCGGAGCTGCCCGGATCCAGCAGCCCGCCCCAGTCCGCGTCCCCTCGGGACCGGTCGCCGGGCCGCTCAGCGCTTGGCATATTCGCGGAAGCCGCGGCCCGTCTTGCGGCCGAGGCAGCCCGCGGCCACCAGATGCTCCAGCAGCGGCGCCGGAGCCAGGCCCGGGTCGCGGAACTCGCGGTGCAGAACCCGCTCGATGGCCAGCGAGACGTCGAGACCGACCACGTCGAGGAGTTCGAAGGGGCCCATCGGGTATCCGCCGCCCAGCCTCATGGCCGCGTCGATCTCGTCCAGCGACGCGTAGTGCTCCTGGACCATCTTGACCGCGTTGTTCAGGTACGGGAACAGCAGCGCGTTCACGATGAATCCGGCACGGTCGCCGCAGTCCACCGGGTGCTTGCGGACGGCGGTGCACAGCTCCCGGACCGTCGCGTGCACGTCGTCCGCGGTCAGGACCGTGCGGACCACCTCGACCAGCTTCATCGCCGGGGCCGGGTTGAAGAAGTGCATGCCGATCACGTCCTGCGGCCGCGAGGTGGCGCGGGCGCAGGCCACGACGGGCAGCGACGAGGTCGTGGTGGCGAGGATCGCGCCCGGCTTGCAGACCTTGTCGAAGGTCGCGAACAACTGCCGCTTGACCTCCAGGTCCTCCGCCACGGCCTCCAGCGCGAGGTCGACGTCCGCGAACGCGTCGTACGAGCCCGCCGGGGTGATCCGGTCCAGCGTCTCGGCCGCCGCCTCGACCGTCATACGGCCCTTGTCGACAGAACGTGAAAGAGAC
The DNA here is from genome assembly GCF_040704615.1 of Streptomyces sp. NPDC046862. Lineage (NCBI taxonomy): Bacteria > Bacillati > Actinomycetota > Actinomycetes > Kitasatosporales > Streptomycetaceae > Streptomyces > Streptomyces sp. NPDC046862. Next base: position 27,160 of record NZ_JBEYXP010000083.1, on the reverse strand, counting down.
TTGCCGATACGGGCCTTGGCGGCCTGCGCCTTCTCCTCGCTGCGCGCCGCGAGCACGACCCCGTACCCGGCCTTCGCGAACACCTCGGCGATCCCGGACGCCATGGTCCCGGAGCCCGCGACGCCGACGGAGCGGACGGTGCGGCCGGGGACCGCGGGACCGTCCGACAGCGGCGTCAGCACGTCCCGCACGACGGTGGCACTGCCCGGCTCCTCGTACGTGTAGAAACCGCGCCCCGACTTGCGGCCGGTCAGGCCCGCCTCGCTGAGCTGCTTGAGGATGGGCGCGGGTGCGTGCAGCCGGTCGTGCGAGGCGGCGTACATGGCCTCCAGGACCGTACGCGCCGTGTCGACGCCGATCAGGTCGAGCAGCGCGAGCGGGCCCATCGGCAGCCCGCAGCCCAGCCGCATCGCCGCGTCGATGTCCTCGCGGGAGGCGTACTTGGCCTCGTACATCGCGGCGGCCTGGTTGAGGTAGCCGAACAGCAGCCCGTCGGCGACGAACCCGGGCCGGTCGCCGACCGCCACGGGCTCCTTGCCCAGCTCGATGGCCAGGTCCGTGACCGCGGCGACGGCCTGGGGCGCGGTGAGCACGCAGGAGACGATCTCGACGAGCTTCATCGCGGGCGCCGGGTTGAAGAAGTGCAGTCCGAGCACTCGCTCGGGGCGGGCCGAGTCGGCTGCCAGGCGCGTCACCGAGAGCGCGTTGGTTCCGGTCGCGAGCACGGTCTCCGGGCGGACGATCGAGTCCAGCTCGCGGAAGACCCGCAGCTTGATCTCGTACGACTCGGGGGTCACCTCGATGACCAGGTCGGCGTCGGCCGCGGCCCGGAGGTCGGTGAACGTGCGGAAGCGTGCCAGGACGTCGCCGCGCTCCCGCTCCGTGATCCGGCCGCGTTCCACGGCCCGGGAGGTCGAGGACTCCAGAGCGGCGACGGCCTTCGCGGCCTGCGCCTCGCTCACGTCGATCCCGACGACCTCGCGGCCGGCCCGGGCCAGGACCTCGGCGATACCGGTGCCCATGGTGCCGAGACCGATGACGGCCACGGTCTTGAGCGGGGACAAAGGGGTGTCGGACAGGGGAGTGGCCATCGCGGACTCCAGGAATGAGGGTGACGACTGGGAGCGCGCCCGGCCGCGCCGAAGGGCGCACCGGGTGCGAGAAGGAGTGCGGGTTGCGGGTGTTGCCGGGCTGCGAGCGCACACGCCCGGTGCCGTCGCCAAAGGCGTGCACACGCCCGGCGAACGGTGATGACCGACCGGCCCTGTCCCGGAGCCGCGTCGCACTGAGGTACCCGAGGTACCGAACCGACTGCGTCCGTGGCGGCTGCGTCACCAGGCCACCACGAAGGGGGTACGCGAACGGGTAGTTCGCTCGTCTGAGCTTAACCGGCGGGTAACGAGCGCGCCAGTCCTCGTGTTTGTGACGTACGTCCCCCACCGCCTCCGGACGCCCGTAGGCTCGGTGTCATGGACGAAGAGTCGCGATCACTCACGGAACGCTTACGGCAGGAGTCGGGGGCCTCGGTCGTGTACGAGCGGCTCATGGCGACCGGCGACCTCAACGCGCTGGCCGGTGTGCTCACCGCTCCCGGACAACCGCTCTGGGCGCGGGAACTGGCCGCCTTCCGGCTCGGTGTCGCCGGGGACCGGCGGGCCTTCGAGGCGCTCGTCCTGCTGCTCAACCACCGCGATCCGCAGCGCTGCGCGTCGGCCGCACACGCCCTCGCCCGGCTCGGCGATCCGCGGACGGCCCGCGCGGCAGCCGCCCTCGCCACCAACGAACTCCGCGTCGCCTACGCCCTGCATCCCATACGGCTCCTGGTGGCGCTGCGCGCTCCCGAGGCGGTACCCGCCCTGATCACCACCCTGGCGCGGCGACTGCGGCCGCACGACCCGTACCGCCGGGTCGCGCTCGCCTGTGTGGAGGGGCTGGGCGCGCTGGGCGACGAACGCGGCCGGGCCGTGCTCAACGAGGCGCTCGCCCACCCCCCGCTCGCGGCGGCCGCGGCCGGAGCGCTGAAGCGACTGCCCAAGCAGTGACGCGCCTGCCCCAGCGGTGAGACGGCGTCAGGAGGAAGCCGCGTCCCGGAGCGCGCGCACGTACCGCACCTCGGGGACCATCACGCCGTCCACCTCGAAGGGTTCCTCGGCACCGTCCGGGGCGAAGCCGTGGCCCTCGTAGAAGCGGCGCGCGCGGGCGTTCTCCTGCAGCACCCAGAGCAGCATCCGCTCGTGCCCGGCGGTGGCGCACCGCCGGGCCGACTCCTGGAGCAGAGCGCGGCCCACGCCTGCCGAGAAGTGTCCCGGCCGCACGTAGAGCGCGTACAACTCGGCGTCCTCGGTGCGGACTTCGCCTTCGCGGTACGGCCCGTGGCAGGCCCAGCCGACGACCTCGCCGCTCCGCTCCGCGACCAGGTTCACGGCCTCTCCGCCGTCCTTCTCCAGCTTCTCCAGGTAACCGCGCCGCCGTTCGGCGTCCGCGTCCACGTCGAGCCGGTCGAGGTACGCCTGAGGGATCATCCCCACGTAGGCGGACTGCCAGCCGCCGATACGGATCTCGGCGACGGAACGGCAGTCGGCCAGGGTCATCTCACGTATGCGGAGTCGGTCGGATCGGGCGCGTCGGTCGTCCATGGGCGGCACCCTAGGCGGGCACGGACGACTCGCGCGCGTCGATTATCGGGCTCGGGTTCAGCTACGGAAGCCGAGCAGTCCGTGCAGCGTCGCACCCCGTGAGGACGGGGGTGCCGACTTCGCGGCCTGGGGTTCGGGGTCGGGTGTCCGCTCGCACACCGCGTCGGCCTCGCCCTCGCCACGCGGAACCGTACCGTCGGTCAGATACGCCGTCAGGTGCTGGTCGAGGCAGGCGTTCCCGCTGAGCGTGATGCCGTGGTTGCCGCCGCCGTCCTCCACCACCAGGCTGGAGTTGCCGATCAGCCGGTGGACCGTGACGCCGCCCTCGTGCGGGGTGGCCGCGTCGCCCGTCGCCTGGAACAGCAGCACCGGTGGCACGGCGCTGTTGGAGATGTCCACGGGCTGCGGCGCCGTGCTCGCCGGCCAGAACGCGCACGGCGCGTTGTACCAGGCGTTGTTCCAGGTCATGAACGGCGCCTTCGCGTACACGTCCCAGTTGTCCCTGCGCCACTGGTTCCAGTCGCGCGGCCAGGCCGCGTCACGGCACTGCACCGCCGTGTAGACGCTGTAGCCGTTGTCACCCGCCGCGTCGACGGCGCCGAAGTGCTCGTACGCCTTGACCAGCGGGTCGCCGTTCCCGCCGTTCGCATAGGCCGCGAACGCCTCGGCGAGGTAGGGCCAGTAGCCGTTGAAGTAGCCGCCGGGGACGAAGGTGTCCTCCAGTTCGGCCGCACCCACCTTGCCGCCCGCGGGCTTCCTGGCGAGGGCCGCCCGCATGGCGTACCACTTGGCCTCGACCTTCGCCGGATCGGTGCCCAGCTTGTACGTCGCGTCGTACTTCGCCACCCATGCCGTGAACGCGAGGTGGCGGTCGTTGAACGCGTAGTCCTGCTGGATGTTGTCGTCGTACCAGACACCCGTGGGGTCGACTACCGAGTCCAGCACGACGCGCCGTACGCGGTGGGGGTACAGCTTCGCGTAGACGGCGCCCAGGTAGGTGCCGTACGAGTACCCGAAGTAGTTGATCTTCTTCGCGCCGAGCGCCCGCCGGATCGCGTCCATGTCCCTGACCACGCTGACCGTGTCGATGTGCGGCAGCACGTCCGCGTACTTGGTGGCGCACGCCCTGGCGAAGGCGGCGGCGCGGTCGAGGTTGGCCTGCTCCAGGGCCCGGGAGGTCGGCAGGGAGTCGGGCCGCAACGGTGCGAAGTGCTTCGGTGCGCAGTCCAGCGCGGGCTTGCTGGCGCCGACACCGCGCGGGTCGAAGCCGATGACGTCGTACTGCGCCGCCGGCTTCTTGGGCAGCGAGGAGGCGACGTACCCGGCCAGCGTCAGCCCGCTGCCACCGGGACCGCCGGGGTTCACCAGCAGGGGCCCCTGGTACGTCTTCGCCGTGTGGGGCACGCGTGAGAGGGCGAGCGTGATCTGCTTGCCGCGCGGGTGCGCGTGGTCGAGCGGCACCTTCAGGGAAGCGCACTGGAGCGTCGGATACGCGCTCGTCGCGCACTTCTTCCAGGCGGGCCTCACCGTCGGGGCGTTGGGCGTGGTGCGCGGTGCGGATGCGGAGCCGGCGCTCGCGTCGGCCGGGACCCCGGTGACCATCCCGGCCACCACCGCGGCGGCGCCGCACAAGGCAGCTGCGCGTTTCTTCATCGTCGGGCCTCCCAGGGCGGAGGAGTCGGGCCGTGCACACCACGGCCCTCGTCGCATCGTCCCGGCGAGGACTCCCGGAGGAACGCGTTCCGTCCCGACGTGACCCGAACGGGCCGGGAGAAGCACCCGGACGCTCCTGCCCCGCCCGCCCACCGTCCGGCAGCGCTTCGCCGCGGTCAGAGCAGCGTCAGCTGGGTCGCCGTCGGTTCCGGTGCCCGGAGGTCCGGCGCCTCGGGTTCGGGCACCGGGATCCTGCGCGGCAGGCCCGCGCGCGTGGGTCCCATGCCGTACTCCTGGGCCAGCTCGTGGACCTGACCGGTGATCCGGCGCTGGTACCACTTCGGGGCGTACGCGCCCTCCGCGTACAGCCGCTCGTAACGCCGCACGAGGTGCGGGTGGTTGCTCTCCAGCCAGGCCATGAACCACTCGCGGGCGCCGGGCCGCAGGTGCAGCACCAGAGGCGTCACGGAGGTGGCCCCGGAGGCCGCGATCGCCCGTACGGTGGCGCGGAGCCGGTCCGGGCTGTCGCTCAGGAACGGGATCACCGGGGCCATCAGGACACCGCAGCCGATGCCGTGCTCGGTGAGGGTGCGCACCACTTCCAGACGGCGCTCCGGGGCGGGCGTGCCCGGTTCGACGGTGCGCCACAGCTCGTGGTCGGTGAAGCCGACGGAGACGGAGATGCCGACCTCGGTGACCTCGGACGCCTGCCTCAGCAGGTCGAGGTCGCGCAGGATCAGCGTGCCCTTGGTGAGGATCGAGAAGGGGTTCGCGTGGTCGCGCAGGGCGGAGATGATGCCGGGCATCAGCCGGTAGCGGCCCTCGGCGCGCTGGTAGCAGTCGACGTTGGTGCCCATCGCTATGTGCTCGCCGTGCCAGCGGGACGAGGCGAGGTGGCGGCGCAGCAGCTCGGGGGCGTTGACCTTCACGACGATCTGCGAGTCGAAGCCGATGCCGGTGTCGAGGTCCAGGTAGCTGTGGGTCTTGCGGGCGAAACAGTAGACGCACGCGTGCGTGCAGCCACGGTACGGATTGATCGTCCACTCGAACGGCATGCGGGAGGCCCCCGGCACCCGGTTCACGATCGACTTCGCCCGGATCTCGTGGAAGGTGACGCCCCGGAACTCCGGGCTGTCGAAGGTGCGGGTGGTCACCGCGTCCGCGCCGAACAGCGCGGCGTCGCGGGCCTGGGGGGAGTTTTCGGCCAGCTGGTCCCAGCGCATGGGCGCCTCCTCGGTAGCACTGGCCCCAGAATAGAACACACGTTCCCTTGATCGTGCGAACCTGTTTTCGAATGTCGTGTGAAGGTCTCGTCCGGTCCTGTTCGGGCCGTGTCCAGGGATGTCGTTCGAGACCCTCGGCGGACCCCGATTTGGGTGGCTCGGCCGCGTGATGGTTGGCTTTCCTCCAACCCGAGCAACACCAAGTGCTGGAGGAAGTGCAATGGCGCAGGTCGAGGCCACCACGGAGCGAGTCGTCGCTGCGGACGCGGAGACGGTGTTCGACACCATCGCCGACTACAGCGACACCCGCGCGAAGCTGCTGCCCGAGCACTTCAGCGAGTACGAGGTGCGGGAGGGCGGCGACGGCGAGGGCACCCTCGTCCACTGGAGGCTCCAGGCCACCAGCAAGCGCGTGCGCGACTGCCTCCTGGAGGTCACCGAGCCCACCGACGGCGAGCTCGTCGAGAAGGACCGCAACTCCTCCATGGTCACGACCTGGCGGGTCACGCCGGCGGGCGAGGGGAAGTCCCGGGTCGTCGTCACCACCGTGTGGAACGGTGCGGGCGGGATCGGCGGGTTCTTCGAGAAGACCTTCGCGCCCAAGGGGCTGGGGCGCATCTATGACCTGGTTCTGGCGAAGCTGGCCGCCGAGGTCGAGAAGTAGGGGTTCTCTTCGGGGCCCCGAAGGGGGCGCGGGGCTGTGTCACTGTGCGGCTCCGCCGCGTGGGCGCGACCAGCCACGAACGATCCGCGGCCGCCAACGGACAGCACCGGGCAGACGAGACGCGGGCCCCGGAACGTGATCGCTGCCCTCACCGGTTCGAGTGGATCCCCCCGCCTCCCTGCCGTTCGCCGTAACTCGTCGTACCTGCTCCCAGTTGTCGCGTAACGCGGGAATCGCGCGGCAGGTGCGACGAGGGGAGCGGCACGTGGGCGGGAGCATTCTGACGAAGGCCGAGAAGGCCGGGAGGACTGAACCGGCCGCCGCGCCTCCGCAGTCGACGCCCCCGCCCGAGACCCCCTCCGCCCGACTCGGCCGGGGGCGGCTGTGGTTGGTGTTCCTCGGGCTCCTGCTCGCGCTGGCGCTCGCCGCGGTGGAGCAGACGATGGTGGCCACCGCGCTCCCAGCGATCGCCGGCGAACTGCACGGCCCCGACCGGATGTCCTGGGCGGTCACGGCGTACCTGCTCACCGCCACCGTGGCGCTGCCGATCCACAGCAGGTGCGCGGAACCGCAGGGGCGCAAGGGCGTCCTGCAGTTCGCGGTCGTCGTCTTCGTCGTCGGCTCGGCACTCGCCGGCCGGTCGCGCACCATGGACCAGCTCATCGCCTTCCGCGCGCTCCAGGGCCTCGGCGCCGGCGGACTGCTCATCGGCGTACAGGCGATCATGGCGGACCTCGTGCCGGCCCGTGGGCGCGGTCGCTTCGTGGGTCTCGCCGGTGCCGTCTTCGGGCTCGCCTCCCTGGCCGGCCCCCTCCTGGGCGGTCAGGTCACGGACCACTTCTCGTGGCGGTGGTGCTTCTACGGCACCGTGCCCGTCGGGCTCCTGGCCCTGGTGCTCGTCACCCTCGCGCCGAAGCCGCCGAAGCCCGGGGTGAGGTGCCGGTTCGACGTCCTCGGGGCGCTGCTGCTCGTCATCGCGTCCACCTGCCTGGTGCTGGTGGCGAGTTGGGGCGGCACCGCGTACGCCTGGGACTCCCGCGTCGCCCTGGGCCTGGGCGGGGGAGTCGTCGGCGCGGGCGCCCTCTTCCTCCTCGTCGAGCACCACGCCGTCCAACCCCTCGTCCCGCTACGGCTGTTCAAGGACGCCGTCTTCCATGTCACCGGGATCGTGGGCCTGGCCATCGGGGCCGCGCTGTTCACGGCGGGCACCTTTCTGCCGGTCTTCTGGCAACTGGCCGACGGCGCTTCGGCCACCGAGGCCGGGCTGCTCATGCTGCCGATGACGGCCGGCATCGTCGGCGCGTCGGTCGTCGTCGGCCAACTCGTCCGCCGCACCGGGCACTACCGCACGTACCCGGTCCTCGGTACGGCCCTCGCCGCCTTCGGCATGTGGCTGCTGTCCCGTCTGGAGGCCGATACTCCCCGGCTGCACTACGGCGTGTGGACGGCCGTCCTGGGCGCCGGCATCGGCATGGTGATGCCCGTCCTGGCCCACGCCCTGGAGAACTCGGTGCGCCCCGCCGACCTCCAGGCCGCGACCAGCGCGAACAGCTACCTCCGGCAGATCGGCGGCAGCGTCGGCGTGGCCGTCTGCGGCGCGCTCGTCTCGGCCAGGGTCGCCGACGTCCACGCCCGGAGCGCGGCGCTGCGGGACGACTACGCCGAGGCGTACGCCGACACCCTGCCGAGGATCTTCCTGTACCTCGTGCCGGTGCTCGTCCTCGGCGCGTTCCTCGCCTGCTTCCTCAAGGGGAGGCCGCCGGTGTCCGCCCACGTCTCCGAGGAGCCCGCGCCCCCTGTCCCCGTATCGCACGTCCGGTCCCCGCACAGCCCCGGCGTGCCTGTGCGGGGCATCGTCCGGACACACGAGGGCATCGTGGTGCGACGTGCCGCCCTCACCCTCATCGACGCGGCCGGTCAGCAGATCGGGCGGGGCACCAGCGGCGAGGACGGGGGGTACGCGCTGGCCACGCCCGGGGCCGGGGCGTACCTGCTCGTCGCGGCGGCGGCCGGCCACCAGCCGCAGGCGGTGACGGTGACACTGGACGACCGGCCCGTGGAGATCGACGTGGTGCTCGGCGGCACGGGACGGCTCGCCGGGCGTGTGGTCACCGCGGACGGGCGGCCCCTGCGGGACGCGACCGTCACGCTCACCGACGTCCACGGACAGGTCGTCGCCACCACCCGCAGCGGCAGCGAAGGGGGCTACCTCGTCTCCGAGTTGACGGCCGGCGAGTACACCCTCGCCGCCGGTGCGCACGCCTTCCGCCCGGCCGCCCTCCCCGTCACCGTCCAGGCCGCCCGCGAGACCCGCCAGGACATCGAACTCGACGGCGGCGCCGTCCTGTGCGGCACGGTCCGTACCGGCGGCGGACGCCCCGTCGAGGACGCCCGCGTCACCCTCCTCGACACCGCCGGTACCGTCGTCGGCACCCTGGCCACCGGCGCCGACGGAGCGTTCCGGTTCGGCGACCTCGCCCCCGGCGAGTACACGGCCGTCGCCTCGGGCTACCCGCCCGTGGCCACCGTCCTCCAGGTCGCCGGTGGCGGCAGGACGGAACGGGACCTGCGACTGGAGCACGAGGACTGACGCACGAGGACTGACGCGCGGGCGCGACCGGGGCGTGCGCCGGGGTGCGCGCCCCGGAGGCGACCCCCGGGGGTAATTCGCGTATTGCCACACATCGCAACCGGACGTGGCCGTACGGTAGTGGCGGCGGCACAGATCTTGCGGAGCCGTGGGGAGAGAGGGCCTGGCCATGGACCGTGGCGGAGCGAGCGGCACACCTCCCAGCCGCGGGGCTGGAGAGGGCGCGCCGGCGGGACAGGCCACCGTCGGCCGTATCCCGCTTGCCGTGATCGTGGTCGACCGCGAGGGGCTCGTCTCGCACTGGAGCACCGGCGCGCGCCGGCTGTTCGGCGCCGCGAAGGAGCAGGCGGTGGGCCGCCCCGCCGTGGACCTGCTGCCGGTGTCCGGCGTCCTGCCCGAGCCGGACGAGGCCGACCTCCCGTACGACGGGCCCGACCCGTACGACGAGGCCGACCCGTACGGGGCGTACACCGCGTACGACGGACTCGGCCCCGGCCTGGAGTCGTCCCTCGACGGGCGGCTCTCCTACCCGGCGGCCGGGCGGGCCCGCCTGACGGTTCCCGAGCGGGACCGGGACCGCGTCGACGTCCTGTGGTGGGCGTACCCGCTGGTCGGGCCCGGGCGGGAGCGGCTGCTCGTGCTCGCCGCCGACGCGGACGGGGCGCGGCACGACGACGACAACGAGGCCGGTGAGGCCGCCGTCGAGCGGATCGCCCCCGGCTTCGCCCTGCACACCGACTTCCCCGGCGCCGAGGAACTCGCCCGCAGGCTCCCCGAGATCCTGCCCAGCATGAGCGTCGGCGAGAGCGCCCGCATCGTCGCCCAGGTACTGGAACTCGGCTATCCCGTCCTGGAGTTCAGCCAGAACGACCGGGTGCCGGTCACTCCCGACTGGGGCGTCCCGCGCCGCGCCGAGCGCAGGGCGCGCCGGGAGCGGGCCGCGCGGACCCTCGCCGAGGGCCTGCCCCTGCCGGAGGACCTCCGGGACGAGGGCGAGGACCTCGAGTACGCCGCGGTGCGCGAGCGCCTGGAGTTCCTCAACGAGGTCAGCTCACGCATCGGCACCTCACTCGACCTCTCCCGGACCATCATCGAGGTCAGCAGGGCCGTCGTACCGCGGTTCACCGACGTCGCGGGCACCTACCTGCGCGAACAGGTCGTCGCCGGCGAGGGCTTCCCCGACGGCGTGCCCGACACGACCACCATGTGGCACCGCGTGGCCCTGGAGCACACCGACGAGCCGGGGCGCTGGGACGACGTCGTGCCGGTCGGCGAGGCCATGCCGTTCCCCGCGCACACGCCGTTCTTCCAGTGCATGACCACCGGCGAGCCCGTCCTCGTGCCGCGCATCAGCGAGCAGATGGGGCACGCGATCGCCGCACAGTTCGAGAAGCGCGACATCCGGCCGCTGATCACGGGCCGCTCCATGCTGGTCGTGCCGTTGAAGGCCCGCAACGTGGTGCTCGGCTTCATGATCCTGCTGCGCCACCCGGAGCGGCCCGTCTTCAACGACATGGACCGCGTCACCGGCGCCGAACTCGCAGCCCGCGCGGGCCTCGTCCTCGACAACGCGCGCATGTACACGTACCAGGAGAACGTCGCCGAGACGCTCCAGGACAGCATGCTGCCGCAGATAGCGGCCCGCATGCCGGGCTGTGACATCGCCACCCGCTATCTGCCGGGCACGCTGCTGGGGCGCGTCGGCGGTGACTGGTTCGACTCCGTGAAGCTGCCCGGCGCCCGCACCGCCCTGGTCGTCGGCGACGTCATGGGCCACGGCCTCAACTCGGCGGCGATGATGGGCCAGTTGCGCACGGCCGTCCAGACCATGGCCGGACTCGACCTGCCGCCCGCACAGCTGCTGCGCAACCTCGACGACCTCGCCCAGCGCCTCGGCGAGCACTACCTCGCGACCTGCCTGTACGCCGTCTACGACCCGATCGCGAGCGAGCTGCACCTCGCCAACGCGGGCCACATCCCACCCGTGCTGGTCCGCGCCGAGGACGGCTCCAGCGAGCTGCTCGACCTGCCCACGGGCGCGCCCATCGGCGTCGGCGGGGTCCCCTTCGAGACCGTCCGCGTGCGCGTGGAGCCCGGCGACCGGCTCGTGATGTGCACCGACGGCCTGGTCGAGATGCGCGGCGAGGACATCGGCGTCGGTCTCGCCACGCTCTGCGAGTCCGCCGCGCACCCGGCCGCCTCCATGGACGACGCCTGCGACACCATCATCCGAGCCCTCAACACGCGGGGCGGCCGCAAGGACGACGTGGCCCTGCTGATGGCCCGGCTCAACGGCATCGAACCCGAGGACGTCGCCGAATGGCGGCTCGCCCGCGACCAGGCCGAGGTCGCGAGGGCCCGCGCCGCCGTCCGCGAACAGCTCCACGTCTGGGGCCTGAACACGCTTGAGGACACGGCCGAGATGCTGGTCAGCGAGCTGGTCACCAACGCCGTACGACACGCGGACACCCGCCGGGTCGGTCTGCGGCTGGTCCGTGGCGACACCCTGCTGTGCGAGGTCGAGGACGACGACCCCATGCTGCCGACGCTGCTCAGTGCCGGTCCCGCCGACGAGAGCGGCCGCGGGATGCGCGTGGTCAGCACCCTGGCCCGCGAGTGGGGGACCAGCCGGACCAGCACCGGCAAGACGGTGTGGTTCGAGCTGACGCTGCCGCGCCGTTCTCGTTGACGTCCCACACCGACGACGTCACACACCGATGACGTCACACCGAGCCCGAACCAGGCGCGCTTGCTTGTGAGTTCACCCTCGGCGCGATACACCCGACCTGGCCCGCCACCTCGCGTGGGTCACGGTCGCATCCCGGGGAGTGGGCATGAGCGTGACGAGTCGGTACCGGGAAGCCTGGGAGGGCTTCTGGAGCCAGGCACCAGAGGAACAGGGGGCCGTCTTCTGGGACGCGGAGCCCGCGCTCACCGCGGGTGCCCACCTCGCCCTCCTCGAGCCACACCTGGTCGATCCGGGCCTGCCCCTGGTGGACCTCGGCTGCGGCAACGGCACCCAGACGCGGTTCCTGGCCGACCGCTTCCGGCACGTCGTGGGCGCCGATCTGTCGGCCGCCGCACTCGACCACGCCCGGCACTGCGATCCGGCGGGCCAGGCCCGGTACCGGCAGCTCGACGCGGTGGAGAAGGCAGAGGTCCAGGCGCTGCACGCGGAACTCGGCGACGCCAACGTCTACGTGCGGGGCGTCCTGCACCAGTGCGAGCCCGACGACCGCCAGCCGTTCGTCGACGGCCTCGCGACCCTGGTGGGCGAGCGCGGCCGGGCCCTCCTCGTCGAACTCTCCGAAGCGGCCCGCCCGTTGTTGCTCGGCCTGGCCCAGGGCGCCGAGGGGCCGCCACCCAAACTGGCCCCGATTTTCCGGCACGGCATCGCACCCGGCGCGGTGGCCGACGACGCCGTTCCCGAGTACCTCCACGCGGCCGGCCTCACCGTCCTCGCCGACGGTGAGGCGCCCCTCGTCACCACCGAGTACGCACCCGACGGCACCCGGCTGGAGCTGCCCTCGAAGTGGCTGGTGGCGGGGCGAACGACGTGACCGGAGACGAACCACCGGCAGTCATCGGCGCAGGCCGCGTTCGCTCGGGGCCGGCCGGCGCAGGCCGCGTTCGCTCGGGGCCGGCCGGCGCAGGCCGCGGATCTCCCTCCGCAGCAGGAACGGCAGTCCGGCGGCGGTGACCAGGCCGGCCACGGCCAGCGCCGCGCCGAGTCCGCCGCGCTCACCCCAGTGGGCGGTCGCCCAGCCGGCGAGCAGGCCCCCGGCCACGGACCCCAGCGGGATGGTGCACAGATTGACGGTGCGGGCGGTGGCGTGCACGCGGCCCAGCAGATGGGACGGGGTGATCAGCTGACGCAGGGTGGTGACGGTGACGTTCCACACCGGCAGCCACAGCGCGGAGACGAAGGCGATGGCGATGACCACCGAAGCCGACCCGGTCACCAGGGCCAGGGGAGCCGCGGCCCAGACGATGCCCTCGGTGACCGTGGCGAGCAGCACGGGACCGGCACCCACCCGCTCGACGAGGACGCGGCTGACGGCGGCGCCGAGCACCGCGGCCAGGGCTCCGGCGGTCAGCACCGCGGCGGCCCTCGCGGGGCCGAGGTCCAGGGCCCGGTAGAGGAACAGCAGCAGGACGGTGTCGACCATGGCCATGCTGAAATTGCGCAGCGCCGCGGCGGCCGAGAGCCACCGCAGCACCGGCGTGCGCCACAGATACCGCGCGCCCTGCAGGATCTGCCCGCGCCACGGCTCGGCCATGGGCTCCGGTACGACGGACTCGGGCCGGCGGACAGCGAGCAGACCGGCCGCCGAGGCCAGGAAACTGGCGGCGTTGGCGGCCACCGCGAGGGCCGGCCCCAGGAGTTGGGTGACCGCGCCCGCGAGGGCCGGGCCGCCGGCGCGGGCCACGCTCGCGGACATCTCCAGGCGCGCGTTGCCGAGCGACAGCAGGTCGCGACCCACCAGGCGCGGCAGATGGGTCTGGTATCCGACGTCGAACACGACCGTGCACACGCCTGCCAGTGCCGCCGCCGCGTACAGCAGCCACAGATCGAGCAGCCCGGTCGCCGCCAGGATCGCCACTGTCGCGAACAGCAGCAGCCGTAAGAGGTCGGCCGCGATCATGTACGGGCGGCAGCGCACCCGGTCCATGAAGGCGCCGACGAACAGGCCCAGCACGGGAAACGCGAGCGTCGCCATCGCGTGCAGCACCCCCACCTGCGGCCCGTCGGCGTGCAGCACCAGGATGGCGAGACTGGGCAGAGCGAACAGGGACACCTGGTCGCCGATCAGGCTGATGCTCTGGCCCAGCCACATCCGGCGGAAGTCCTGCCGCTCCGTCCGCTTCTCCGCGGGCTCCGGTTCCACGGCGGCCGACGTCACCGGGCCTCCGGGCGGGCGCTCGCCCGACGTCCCGTGGACACCAAACCATCCCCCTTGTCGCACACCGACGCGCCCAGCCGGTCGGTCCCCGGCCTTCCTTGTAGCAAAGGCCCCACGGGCCCGCCAGTGCGCGCCCCGGATCGGGTCGGGGTCGGGTCGGGGCCTGCGTGTCAGAATGAAGGCGGCCGTTCTCCGTCCTGCCTTCATCGAGGTTCCTCCGTGTCCCAGCCCGTCGGTCGCGTGCCGCAGCGACGCAACGCACGGTCCAACCGGGCGCGCATCCTGGCCACCGCGCGCCAGGAGCTGGGGCGGAACCCCGACATCACTCTGGAGGAGCTGGCCCGCGCCTCCGGCGTCGTCCGGCGCACCCTTTTCGGGCACTTCCCCGGACGGTCCGCGCTCCTGGAGGCGCTCGCCGAGGAGGCCGCCGAGGCCCTCCAGGCCGCCGTGGAGGTCGGGGGGAGGACGACGGGGCCGGCCGAGCGGGCGCTCGCGCACTTCTCCTTGTCGATGTGGCCGGTCGGGGACCGCTACCGGATGCTCCTCGCGCTCGCCCGGCGGGACCTGGGCATGGAGCGCGTCGCCGAGATCCTCGAGCCCGCCCGTGTCAAGGTCGCGGCCATTCTGGATCAGGGGCAGCGGGAGGGCGTCTTCCACTCCCATCTGCCGCCCGCGGTGCTGAGTGCGGGTCTGGAGGCGATGACGGTCGCCCTGCTGGAACAGGTCAACACCGGGGCGCTGGAGGACGACGGCACCCGGGTGGCCGTCGCCATGCTCATCGCGGCCGGTGTGCCCGAGAAGCAGGCGCGCGTCGTGGTCGACGACGTGACCGCCACGACCGCGGCGGGGGCCGCCGCGGACGACTGAGCCCGCGGCAGGGCTGTCGACGCAGAGGCTCGAACAACGCATGGGGGCGGTGCCGGGGCGACCCCTCCCGGCACCGCCCGGGGCCGTGCGCCGCTCAGGCACGGCCCGTCCTGGGGCCTGGCGGGCCCTGCGGGGCTCAGGCGGTGCCCACGGTCTCGGTCTTCTTCGAGGGGTCCGCCGTCTCCTCCTCTTCCTCCTGACGGTTCTTCCCCGTGCGCTCGCGACCGGGCAGGACGGCGATGACGATCACGGTTCCGGCGGCCATGATGAGGCCGCCGACGAGGCTGGTGTGGGCGATGGCGTGGGCGAAGGACTCGTGCACCGCGTCCACCAGGGCCTGGGCCTGCCGCGCCCCGCCGCCCGGGGTCCTCGCCACCTGCTCGGCGACCGCGAGGCCGCCGCCCACCGAGTCCTTGGCGGTGTCCGCCGCGGCGGCCGGGAGGTGACCGCCGACCAGATCGGTCAGCTTGTCCTTGTAGGACGTGGCGAGGAGCGAGCCGAGGACGGCGATGCCGAGGGAACCGCCGAGTTCCAGCGCGGTGTCGTTGGCGCCACCGCCGACACCCAGCTCCGACTCGGGGAACGAGCCCATGATGGTGTCGGTGGCGGGGGACAGGCTCAGGCCGATCGCGAAGCCCAGCAGCAGCATCGCCGGCAGGAAGTCGGTGTACGTCGAGCCCTTGTCGACCTGGGTGAGCAGGAGGACGCCGACGGTGCCGAGGACCATGCCGATGCCCACGACCGCCTTCACGCCCAGCTTCGGCGTCAGCTTCGCGGTCACCACGGCGCCGCCGAAGACGGCACCGGCCAGCGGCAGCAGCCGTACGCCGGTCTCCAGGGCGTCGTAGCCGAGGACGAACTGCAGGAACTGGGTGGAGTAGTAGATCGAGCCGAAGGTGCCGAAGAAGAAGAACAGCACCGCCAGCATCGAGCCGCTGAAGGGGCGCTCGGCGAACTTGCGCACGTTCAGCATGGGGTTCGGGTGGCGCAGCTCCCAGGCCACGAAGGCCGGCAGTCCGGCACCGGCGACGACGGCCGCGGTGATCGGGGCGGCGCCCCAGCCGAAGTGCGGGCCCTCGATGGTCGCGTAGACCAGGGAGCCGACCGAGACGATCGACAGCAGACCGCCGACGTAGTCGATCCGGCCCATGCCCTCGGCCTTCGACGGCGGCACCAGGAGCAGCGCGCCGACGACGCCGGCGACGGCGACGGGGACGTTCATCAGGAAGGTGGAGCCCCAGGCGTGGTCCTCCAGCAGCCACCCGGCGGTCAGCGGACCGGCGGCGATGGCGAGGCCGGAGGTGGCGGACCACGCGGTGATGGCCTTGGCGCGCTCGGCCCTGGGGAACATGCCGACCAGCAGGGAGAGCGTGGCCGGCATGACGACGGCCGCGCCGACGCCCATGATCGCGCGGGCGGTGATGACCAGGCTGGTCTCGTCGACGACGCTGCCCGTCACCGAACCGCCCGCGAAGATCAGCAGGCCCACGACCAGCGCCCCGCGGCGGCTGTACTTGTCGCCTATCGCGCCCAGCACCAGCATCAGCGCCGCGTACGGCACGGTGTAGCCGTCGATGACCCACTGCAGATCACTGCTGGACAGGCCCAGGTCCTTCGTCATGTCCGGCGCGGCCACGATCAGCGAGGTGTTCGCCATGACCACGATCAGCAGGCTCAGGCAGAGCACCAGCAGGGCCCACCAGCGCCGTGGATAGGGCTTCGTCATCTTCTCGACGGGTGTGTTCGCAAAGAGCGGCATCGAAAACTCCTCGGCGGGAGGTGAAGCGGAGGCTTCGGGTTCGCGGATCGGTGTGTGCGGTGCGGGGACGGCCCTTGAGCCGGCGAGGCACCGATGAGGTGCTGGTGACGCACCGTCGCGGCACCATCGGGCAGTTAATTGCCCATCGATGTGCAGGCTAGTTTATTGCTCGTCCGTGTGCAAATATCGGACTGCCCTCCTGCCGCCGACCGGATGCCCCGACATGACCCGCGCACACGTCACCGACACCCGGGGCCGCAGCCCAACCCGCCTCACGCGGGCCCGCATCCCGGAGGCGGCCAGGCGGGAGCTCGGCCGTGACCCCGACAGCGGCCTCGGTGACATCGCCGCGGCGGCGGGCGTGGTGCGTCGTACGGTCCACGGCCACTTCAGCGGCCGGGCGGCGCTCGTGGAGGGGCTGGTGGAGGACGCCGCGCGGGCGCTGCGGCAGGCGCTCGCGGTCCCGGAGGTTCCCGGAGCGGACGCCGTCACGGCGCTGGCTCGCTTCGTCCTGGCCGTGTGGCCCGTCGGTGACCGCTACCGCATGCTGCTCCGCCTCGCACCCCAGGACCTACTGGATGCCGCTCTTCGTGGTCCTGGCCGCCGGGGTGACCCTGGACGACGGCCTGCGCGACCGCATCCGCGACGCCGTCCGCACCGGCGCGTCACCCCGCCACGTCCCGGACGAGATCCTCGAAGCGCCGGGCATCCCGCACACCCGCACCGGCAAGAAGCTGGAGGTCCCGGTCAAACGCCTGCTTCAGGGCGCCCCGGTCGAGCAGGTCGTCAGTCCGGCGGCGGTGGACGTGCCCGACCTCATCGACCACTACGCCCGCCTGGGCGCCGCCCGCCGAGCCCGCCCGGCCTGATCACCGCACGGCAGAGCGTGCCGGGCGGCATCCGGTGCGTCGCGTAACGTGAGGCACCATGAAGATCCTCATCAGCGCCGACATGGAAGGCGCCACCGGCGTGACCTGGCCGGGCGACGTGCTGCCGGGGACCCCGCAGTGGGAGCGGTGCCGGTCGATGTTCACCTCCGACGTGAACGCGGCGGTGCTCGGCTTCTTCGACGGCGGCGCCGACGAGGTGCTGATCAACGAAGCGCACTGGTCGATGCGCAACCTGCTCCTCGAGCGCCTCGACGAGCGGGCGCAGATGCTCACCGGACGCCACAAGTCCCTGTCCATGGTCGAGGGCGTGCAGCACGGGGACGTGGACGGCATCGCGTTCGTCGGCTACCACGCGGGCGCGGGCATGGAGGGCGTCCTCGCCCACACCTACCTCGCGAACCAGATCACCGGGGTGTGGATCAACGACGTGCGCGCGAGTGAGGGTTTGCTGAACGCGCACGTCGCCGCCGAGTACGGCGTCCCGGTCGTCCTCGTCACCGGCGACGACGTGGCCTGCGAGGACGCCCTCGGCTACGCGCCCGAGGCGCTCAAGGTCGCGGTCAAGGACCATGTGTCGCGGTACGCGGCCGTGTGCCGGACCCCGGCAAGGACGGCCGCCGACATCCGCGCGGCGGCCACGGAGGCGACGCGACTGGCGGTGCGTCACGAACCGGCCCAGAGCGGGCCGTTCACCGTGGCCCTGGAGTTCGACGCCGAACACCTGGCGATGGCGGCCACCGTCGTCCCGGGCGTGGACCGTATCGGCGAGCGCAAGGTCGCCTACACCAGCGCGACCATGTACGAGGGCATTCGCACGTTCAAGGCGGTCACCACGATCGTCTCGGCAGCGGTGGAGGAGCAGTATGGCTGACAGCACGCGACGACAGGTCGACCAGCAGGCGCTCGACGAGGTCGTGCGGTTCACCTCCGACCTCATCCGCATCGACACCACCAACCGCGGTGGCGGGGACTGCCAGGAGCGTCCGGCCGCCGAGTACGCCGCCGAGCAGCTGGCCGGGGCGGGTCTGGAGCCGACGCTGCTGGAGCGCACCAAGGGGCGTACGAACGTCGTCGCGCGCCTGGAAGGCACCGACCCGTCCGCCGGGGCGATGCTCGTCCACGGCCACCTGGACGTGGTGCCGGCGCAGGCGGACGACTGGACCGTGCACCCGTTCTCCGGAGAGATCCGCGACGGCGTCGTGTGGGGGCGGGGCGCGGTCGACATGAAGAACATGGACGCGATGATCCTGGCCGTGGTGCGCTCCTGGGCGCGGCTCGGGGTGCGGCCCCGGCGTGACCTCGTGATCGCCTTCACCGCCGACGAGGAGGCGAGTGCCGAGGACGGCTCCGGGTTTCTCGCCGACCAGCACGCCCCGCTGTTCGAGGGGTGTACCGAGGGCATCAGCGAGTCGGGGGCGTTCACCTTCCACGACGGCTCCGGTCGGCAGATCTACCCCATCGCGGCGGGCGAGCGCGGCACCGGCTGGCTGAAGCTCACCGCGCGCGGCCGGGCGGGCCACGGCTCGAAGGTGAACAACGCCAACGCCGTCACCCGGCTGGCGGAGGCCATCGCACGCATCGGCGCCCACGAGTGGCCCGTCCGGCTCACTCCGACCGTGCGCGCCGCCCTCACCGAGCTCGCCGCGCTGTACGGCATCGAGCCCGACCTCAGCGACGTCGACGGACTGCTCGACAAACTGGGCCCGGCCGCCGCGTTCGTCGAGCCGACGGTCCGCAACAGCGCCAACCCGACCATGCTGGACGCCGGGTACAAGGTCAACGTGATCCCCGGGGAGGCCGTCGCCTACGTGGACGGCCGCTATCTGCCCGGCGGCGAGGACGAGTTCCGCACCACGCTGGACCAGCTCACCGGACCCGACGTGGAGTGGGAGTTCCACCACCGCGAGGTGGCCCTCCAGTCGCCCGTGGACTCGCGGACGTACGCGCGGATGCGGGCCGCCGTCGAGGAGTTCGCGCCCGAGGGCCACGTGGTGCCGTTCTGCATGTCGGGCGGCACGGACGCCAAGCAGTTCTCCCGCCTCGGCATCACCGGCTACGGGTTCACGCCGCTGAAGCTGCCGGAGGGCTACGACTACGGGGCGATGTTCCACGGTGTCGACGAGCGCGTACCGGTCGAGGCACTGCACTTCGGGGTAGAAGTCCTGGACCGCTTTTTGCGCACGGCCTAGGACCATGACCGAAATGGGGGATCAGGTGCAGACGCTGGCGTACGGTTCGTGGCCCTCGCCGATCGACGCGAGCCTCGCCGCCGCGCACGACGGCCACGCCGAGTTCGTGGGCTTCGTCGGCGAGGAGGCCTGGTGGACCGAGGCGAGGCCCACCGAGGGCGGCCGGCGCACCCTGGTCCGGCGGGGTGCCGACGGCACCGAGGAGTCGGTGCTGCCCGCGCCGTGGAACGTGCGCAGCCGGGTCATCGAGTACGGCGGACAGCCGTGGACCGGCACCCTGCGGGACGGCGAACCCCTGGTCGTGTTCGTGAACTTCGCCGACCAGCGGCTCTACCGGTACGCGGCCGACGGCGAGCCGCGGCCCCTGACCCCCGTGTCCCCGGTCGGCGGCGGCCTGCGCTGGGTGGACCCCCTGCTCCGGCTCGACCGGGACGAGGTGTGGTGCGTCCTGGAGGAGTTCACCGGCGACGGACCCACGGACGTACGGCGCGTCCTAGCCGCCGTCCCCCTGGACGGCTCGGCGGCCCAGGACCAGGACGCCGTGCGAGAACTGACCGACGCACGACACCAGTTCGTCACGGGCCCCCGGGTGTCGCCCGACGGGCGGCGCGCGGCCTGGCTCGCCTGGGACCACCCGCGCATGCCCTGGGACGGCACGGAGCTGGTCGTCGCCGAGGTGACCGAGGACGGCGCGTTCCGGGAGCCGCGGACCGTGGCGGGCGGCCCGGAGGAGTCCATCGCCCAGGCGGACTGGGCCGCCGACGGCACCCTCGTGTACTCCAGTGACCGCACGGGCTGGTGGAACCTGTACGGGAGGGGACAGGACGGCCGGACCAGAGCCCTCTGCCCCCGGGACGAGGAGTTCGGCGGGCCGCTGTGGAAGGTCGGGCTGCGCTGGTTCGCGCCCCTGGAGAGCGGACTGATCGCCGTCGTCCACGGGCGGGGCGCCAGCGTGCTCGGGATCCTCGACCCGGAGACCGGCGAGGTCGTCGACGCGGCCGGCCCCTGGACCGAGTTCTCACCAGCGCTCGCCGCGCACGGGAGCCGTGTCGTCGGCATCGGGGCGAGCCCTCGCAGCGCGTACGAGGTCGTCGAACTGGACGCCGGCACCAGCCACGCGCGCGTGATCGGTGCCGCGCACGACGACCCGGTGGACCCGGCGTACTACCCGGAGCCGCAGATCCGGACCTTCCACGGGCCCGCCGGACGCGAGATCCACGCACACGTCTATCCGCCGCACCACCCGGACCACGTGGCACCCGGCGACGAACTGCCGCCCTACGTCGTCTGGGCGCACGGCGGTCCCACCAGCCGGGCCCCGCTGGTCCTGGACCTGGCGATCGCCTACTTCACCTCCCGCGGCATCGGCGTCGCCGAGGTCAACTACGGAGGGTCCACCGGGTACGGACGTGAGTACCGCAACCGGCTGCGCGAGCAGTGGGGCGTCGTCGACGTCGAGGACTGCGCGGCCGTCGCCCACGCGCTCGCCGAGGAGGGCACCGCCGACCGCGGCCGGCTGGCCATCCGGGGCGGCAGCGCCGGCGGCTGGACCACGGCGGCGTCCCTCGCCTCGACCGACGTCTACGCCTGCGGCACGATCCTGTACCCGATCCTCGACCTCACGGCCTGGGGCTCGGGGGAGACCCACGACTTCGAGTCGCGGTACCTGGAGACACTGGTCGGCCCGCTCGCCGAGGTGCCCGGCCGGTACGTGGAGCGCTCGCCCGCCGAGCACGCCGAGCGGGTCACCACGCCGTTCCTCCTCCTCCAGGGACTCGACGACGTGATCTGCCCGCCCGCGCAGTGCGAGCGGTTCCTGGCGAGGATGGAGGGACGACCGGTCCCGCACGCCTACATCGCGTTCGAGGGCGAGGGGCACGGATTCCGGCGGGCCGACACCATGGTGCGGGTGCTGGAGTCGGAACTCTCCCTGTACGCACAGGTCTTCGGCCTGAACCCACCCGGAATCCCCACCCTGGAGCTCGCCAAGTGACATCACCGAACCTCTCGGCATCCTTGACCCCGCTGACCCGGCCCGCCCGTCTCGCCGCGGGAGCCCGGGTGGCGGTGGTCGCCCCCAGCGGACCGGTGCCCGAGGAGCGGCTGAGCGCCGGGCTCGACCTGCTGCGCGGCTGGGACCTGGACCCCGTCGTCGGCCCCCATGTGCTCGACCGGCACCCCGGGTTCGACTACCTCGCGGGCACGGACGCCGACCGGGCCGCCGACTTCCAGGCCGCCTGGTGCGACCCTGCCGTGGACGCCGTGCTGTGCGCCCGCGGCGGCTACGGGGTGCAGCGCATGGTCGACCTGCTCGACTGGGACGCGATGCGGGCCGCGGGCCCCAAGGTGTTCGTCGGGTTCAGTGACATCACCGCGCTGCACGAGGCGTTCGCGACCCGGGCCGGGCTGGTAACCCTGCACGGACCGATGACGGCGGCCGTCGACTTCCTCAAGAACGCACGGGCCCAGGAGCATCTGCGGGCCACCCTCTTCGAGCCGGAGACGGTACGGACCATCACCCCCGCCGGGACTTCCACCCTGGTGCCCGGACGGGCCCGGGGCGTCCTGCTCGGCGGATGCCTCTGCCTGCTCGCCGCCGAACTGGGAGGCCGCCACGCCCGGCCCTCGGCGCGCGGAGGACTGCTCTGTCTGGAGGACGTCGGCGAGGAGACGTACCGCCTCGACCGCTACCTCACCCAGTTGCTGCGCGCGGGCTGGCTCGACGGCGTCAGCGGGATCCTCCTCGGCTCCTGGGCCGAGTGCGCCCCGTACCACGAGGTGCGTGAGCTGCTCGCCGACCGGCTCGCCGGGCTCGGAGTGCCGGTCGTGGAGGAGTTCGGGTTCGGGCACGGAGAGGGAGCACTGACGATCCCGTTCGGAGTGAGTGCCGAACTGGACGCGGCCACGGGCACGCTGACGCTGGACGAGCCGGCACTGGTGTAGGCCGCGGGGCGTCGCGATTGGACCGGCGTGCGACCGGCGGGTGCCCGGCGTGGGACCGGCCTTCACTGAACCCCCGTCAGGAAACACACGACACGGTGATTGACCCTCGCTGGCCCGTGTCACACCATGACTACCGACCGTTACCTACCGGTTGGTAGTCGCGTTGTCCTCTGCGTGGAGGTCCTCGTGTCCCGTCGCCGCACTCGTGCGTCCAGAATCCGTTCCCTGCTCGCCCTCGTTCTCGGCACGGCACTGACCGTCCCGCTCCTGGCCGCGGCGCCCGCCCCGACGGCCGGTCAGTACACCGTCACGGCACTGAGATTCACGGTCCGGGCGGGCGGCCGGACCTGCGCGATCGACGCCGACCTCTACCGTCCGGAGGGCGTGGACGGCGCCCACCCGGCTCCCGCGGTGCTCGCCACCAACGGCTTCGGCGGCAGCAAGGCGGACGGCTCGACCGATGCCATCGGCAGGGCGTTCGCGGCCCGCGGCTACGTCGGACTCGTCTACTCCGGCCTCGGCTTCGGCCGGTCCGGCTGCCTGATCTCCCTCGACGACCCGCGCGTCGACGGCGAAGCCGCCTCCCGGCTCGTCGACTTCCTGGCGGGCACGCGTGCCGCCGACGACGGTACGAAGGCCGACTTCGTCACCCGGGACGGCACGGGAGACCCGAGGGTCGGCATGATCGGCGCGTCGTACGGCGGCGCCGTCCAACTGGCGACGGCCTCCGTCGACCACCGCGTCGACGCGCTGGTCCCGCTGATCACCTGGAACGACCTCGTCTACTCGCTCGACCCGAACAACGCCGCGGGCGCCCCCGCGGTGCCCGGAGCCTTCAAGTGGCAGTGGACCAACGGCTTCTACCTCATCGGAGAGGGCCAGCCGCTGACCGCGCCGAACCTCGACCCGTCCCGCGTCAACTCCCTGCGGTGCCTGCACTTCGTGAGCCGGGCGTGCGAGACGATCCGGTCGCTGAACTCGGGGAGCTACCCGGCGGACCGGACGAAGCGGATCCTGGCGTACGCCCGCGGTGTGTCCCCCGTCTCCTACCTCGGCAAGGTGAAGGCGCCGACCCTCCTGGTCCAGGGCCAGGCCGACAGCCTCTTCAACCTCAACGAGGCGACGGCCACGTACCGCACGCTCACCGCGCAGGGCACCGAGGCCAGGATGATCTGGCAGGCCTGGGGCCACAGCGGCGGCAGCACCAACCCGGCGGCCGGCGAACTCGACCTGGCCCAGGGCAACCTGGAGACCAGCTACGTCGGCCGCCGCGTCCTCGCCTGGTTCGACCGCCACCTGCTCCGCCGCCCCGTCGACACGGGACCGGCGTTCGCGTACTTCCGGAACTGGATCACCGACCCGGCCCGTACCTACGCGACGGCCGCCCACGTGCCCGCCCTCACCGAGACCCTGTACCTCTCCGGGGACGGCACCCTCGTCGACAGCCGGGCGAAGGTCGCCCGAGGGAGCCGGTCCTACACCAACTGGCCGACACCGACGAGCCATTCCGAGAGCTCCCTCGCCGGGCAGCTCGGCGTGCCCGATCCGCCGCCGTACGACACGAAGGGGACCTACCTCGCCTGGACGACGAGTCCCCTCACCGGCCCCGTCGACGTCGTGGGCGCGCCGCAGGCCACGCTCAGGGTGACGTCGCCGGACGCCGAGCGTGTGCAGGGCTCCAGGGACGCGGCCGACAAGCTCGTGCTGTTCGCGAAGCTGTACGACGTCGCGCCCGACGGCACGCAGACACTCGTCCGCCGACTGGTGGCACCCGTGCGCGTGCCGGACGTCACGCAGCGGTTCACCGTGTCGCTGCCGGGCATCGTGCACCGGTACGAGGCGGGACACCGGCTGCGGTTCGTGGTCGCGGCCAGTGACGACGCGTACATCGGCAACCGCGGCACCAAGCGCGTCACGATCAGCAGCACACCCGAGGACACGGGGGCCCTGCGGCTGCCGGTCGTCCGCTGACCCCCGGGCCGGGGCCCGGAGACCCTCGGCCATGGGCCCTTCGCCGGGTTCCGGCGGCGGGCGGTGCGTGCACGGCGTACCGTGGCGGGGTGTCCGACACCGCTCCTTATCTGGTCGAAGGCCCCCGCGTGGGCATCCGGCACTTCACCCACGACGACCGCGCCGAGTTCACCGCCCGGGCGCGCGAGAGCAGGGACCTGCACCACCCGTGGCTGTACCCGCCGGTCACCGCCGGCACGTACGCCGCCTACGCGGGGCGGCTGATCGAGGACCCGACGAAGGCCGGGTTCCTCGTCTGCGAGAAGGACGACGGGGCCATCGCCGGATACGTCAACATCAACAACATCGTCGAGGGCGGGTTCCTGAGCGGGGCCCTCGGCTACGGTGCCTTCGCGCACGCCGCCGGGCGGGGGCTCATGAGCGAGGGGCTGCGACTCGTCGTCGAGTACGCCTTCACCGCCATGGGCCTGCACCGGCTGGAGATCAACGCGCAGCCCCGCAACGCGGCGTCCATCGCGCTCGCCCGGCGCTGCGGCTTCCGGCTGGAGGGGTTCTCGCCGGACTTCCTGTTCATCGACGGGGCGTGGCGGGACCACGAGCGCTGGGCCATCACCTCCGAGATGGTGGCCGGGGCGCCTCACTCGGACGCGCGGCGGTCCACGTACTCGTAGATGGAGCCGTCCGGGTGCATCGCGATCAGGTTGCGGCCCGCCGGCGTCGCCACCGGTCCCGCCACGACGTGGGCGCCGGAGTCGGTGAGCACCTGGTGTGCCTCGTCGACGTCCTTGACGGCGATGGTGGCGGAGACCTTGCGGAGCACCTCCAACTCGGCCTCGGGACCGCTCATCAGCAGGAAGCAGCCGACGGCGGCCACCTGGACGCCACCGCGCTCGAAGCGCAGTGCAGGGCCGCCCGCGAGCCGTTCGTAGAAGGGGACCGTGGTCTCCAGGTCGTCGACGCAGATGCGCAGCGTGGCTCCCAGAATTTCCATGGGGACGAGCCTAGTTGGGGCCGACAGGGCAGGAGATCGTTTTCTGTGGATCCTCAGGATCTCCCCGGAATCCGCCGGGCGTGACGGCCGGCGTCACACCCGGCGTTAAGCACGGCGGCCCATGGGTACCCGGGGGGCCATGAATCGCTTGGATCATCTCGAACATCTCGACAGGCATCTGGTCGACGAGCTGGCGCAGGTGGCTCGCGAGACCGTACGGGACGAACTGCGGGAGCAGACCCGCAAGCAGCGGCGCACGGCCATGCTGTACGCCGCGTCCGGCACGGTCGCGCTGTACGCGGGAGCCGCGCTCGCGCTCACCCTCGGCCTGCTGCTGGCGCTGGGCCTGCCCGACTGGGCCGCCGCGCTGATCACGGCGGTCGTGCTGGGCGTCGTGGCCTACGCGCTGCGCAGCGCCGCGCGTCCGTCGGCGTCCCGCCCGGGCTCCGCGCACGAGGCGGACATCGCGGCCGGTACGTCCCGCGCGGCTGCCGCGGGCGGGGCCGGCGCGGGCCATCCGCCGATGCCGCCCGTCGCCCCCGGTGGTGCCGCCGGCGCGACCGGGGCCCTGGGCGCCCCGGCGCCCGGGACCGCCGGGGCGGCAGCGCCGCGCCCGGACGGCGACGGCCCCGACGCCTCCGGTCAGCGGGAACGCTGACCGGGCGCGCCGGTCCCTCGACACAGGCGACACAGGCGGTCATCACCGCTCGGGACAGGGGACAGGAACGTGCCGAATCACCGGCCACTGAGCAGGCGACTGCCGAGACCTCTGTCGAGGCCTCTCTCGAGGCAGCGCAGGACCGTCGTGGTGACCGGGGCCAGCGGAGGCGTGGGCCGGGCCACGGCCCGCGCCTTCGCCGCGCGGGGCGACCGGGTCGCCCTGCTGGCCCGGGGACGCGAGGGACTCGCCGCGGCCGCGGACGAGGTGCAGCGCGCGGGCGGAGAGGCGCTCGTCGTCACCGTCGACATGGCCGACGCCAAGGCGGTCGAGGACGCGGCCCAGCAGGTCGTCGACGAGTTCGGGCGGATCGACGTGTGGGTGAACAACGCGTTCGCCGGGGTCTTCGCCCCGTTCACGGACATCACGCCCGACGAGTACCGCCGGGTCACCGAAGTGACGTACCTGGGCTGTGTGTTCGGGACCCGGGCGGCGCTGCGCCACATGCTGCCCCACGACCGGGGAACGATCGTGCAGGTCGGGTCGGCGCTCGCGTACCGCGGGATACCGCTGCAGTCGGCGTACTGCGGGGCCAAGCACGCGATCCAGGGGTTCAACGAGTCGTTGCGGTGCGAGCTGTTGCACACCGGGTCGGGCGTGCGTACGACGATGGTGCAGCTCCCGGCCGTCAACACCCCGCAGTTCGACTGGGTGTTGAGCCGTATGCCGGGTCGGGCGCGGCCGGTCGCACCGATCTACCAGCCCGAGGTGGCCGCGCGGGCCGTCGTGCACGCGGCGGGGCACGCGCGGCGGCGCGAGTACTGGGTCGGCGGGTCCACGGCCGCGACACTGCTGGCCAACGCCGTCGTCCCGGGGCTGCTGGACCGGTATCTGGCGCGGACGGGGTTCGACGCGCAGCGGGACGAGGGGGAGCGGACCGGCCCCGGCAACGGGAACCTGTGGAGCCCCGCCGACGGGCCGCACGGCCGGGACCACGGGGCGCACGGGCGCTTCGACGACGAGGCCCTGACGGGCAGCACCGAGGAGTGGTTCTCCCGGAACCGGGGCCGGCTGGGCGCGGGAGCGGTGCTCGGGGGTGCGGCACTCGGAGGAACGGCGGCCGTGCTGGCGGTGCGGCGACTGGCCGGCCGCGGCGGGTGAGTGCCCCAGAACTCCAGCGTCCCCCGGCCGCCCATGCCGGTGGCGAACTTCTCGGCGAACT
>NZ_JBEYXP010000082.1:0-38588 GCF_040704615.1 Streptomyces sp. NPDC046862 | reverse complement strand
GTTCCCCGCGCCCCTGAAAGACACGGGCGCACCCCAGGCTGTTAAGGGGCGCGGGGAACTGCGCGACCAGCCACGACGTACCCGCAGTCGCCTCCCGGCAGGACCCGGCAGACGCAGACGCGAGGTCAACGGGACTTTTCGAAAGTCCGCTCAGACCCTTGACGCGCTTTCCGGACAGGAAGAAGCTCTGGCCACTCGGGTGTAGCAACCGGTTCCTACCTGTTACCGACACCGCCGAGCAGCGTTCCCCCCCCATGGCGTTCCCCCCATGGTTCCTCAAGAAGGTGAGGCGTTCATGCGCTCCCACTCCGGCGCTCCCCCCAGCCGCCGCCGATTCCTCGCGATGTCGGCCGGCGGAGCCGTGGCCGGTGTGGGAGCGCTGAGCGGATGCGCCTTGCAGGTGTCCAGCGGGGTCAGTGGTTCCGGCGAGACCGTCACCGTGATGGTCAAGGGCGGGGAGATCACGCCGGACGACGTCAAGCAGGCCCGGAAGGACCTCGGCATCAAGATCGTCCTGGTGAAGTACGACATCACCAAGCTGATCGCGATGATGACCACCGGCAACCCGCCCGACCTGGTGCGCGGGGTCGGCGCCATCGACGCCCCCTACTTCGCGGCGCGGGACCTGATGGAGGACCTGGACCCGTACTTCGCCAGGAGCACCGTCCTCAGGCCCGCCGACCTGGACCCGGTCAACGCGCTGTGGCGCTACGACGGCAGCACCCAGGGCAAGGGGCCGCAGTACGGCATGGCGAAGGACTTCTCCCAGGACAACATGTACTGGTACAACACCTCGCTCTTCGACAAGGCCGGTGTCGACCACCCGCCGGAGACCGAGCCGGTCACCTACGAGGAGTGGCTGGATAAGGCAAGGCGCCTCACCCGGCGAAAGAACGGCCAGACCACAGTCTTCGGCGGCAGCTACAACGGCCTGATGAAGTCGAGCCTCCTCGCGAGCCTCACGGCGGCGGCCGGAGGCAACCTCTTCACCGACGACTTCACCCGCGTCGACTTCACCGCCCCCGAGGCCCGCAAGGCGCTCGGCTGGTACATCGACTACTGCAGGACCAAGGTCGGGCCGAGCGCCATCCAGCCCGACCCCAACGCCTGGGACGGACCCACCTACCAGGCGAACCGGATGGCCATGTCGAACTCGGGCTACTGGCTCGGCGGCATGATCAACACCGACAAGAAGCTGGCGAAGGTGTCCCGCCTCGCCCCCGCCCCGGTCTTCGAGGGCGGCCCGCGCATCAGTCCCTGCCAGGGCGGCACCGGCCTGTGGATGCCGAAGAAGGCGCGGAACAAGGACGCCGCCTGGCGGGTCTTCGAGTGGTTCTTCGGCGAGGGGCCGGCCAAGGCGCGCGCGTCCGGCGGCTGGGGCATCCCGACCCTGAAGTCGCTGCGCCCGATGATGCCCGCCCAGGAGGACTACCAGAAGCGGGAGCTCAAGGTGCAGAACGCCGAGCTCAAGCACTTCTCGGTGATCTCCTTCACGCCGTACGCCAGCGCCGACGCGCTCGACGCCCTCTTCAACCAGATCGCCCCGGCCGCGATGACGGGCGGGATCTCCGTCGACACCCTCGCCGGACGCCTCAACTCCGCCATGAACGAGCAGTTGGCGCGCGGGAAGGAGCAGGTCGGATGACGACAACCGGGCAGATCGCCGCCGTGGCCGAGCGGCCGGAACCCGCGGGGACAGCCGGCGCGTCCCGTGCCGCGGACCGGCCGAGGACCTCGATGACCGCGCGCAGGCACCGTGCGTTCTACATGTTCACCTCGCCCTGGATCATCGGGTTCCTGCTGCTGACCGTCCTGCCCATGGCGTACGCGCTGTGGCTCAGCTTCACCACCTTCGACGGCCTCTCGCCCCACTGGCGCTTCGTCGGGCTCGACAACTACCGCGAGCTGCTGTCCGACCCGGCCACCTGGGACTCCCTGGGGCGCGCCGGGCTGTTCGCGGCGACCTCCGTGCCGCTGTCGATCATCGCGGGGCTCGCTCTCGCGGTGCTGGTCAACCGGCCGCTCAAGGCACGCGGACTGTTCCGTACCCTGCTCTACCTCCCGGCCGTGGTGCCGCCGGTGGGCGCGGGACTCGCGTTCAAGCAGCTCTTCGACCAGAACTCCGGCGCCGCGAACGGGGTGCTGAACCTCTTCGGCATCGACGCGCTCGGCTGGCTGGCCGACCCCTACGCCCGTTACGTCCTGCTGATGACGGTGCTGTGGACCGCCGGGAACATCATGATCATCTCGCTGGCGGGACTCCAGGACGTGCCCCGCGAACTGCACGAGGCGGCCCGTGTCGACGGCGCGAGCGCCTGGCGGACCTTCCGCAGCATCACCGTGCCGCTGCTCTCACCCGTGCTGCTCTTCCAGACGGTCACCGGCGTCATCGCCTCGGTGCAGACCATCATGCCGCTGCTGCTCGCCCCCGACGGCACCACGGCCGGCGTCACCCTGGTCCCGCAGTCCAACTACCTCTACATGATGCACGTGTTCGCGCAGTACTTCGCGATCGGCCGGTACGGCTACGCCTCCGCGCTGCTGTGGGTGCTCTTCGTCCTGATCCTCGTCGCGACCGGCCTCATCTTCAGGTTCACGTCCGGCGCGGTGTTCTACAACGTCGACCCGGAGGCGAAGAAGTGAGTGCCGGCAGCCTTTCCCCCCAGTCCTCCGCGTCCTCGGCGTCTTCGGCGCGCGTGAAGGTGCGGGTCAACCGCCTCGTCCTCTACACCGTCCTCGTCGTGATCACCGGGCTGTTCCTCGGTCCCTTCGGCTGGTTGGTCATCTCGGGCCTCAAGACCCAGGCCGAACTCGCCTCCTCGCCGGTCCGCTGGCTGCCCGAGCACTTCCAGTGGCACAACTTCGCGGACGCCTTCAGCCAGATCGACTTCCTCGGCTACGCCCGCAACTCCCTGATCATCGCCCTCATCTACGCCACCCTGGTCACCCTCAGCTCGGCCTGGGTCGGCTACGGGTTCGCCCGGCTGACCGCGCCCGGCAAGAAGTGGCTCTTCGGCGTCCTGCTCGGCTCGATGATGCTGCCGCAGATGATCACGCTGCTGCCGACCTACCTGATCTTCGCGAAGCTCGGCATGGTCGACACCTACTGGCCGTGGGTGCTGTGGGGGCTGTCCGCCGCCCCGTACCTGGTCTTCCTCTTCCGGCAGTTCTTCGCCGGGCTGCCGCGCGAACTGGAGGAGGCGGCGATCGTCGACGGCTGCGGCTACGCCACGATCTTCTGGCGGATCTTCCTGCCGCAGTCCTGGCCGGTGCTCAGCGCCAGTTTCGTGATCGCGTTCACCTGGACCTGGGGCGACTACATCGCCCCGCAACTGCTGCTCTCCAGCGACCGCTCCACACTGGCCGTCGCCGTGATGTCCGCCTACAACACCCCGGCCGGACAGCCCGTACCCGAACTCCAGGCCGCGGCCTCCGTGATGTACGTCGTCCCGATCCTGCTGATCTTCCTGATCGCCCAGCGCGGTTTCGTCGCCGGGATGTCCACCTCCGGTCTCAAGTGACCTCCGCCGTATCACTCGTACCGCTTGTGCCGCTTGTACCTCTCGTATCGGTCGTATCTCTCATCTCTCCCCGTATTGAAGGAACTGCTCCATGAACGACACCCAGAACACCGGCCTGTCCCGGCGCACCCTCATCCAGGCCGCGGGTGCCACCGTCGCCGCCTACTCGCTGATCGGCGCCACGGCCGGCACCGCGAGAGCCGACGACACACCCGCCTCGGACAACAAGCTGGTGGTGTACCCCATCCCCAGCGGTGTCCCGACCAACTCCAGCTACTCCGTCAAGGCCCGCGTCGCGGGCGGCGACTGGCAGACGGTGCCCGTCTACCGCGCCAGGGCGAAGCAGATCGACGCGAACACGGGCAGCGGTCCGGTCTTCAACTCCTCCGTCGCCATGTTCGACTTCAAGGGCACCGTCGAGGTGGCCGTCACCTCCGCCAAGGGCATCATCGGCACCGCGCGGATACGCCCCACGTCGTACGACGTCGACTTCACGGTGGACGGCGCCACGGTGAGCTTCACCCTCACCGAGCCGCGCAACCTCTCCATCGAGGTCGACGGCGACATCTTCAACAACCTCCAGCTGCACGCCAACCCGATCGAGACGCACGTCCCCGACCCCGACGACGAGGACGTCATCTACTTCGGCCCGGGCCTGCACAAGACCACCGACGGCGTGGTGAAGGTGCCCAGCGGCAAGACGGTCTACCTGGCCGGCGGCGCCGTGCTGACGTCCCGGGTGGAGTTCCACGAGGTCGAGAACTCCCGAGTGCGCGGCCGAGGTGTGATCTACAACTCGGCGAACGGCGTGCTCATCGAGTACTCCAGGAACATCGAAGTCGACGGGGTCATGGTGCTCAACCCGAGCAGCGGCTACGCGATCACCGTCGGCCAGTCGAAGCAGGTCACCATCCGTGACTTCCACTCCTACAGCCACGGCCAGTGGGGCGACGGCATCGACATCTTCTGCAGCGAGGACGTCCTGATCGACCGCGTCTACATGCGCAACGCCGACGACTGCATCGCCATCTACGCCCACCGCTGGGACTACTACGGCGACTGCCGCAACATCACCGTCCGCGACTCCACCCTCTGGGCGGACGTCGCGCACCCGATCAACGTCGGCACGCACGGCAACACCGACAACCCGGAGACCATCGAGAACCTCGTCTTCAGCAACATCGACATCCTCGACCACCGCGAACCGCAGATGAACTACCAGGGCTGCATCGCGCTCAACCCGGGCGACAGCAACCTGGTGAAGAACGTCCGCGCCCAGGACATCCGGGTGGACGACTTCCGCTGGGGCCAGCTGATCAACATGCGGGTCATGTTCAACAAGAGCTACAACACCTCCGTCGGACGGGGCATCGACGGGGTCTTCATCCGGAACATGACGTACACCGGCACGCACGCCAACCCGTCGATCATGGTGGGCTACGACGCGGACCACGCCATCAACAACGTCACGTTCCAGAACCTCGTCATCAACGGCAAGTTCATCGGCAACGGGATGAAGAAGCCCGGCTGGTACACGTTCACCGACATGATGCCCGCGTACGCCAACGAGCACGTGCTGAACGCGCGGTGGCTGAACTCCACCGAGGCCACCGCCGGCGACGCGCCCAGGATCACCAGCCCGGACGCGGCCACCGCCACCAAGAACCAGGTCTTCAACCACCTCATCACGGCAAGCGCGCTGCCGACGAAGTTCAACGCCGACGGGCTGCCGAAGGGCCTGGACATCGACACCGACACCGGTCTGATCTCCGGCACCGCCCGGGACAACGTCGGCACCTTCACCGTCACCGTCTCGGCCACCAACAGCGTGGGCACCGCGACCCAGGACGTCACGCTCACCATCGAGCACGCGTGACGCGGCACCACTGAACAACCAGGAGACACCCGTGCAATCCCTCAGCCGACGGTCGTTCCTCGGCGCCGCGGGGCTCACGGCCGTGGCCGCGGGCGGACTGCTGTCCGCCTCCGCCACGGCCGCCTGGGCCCAGACGGCCGCCGAAGCGGCGTTCACGTTCAGACACCCCGGCCTCCTGCACTCCCAGGAGGACCTGGACCGGATGAAGGCCACGGTCGCCGCGCAGGAGTCCCCGGTCTACGACGGCTACCTCACGTTCGCCGCCCACGCCCGGTCGAAGTCCACGTACGCGATCCAGAACACCGGCCAGATCACCTCCTGGGGCCGCGGCCCCACCAACTTCCAGAACCAAGCCGTCGCCGACTCGGCCGCCGCCTACCAGAACGCGCTGATGTGGTGCGTCACCGGCAACCGCGCCAACGCCGACAAGGCCCGCGACATCCTCAACGCCTGGTCGGCGTCGCTCACCGCGATCACCGGCGCCGACGGACCGCTGGGCGCGGGCCTCCAGGCGTTCAAGTTCGTCAACGCGGCCGAACTGCTGCGCCACAGCGGCTACGACGGCTGGACGGACTCCGACATCGCGCGCTGCGAGCGGTCCTTCCTGGACGTCTGGTATCCGGCCGTGTCCGGCTACATGCTCTACGCCAACGGCAACTGGGACCTGACGTCCATTCAGAGCATCCTCGCCATCGGCGTGTTCTGCGAGGAGCCCGCGCTCTTCGAGGACGCCCTGAGGTTCGCCGCCGCGGGCGCGGGCAACGGCAGCGTCCGCAACCGCGTCGTCACCGACGCCGGCCAGGGCCAGGAGTCCGGCCGCGACCAGGGCCACGAACAGCTCGCCGTCGGCCTGATGGGCGACGCGGCGCAGGTCGCCTGGAACCAGGGCGTCGACCTGTGGGGCTTCGACGACAACCGCATCCTCGCCAACGCCGAGTACGCCGCCCGCTACAACCTCGGCGGCGACGTCCCCTTCACCCCCGACCTCGACCGCACCGGCAAGTACATCAAGAAGACCGTCTCGGCGACCGCACGCGGCAACCTGCCCCCGATCTACGAGATGTACTACGCCCACTACGCCGGAGTGCGCGGCCTCGACACCCCGTACACGAAGGCCGCCGTCTTCCGCGGCACCGGCGGCGCCCGCGTCGTCGAGGGCAGCAACGACGACCTGCCGAGCTTCGGCACCTTCGCCTACGCCGGCACCAAGGCATCCTCGCCGACCGTGCCCACGGCGCCGACCGGCGTCACGGCGGTGGGGGAGGACAAGGCCGTCACCGTCAGCTGGCTGCCGTCCGCGTGGGCGAGCGAGTACACCGTCCAGCGGGCCACCAGCCCGGACGGCTCGAATGGCTCGAACGGCTCGTACGAGGAGATCGCCTCCGGCATCGACAAGACCACGTACACCGACACCGACGCACACACCGGACGGACCTACTACTACAAGGTCACCGCCTCCAACTCCCAGGGGAAGAGCGCCGATTCGGGATGGGTGGCCGCCACCGCGGGCCTCCCCGAGCCCTGGGCGACCCGGGACGTCGGGGACGTCGGCCGCCCCGGATCCGCCCTCTTCGACGGAGAGCGGTTCGTGCTGGAGGCGGGCGGCACCGCCGACGCCTACCGCGTGGCGCACCTGCCGCTGCCCGGCGACGGCTCCGTCACCGCGCGCGTCGTGTTCCCGCTCAGCTCGCAGTACTCCAAGATCGGCGTCACCCTCCGCGACTCCCTCGACGCGGACGCCGCGCACGCGTCGATGCTGATCCAGGGGCTGCCGCTGCACACGTGGAGCGGCGTGTGGACCGTACGCCCGAAGGCCGGGGCGCCGGTCTCCGCCACCGGCAGCACCCCCGTCCCGCCCAGCCAGCAGGCGGCCATCACCACCAGCGCGTCGTTCCCGATCTCCAACCTCGGGGAACTGCCCGAGTCGGCGACACCTCTTGAGGCCCCGTACGTCGAGGGCGCGGGCGACGGCTACCGGCTGCGCATGCCGTACTGGGTGCGCGTCACCCGCAAGGGCCGGCGCTGCACCGGCGCCATCTCCCCGGACGGCGTCCGCTGGACCGAGGTCGGCTCCACCGAGGTCGACCTCGGGCGCACCGCGTACGCCGGGCTCGCCCTCACCTCCTGCCTGGGCGTCGACGAGGACTACGCCGAGACCGGCAGCGGCGCCTTCGACTGCGTCACCGTGACGTCGTCGGCCACCGGCGAGGTGTGGAGCACCCCGCGCCCCCGGCGCACCGCCACCGACCTGCGGGCGAGGGCAGGCGCGGACGCCGTGGAGCTGTCCTGGACCGACCCGGACCTCTCCGCCCGGTACAAGGTGCTGCGGGCCACCGACGCGGACGGCCCCTTCCAGACGGTCGCGACCGGCGTCGGCCCGGTCGGGTTCGGCGCCCGCATCACGTACGCGGACGCCACGGGCACGCCCGGCACGACGTACCACTACGTCGTCGCCAAGTCGAACGGCGGCGGACGCGGCCCCTTGTCGGAGCCGGCCTCCGCGCCGATGCCGACCCCCTTGGTGCCGCAACTCACCTCCGCGACCACCGCGTTCGCCAACAAGGGCGTCGCCTTCCGGCACGTGCTGCGGGCCTCGCACGAGCCCGTGCGGTTCACCGCCGACGGCCTCCCGGACGGTCTGCGCCTCGACAAGCGCACCGGCTACGTCTGCGGAACCCCCACCGAGACCGGCGAGTTCACCGTCGCCACCGGCGCGGGCAACGCCGCCGGTGACGGCACCGGCACGCTCAAGCTCACGGTCGGCACTCCACCGCCCGACCCGTGGACGTACGGCGACCTCGGTGACGTGGTCCTCGACGACCGGCCCTTCGGGACGTTCGGCGTGGTCGCGATCAGGACCCCGGGCAGCACGGCCTACGACGACGGGACCTTCGTCGTCCGGGGCGCCGGGGTCGACCTGAACGTCAACGGCCAGGGAATGACAGGGCAGTTCGTCCGCAAGCCGGTCACCGGTGACTGCGAGGTCACCGCGCGGCTCGTCTCCCGCGAGGGCGCGAGCGGCGACCGGGTCGGGCTGCTCATGGCCAAGTCCCTGTCACCGTTCGACCAGGCCGCCGGGGCCGTCGTGACCGGCGGTACCACCGCGCAGCTCATGCTGCGCAAGACCGTGGCCGGTGCCTCCGCCTTCTCCGGCAGCGGCACGGTCACCCTGCCCACCCTGCTGCGGCTGAAGCGCACCGGCACCACCTTCACCGCGGCGTTCTCCACCGATGACGGCGTCAGCTGGACCCCCCTCGCCGCGGGAGACATCCCCGGCTTCGG
Source organism: Streptomyces sp. NPDC046862 (assembly GCF_040704615.1). NCBI lineage: Bacteria > Bacillati > Actinomycetota > Actinomycetes > Kitasatosporales > Streptomycetaceae > Streptomyces > Streptomyces sp. NPDC046862. Next base: position 29,909 of record NZ_JBEYXP010000082.1, on the reverse strand, counting down.
CGACGCCCCCTACTACGTGGGCCTCGTGGTCTGCTCCCGCAGCCCCCTGGCCCTCGGCACCACGCGATTCAGCGAGGTGAGCGTCACCCCCACGTAGGTCCATCCTTGATTGGAGCTGCACGCAATGAGCCGCATTTCCCCCCACGAGCACCTCCACAGCGGCGAGGTGAGCCGCCGCGGTCTGCTGAAGACCGCCGGCGGCCTCACCGCCGCCGTCGCCCTGGGCTCCACGGCCCTCGCCGCCACCGCCACCACCGCGGACGCCGCCCCGGCGACCTTCACCCACCCCGGCATGCTGCACAACGCCGGTGACATCAACCGCGCCAAGGTCCGGGTCGCCGCGGGCACCGACCCCTGGCTGTCCGGCTGGAACAAGCTGGTCGCCAACTCCCACTCCCAGTCCACCTGGACGCCCAACCCGCAGGCCACCGTCTACCGCGGATCGGGCACCCCCGAGAACTACGGCATCCTCTACAACGACATCGCGGCCGCCTACCAGAACGCCCTGCGCTGGGTCGTCGGCGGCACCAGCGCCAACGCGGACTGCGCGGTCCGCATCCTCAACGCCTGGGCGAACACCCTGACCTCCGTCCAGGGCAACGCCGACCGCTTCCTCGCCGCCGGGATCTACGGCTGGGAGTTCTGCCAGGCCGCCGAACTCATGCGCGGCTACGCGGGGTTCGACCTGGCCAAGTTCCAGCAGATGATGGTCAACGTCTTCTACCCGCTCAACAACCAGTTCCTCACCCAGCACAACGGTGCCTGCATCACCAACTACTGGGCCAACTGGGACCTGTGCAACATGGCCTCGGTCATGGCCATCGGGATCCTCACCGACAACGCCGCGAAGTACGACCAGGCCGTCAACTACTTCAAGACCGGCGCCGGCAACGGCTCCATCCAGCACGCGGTGCCGTTCCTGTACTCGAACGTCGAGGGCTACGACCTCGGCCAGTGGCAGGAGTCCGGCCGCGACCAGGGCCACACCGTCATGGGCATGGGCCAGATGGGCGCGGTCTGCGAGATGGCCTGGAACCAGGGTGACGACCTGTACTCGTACGACGGCAGACGGTTCATGAAGGGCGCCCAGTACGTCGCCAAGTACAACCTGGGCCTGGACGTGCCCTACACCACCTACACCTGGGGCAGCGGCACGAACTGCTCCCAGCAGTCGCAGACGGTGATCGGCTCGGGCTCCCGCGGCCAGGTCCGTCCCGTGTGGGCCATGCTCCACTTCCACTACAACCGGCGTCTGTTCCTGGACGACAAGTACATCTCGCAGATGTACTACGACCTCGTCGCACCCGAGGGCGGTGGCGGCGACTACGGCTCCACCAGCGGCGGCTACGACCAGCTGGGCTTCGGCACCCTCATGTACGCCAAATAGCCGCCCCGCAGCGGCGTCCGCCCGGAATAACCGGAGGTGGTGCGATGCTCTGACCTGAGCGACTGTTCACGAGCGCGAGGAGCTGGTGGGCGCATGGCGGCAGGGACGGCGGGGACGGAAGCCCCGACAGCGCCAGTGGTCAGGACGCCGTACGGGGACGTACGCGGCCGGTACGAACACGGGATCGCGGTCTTCCGGGGCATCCCGTACGCCGCGCCGCCCGTCGGCCCCCACCGGTTCCGGCCGCCCGTGCCGCCCGAGCCCTGGGAGGGCGTGCGCGACGCGGGCGTCTTCGGGCCGACCCCGCCGAAGCCGCCGTACTCCGAAGCGTTCGCGCGGCTCCTGTCCGATCCGGTCGTGCCCGGCGACGACTGCCTCAACCTCAATGTGTGGACGCCGGAGCCGGGCCGAGGGGCCCGGCTCCCGGTGATGGTGTGGATCCACGGCGGTGCCCTCACCCGAGGCTCGTCCGCCGTCCCCGTCTACGACGGACACGCCTTCGCCCGGGACGGCGTCGTCCTCGTCTCGATCAACTACCGGCTGGGTGTGGAGGGCTACGGCCTGTTCCCCGACGCCCCGGCCAACCCCGGCCTGCGCGACCAGCTCGCCGCGCTGGAATGGGTGCGGGACGCCATCGCGGGGTTCGGCGGCGACCCGGACCGCGTGACCGTCTTCGGCCAGTCCGCCGGAGCCATCAGCATCGGCGCGCTGATCGCCAGTCCCCGCGCCCGGGGGCTCTTCCGGCGGGCCGTCCTGCAGAGCGGGCCGCCGGAGGCCGTCGACCGCGACAAGGCGCGGCGCATGGTCCGCCGGATGGCGGCCCGGCTGAAGGTCCCCGCGACCGCCACCGCCTTCGCCGAGGTGGACCGCGCCGACCTCGCCGAGGCCCAGGCCGAGGTCGGCCGGCTCAGCGGCCCGGTGCTCGGCGGCCCCGCCTTCGGCATCGTCGTCGACGGCGACGTCGTGCCCCGCGACCCCCTGCAGGCCCTCCTCGACGAGGGCCCGGCGCACGGCCCCGGGCATGACGTCGAGCTCCTCATGGGCTGGACCAGCGAGGAGTACCGTCTGTGGCTGGTCCCGGGCGGGCTCCACGACCGCGTCGACCGCCTCGGCGCGGTCGCCCTGGCCGGGGCCCGCGCCCGCTGCCACTGCGGGCCGGAGGTCTCCCGCGGCTACCGCGAACTCCACCCCGGCGCCGGGACCGCCGAGCTCGCCGGTCAGCTGGTCACCGACCACCTGCTGCGGGTCCCGCTGCACCGGCTCGCGGACGCGCGTCTGGGCGGAGCCGCGCCGTCATACGTCTACGAGTTCGCCTGGCCCTCGAACGTGCCCGGTCTCGGTGCCTGTCACGCGCTGGAGCTGGGGTTCGTGTTCGACACCGGTGGCGTGCCCGCGTCGGTGAAGCTCGCGGGTGAGGGTGCCCCGCGGGAGCTCGCCGACGCGATGCACTCGGCGTGGGTGCGGTTCGCGGTGGACGGGGATCCGGGGTGGCCGGCCTGGGACGCGTCGCATCCTGTGCGGGTGTTCGACGATCCGGACGGGCGGGTCGTGCGCGGGCCCTATGACCGCGAACTCGCCCTGTGGGAGGCGGATTCCGTGAGGTCGCCGAAGGGCGCGCCCGTTCCGGCCGGCGGCCCGTCGCCCGCCTCGCCACCGCGCAGCACGGCGGCGCTGTCGGCGGTCCGGCGTTTCCGCCGCTCGGGCGGCGTCGGCCGGCCGTGATGGCCTGGGTGGGTGGGTTGGTGCGGGTTGGGGGTGGCTGGTCGCGCAGTTCCCCGCGCCCCTGAGAAGCCGGCGCTCGGCCGGGGATGGGACGGGTAGGGGCGGCGGGGGCGAGAACAACCCCTTACGCCCCGCGCAGCGCCCCCGCGATCCCCGTGATCGCCTCCGGCCCCACCCGGCAGCACCCGCCGATCAGCCGAGCCCCCGCCCCCGACCAACCGGTCACCTGCTCGGGCGTGAAGGTGGAACGGCCCCTCCACCCACGGGCCCCGGCATCCCATGCCTCCCCGCTGTTGGGGTACACCACGACCGGCTTACCCGTCACCCGGGCGGCCACGGCGACGGCACCGTCCACGTCCTCGGGCGCGCAGCAGTTCACACCGACGGCGACGACCTCGTCCACGTCGGCGGCGAGGCCGAACGCCTCCTCCAGCGGCTGCCCGGCACGGGTGCGGTCACCGGCGACGGTGTACGACAGCCACGCGGGCACGCCCAGTCCGTGGACGGCCCGGAGCAGCGCTTCGGCCTCCTCGGCGTCGGGGAGGGTCTCCAGGGCGAGGACGTCGGGGCCTGCCGCGGCGAGGACCTCCAGGCGCGGACGGTGGAAGGCCTCCAGCTCGGAGACGGTGAGCCCGTAGCGCCCCCGGTACTCGGAGCCGTCGGCGAGCATCGCGCCGTACGGGCCGACAGACGCGGCCACCCACAAGGGGCGTGAGGTGTCCTTGACCCGCCGGGTCGCCTCGCGCGCCAGCTCCACGCTCAGACCGAGGAGCTCGGCCACCCGCTCGCGGGAGAGCCCGCGCTTCGCGAAGCCCTCGAACGTCGCCTGGTAGCTGGAGGTGATCGCCACGTCGGCGCCCGCCTCGTAGTAGGCGAGGTGGGCCTCGGTGACCGCCTCGGGGCGCTCTGCGAGGAGCCGGGCCGACCACAGCTCGTCGCTGAGGTCGTGGCCGGCGGACTCCAGCTGGTTGGACATGCCGCCGTCGAGGACGAGCGGGCCGCCGGAGGCGAGGGCGTCGACGAGGGTGGTGCGGGTGGTGTCGCTGGTCATGTCATGACGCTAGTCGAAGCGAGGCACGTCCCCGGCATGTGTCCATTTGATGAACAGATCGCCCACCATGTGGGACGGCCGGTTACGATCGGCGTTCTCCCCACCCCGTACGCCACACCCCGCGCAACCCCGCACGTCCCCACGAACCACCCGGAAGTGTCATGACCACCCCCAGCACCACCGAGGCCGGCACCCCCGAGCCGAACCCCGAGCCGACCCCGGACGCGACCCCGGATCCGGCCGCCGCCCGTCCCCGCCGCACCTTCGGCCTCGTCACCGCCACCGCACTCGTGATGGGCAACATCATCGGTGGTGGCATCTTCGCCCTCCCCGCGACCGTCGCCCCGTACGGCACGGTCAGCCTGCTCGCCTTCGTCGTCCTGTCCGTGGCCGCGGTGCTGCTCGCGCTGCTCTTCGGCCGGCTGGCCCGGCGCAGCCCGGTCACGGGCGGGCTGTACGCGTACCCGCGCGACGCGTTCGGCGAGTTCGCGGGGTTCCTGTCGGCGTGGTCGTACTGGACGATGTGCTGGGTCAGCATCGCCGCGCTCGCCGTCGCGGTCGTCGGCTACGTCGACGTGCTGATACCGCTGGGCGGCAACCACGCCCTCGAAGCGCTCGTCGCCCTGGCCGCCCTCTGGCTGCCCGCCGCCGCGAACTTCGCCGGCACCCGTTGGGTCGGCGGGGTGCAGATCGTGTCCACGGTGCTGAAGTTCGTGCCGCTGCTGCTGGTCGCCACGATCGGCCTCTTCTTCGTCGACACCGACAACTTCGGCCCGTTCAACGCCTCCGGTGGGAGCGTGACCGGCGCGGTCGCCGCCTCCGCGGCGCTCCTCCTCTACAGCTTCCTCGGCGTCGAGTCCGCGGCCGTCAGCGCGGGCGAGGTCCGCGACCCCGAACGCAACGTGGGCCGCGCCGGCGTCCTCGGCACCCTCGCCTCCGCCCTCGTGTACGTCCTCGGGACGGTCGCCGTCTTCGGCCTCGTCCCGCACGACAAGCTCGTCGACTCCGGCGCGCCCTTCGCCGACGCCGTCAACGCGATGACGGGCGGCACCTGGGGCGGCACCGCCATCGCGCTGGTCGCCGTCGCCTCGATCACCGGCTGCCTCAACGGCTGGATCCTGCTCGCCGCGCAGATGCCGTACGCGGCCGCCCGTGACGGGCTCTTCCCGGCGCCGTTCGCCAGGCTCGGCAAGGGCGGGGTGCCCGGCTTCGGCGTGTGGGCCGTCGCCATCCTCGGCTCGCTCCTCATCGCCCTCAACTACACGGCGGGCCCGGACGCCACCTTCCGCGTCCTCGTCCTCATCACCACGTTCACCGGCTGCGTACCGTACCTGCTGTCGGCCGCCGCCCAGCTGTACTGGCTGGCCAGGGGAAGCCGGGAACAGGTCCGCCCGGCAGGGCTGGTCCGCGATCTGATCGTCGCCGCGCTGTCCTTCGCCTTCTCCTTCTGGCTGATCGCGGGCGCGGGATACGCGGCGGTCTACCAGGGCGTGCTGTTCCTGTTCGCGGGCATCCCGGTGTACGTGTGGCTGCGGGGACGGCGAGAGAGCGAAGGGCCGGTCAGTCCAGCAACGCCTTCGTGAACGTCGCGCCGGTCTGCCGGCCCAGGAGGAGATGCAGTAGTGGGCGGTCTCCTGGGGTGGCGTAGCGGACCGCGAAGCGTGGTCTCGCCCCCGCCGCCCCTACCCGTCCCATCCCTGGGGGTTGCGCCCCCAGACCCCTGCTGTCGGCCTGAGGGCCTCGTCCTCAAACGCCGGACGGGCTGGTTGTGCCCGGCCTCGGCTGACATTCCAGGCCGCAGGAGGGAGAGCTCAGCCCCGGCACACCAGCCCCTCCGGCGTTTGAGGAGCGGGGGTCCGGGGGCTGGCCCCCGAAGCGGGGTCCGGGGCGGAGCCCCGTGCGGGGTCGAAGGGGCGGAGCCCCTGGGGATGGGACGGGTAGGGGCGGCGGGGGCGAAACACCCCCCCCGAGGGGCACGGTCGGCGGAGGGTCGCACCCCGGCGGAAGACCCCGCCCGCGCTCCCCATGCCACCGACCGACGTTCCGCTCTCCGCCGTCATCCCGATCACGCTACAGCCAGGTCCGTCCGGCGGGGGCCCGGTCAACCCCCGGGCGCCGACCGGCCGGTGACGACCCCCGTACACCCACCGGCCGGCCGACGCGGTCCAGGGGTCACCCGTGGGCGGCGTGCCGTCCTCCGCCTCGGCGCCCGCCGCGCCCGCGCCCGCGCCCGCGCCCGCGGCCACGCCGTGCCACCGGCACCGCCAGCCCGCTGAGCAGCCCGACGGCCATCGCGTACGGCCACCAGCCGAGGCCACTGTCGCCGGCGGCGCTCGCGTTGCGCGTGGTGTCCGTCGCCGCCTCGGAGGAGGCCGCGTCGACGTGGGCGCTCGTGGAGGCACGGGCGGAGGCGGCGGCGGTCAGCACGACGTCGTTGCCGTCGCCGGCGCGGTAGCTGATCCGGTACGTGCTGCCGCCGAGCTTCACCTCGGCCCCTTCCCTCAGGCCGGTGAACGTACCCGTGGTCCTGGCGCCGCCCTTGTGGTCGAGCACGGTGATCTTCTTCGGCGGCCCGCTCCCGATGCCCGACACGTCGAGCCTCCCGCCCAGCGCGACCCCGCCCGACACCGTCAACGGACGGTCACCCGCCGCCAGTTCGCCCTTTGCGCTTTGCGTGTATCCACCCGTCACGATGAGGCCGCCCGCGACCTCGCCCTGGTTCGTCACCGAGCCCTTCACCGTGCCCCTGCCGGACAGTGAGGCCGTCACCCGCAGGCCCGCCGTGCCCACGTCCAGTTTCGCCCCCGCCGAGGTGAGGCGGATCGCCCTGCTCCGGGCGAGGGTGGCGCCCGAACGCAGTGCCAGCGTGCCCTTCTTGACGGTCGTCGTCCCCGTGTACGTCACCGTGCCGCCCGTGAGCGTCGTCGTCGCGGCCCCGGCCTGGGTGAGCGATCCGCTGCCGCTGATCCGGGACAGCGTGAGGGCCCTGCTCCTGTTGTCCAGCACGAGCGAACCGTCGTTGACGACCTTGTAGAGGTCACCCTTGGTGTAGAGCCCGCCGTCGCCACCGCGCTTGCCGGACCCCAGCCGCAGCACGGCGCCCTTCTCGACGGTCGTCGAGCCGTTGTAGTACTGGACGGCGGCGAAGGTGACGTCGTTGCCCTTCGTCCCCTTGATGACGATGTCCCCGGCGCCGGGCGCCGACAGCGTGTCGTGGAACCTGCCGCCGCCGATGGGGGCGCCCAGCGTCACGGGCCCGTTGTAGTCGAAGGTGAGCAGCGAACGGGACCGGGCGGCGAGGAGGTTGATGTACACCGTCTCGGCCGTGCCCGGCATGAAGATCTTGTTCGTCGTCCCGTCGCCCCACTGGACGTTCGCGCCCTTGATGTTGGTGCCGCGCTTGTTGACGTTCTTGCGCGCGGGCGTCCAGTTCAGGGCCGGGTCGCTGAGCGAGGGGTTGGTGTCGCCGCCCTGGTTCGACCAGCTGTACTGGCCCGTGAGGATCACCTTGCTGCCCGGCCTGGACTGGACGTTGATGTCGCTGCCGTACTCGCGCTGGTAGAAGTCCATGCGCTGGGTGACCGTCTGGCCCAGTGGGGTGTCCACGGTCCAGGTGCCCTGGTTGAGGACCTTGCGGACGTTGGGCAGCGAGGTGGCGTACTCCGGCCGTCCGGTGTTCACCTGCGTACCGTTGTCGATCACCCCGGAGAAGGGGTGCGTGCCCGACAGGTCCCAGGTGCCCCAGAGGAACCTCGGCTGGGTGACCAGCCCGGAGCCGCTGATGGTGCCCAGGTTGTAGGCGCTCTTCAGGGACAGCCGCAGGGTGCCGTCGACCCGGATGTTGTCCTGGTTGAGCCGGAACGCCGGGGTGTTGTACGGGAAGTGGCCGATCAGCCCGGTGGTGCCGCCGTTGCCGTACTGGAGCGTGGCGCCCTTCGCCACGGTCACGGCGGGTGGGTCAGGGTTGGTCACGGTGACGTACGGGTGGTTGCCTCCCTGGGTCCTCACCGCCTGCCGCTGCCGGGACTTCGGCAGGGTGAAGTCGCTGTCCTCGGTGAGGATCAGCGTGCCGGTGCCGCGCACGGTGAGCGTGCCGGTGCCGCTGAACACGCCGTCGTACGTGGTCGTCCCCGCCGGCACGGTCACCACGGTGTCGCCGTCGAGCGTCACGTTCCGGCCCGCCCGCACGTCGGCGGTCACGTCACGCGGCCCGGCGGCGGACGCGGTGGGGGCGCCCAGCATGAGGGCTGCCACCGCGAGGGCTCCGGCGGATGCTGCTGTCTTGTGGGGGAGGCTGCTGCGCACGTGGAGGAGACGGACGAAGACCGGTACCGATAACAGAAATTTCACGGTCACCTCGGGCATCACTCGCGCATCGCGGGCCTCGACACCCCCTCGCCGCGTGTTCGTCCCGTCCGACCCGTTGACCTGGCCGTAACACGCCCTTACCTTTTCGGCGTTCGGAATGACAGATCTTGTGCGACATTTCGAACCATGTCGAACGTTTCTGTTTCCTTTTGTGTTTGCTGTGTCCCCCCACTTCCCGAGAGGCAGTGTGCACATGAGCCGCGAGGACCATCCGTCCCCCATTCCCGACCGACGGCTGCTGCTGAAGGGAGCCCTGGCCGCGGGCGCCCTCACGGCGATGCCGACCGTGGCGCAGGCCGCGGGTCCGTCGAGCTCACCGGCGGGTGCCGGGGCCGCCGCGCCGTACGTCAACCCGCTCGTCCGCAACCGGGCCGATCCCCACATCCACCGTCACACCGACCGCCGTTACTACTTCACGGCCACGTCCCCCGAGTACGACCGGATCATCCTGCGCAGATCCCGCACCCTGCGCGGCCTCGCGACCGCCGACGAGGCCGTCATCTGGCGCAAGCACGCGACCGGGGTCATGGGCGCGCACATCTGGGCGCCGGAGATCCACCACATCGACGGCAAGTGGTACATCTACTTCGCCTCCGCGCCCGCCGAGGACATCTGGGCGATCCGCATCTGGGTCCTGGAGAACTCCCACCCCGACCCCTTCAAGGGCACGTGGGTCGAGCGTGGACAACTGAAGACGGCCTGGGAGACCTTCTCCCTCGACGCGACCACCTTCACCCACCGCGGCACCCGCTATCTCGCCTGGGCCCAGCACGAGCCCGGCATGGACAACAACACCGCGGTCTGGCTGTCGAAGATGGCCGGCCCGCTGACCCTGACCGGCCCTCAGGTACGGCTCACCACACCGGAGTTGGCCTGGGAGACCATCGGCTTCAAGGTCAACGAGGGTCCCTCGGTCATCAAGCGCGACGGCCGCCTGTTCATGTCGTACTCGGCCAGCGCGACCGACTTCAACTACTGCATGGGCCTGCTCACGGTCGACGCCGACGCCGACCTCATGAACCCCGCCAACTGGTCGAAGTCCCCGACCCCGGTCTTCACCAGCAACGACACCACCAAGCAGTACGGCCCCGGCCACAACTGCTTCACGGTCGCCGAGGACGGCCGCACCGACGTCCTCGTCTACCACGCCCGCCAGTACAAGGAGATCGTCGGCGACCCGCTGAACGACCCCAACCGCCACACCCGTATCCAGCGGCTCGGCTGGAAGGCCGACGGCACGCCGGACTTCGGCATCCCGATCGCCGACACACCCACCCACGGATCCCAGGGAGTGTGATCCACCATGAGACGCGCGTACGCGATCCTCCTCGCCCTCTGCCTGGCACTGGCAGGAGCGCTGGCCACGGCCGGACCCGCCCAGGCGGCACCGCAGACCATCACCAACGGCACGCAGTTCACCGACACCTCGGGCAACCCCGTGCACGCCCACGGCGGCGGGGTCATCAAGGTCGGCTCCTACTACTACTGGTTCGGCGAGAACCGCAACGCCGACAACACCTTCCGGTACGTGGACGCCTACCGTTCCACCGACCTGAAGAACTGGGAGTTCAGGAACCACGTCCTGACCCAGTCCAGCGCCTCCGAGCTGGCCACGGCCAACATCGAGCGGCCGAAGGTCATGTACAACGCGTCCACCGGCAAGTTCGTGATGTGGATGCACAAGGAGAACGGCACCGACTACAGCGAGGCCCGCGCCGCCGTCGCCGTGTCGGACACGGTCGACGGCAACTACACCTGGCAGGGCAGCTTCCGCCCGCTCGGCCAGCACATGTCCCGTGACATCACGGTCTTCGTGGACACCGACGGCGCCGGCTACATGATCTCGGCCGCCCGCGAGAACTACGACCTGCAGATCTACCGGCTGACCTCCGACTACACCGGCATCGCGAGCCTCGTCGCCGACCCCTGGCACGGCGGCCACCGCGAGGCCCCGGCCCTGTTCAAGCGCAACGGCGTCTACTTCATGCTGACGTCGGGCGCGACCGGCTGGAACCCCAACCAGCAGCAGTACGCCACCGCCACCAACATCGCCGGCCCGTGGACCGCGATGACCAACGTCGGCGACTCGACGACCTTCGGCTCACAGACCGCCTACGTCCTTCCCGTGCAGGGCAGTTCGGGTACCTCGTACCTGTACATGGGCGACCGCTGGGGCAACTCCTTCGGCGGGACCGTCAACGACTCCCGCTACGTGTGGCTGCCGCTGACCTTCCCGAGCTCGACCACGATGTCCATGTCCTGGTCGCCGGAGGTCACCATCGACACGGCCGCGGGGACGGTCACCGGCACCAGCGCCACGTACAACACGCTGATAGCCCGCCACTCCTCCAAGTGCGCCGACGTGACAAGTCAGTCGCTCTGGCCGGGCGCCCAGATCAAGCAGTACACCTGCAACGGCGGCAACAACCAGAAGTACTGGTTCAAGTCCGTCGGCAGCGGCTACTACCAGCTGATGGTGCGGAACAGCTCGATGTGCGTACAGGAGAACGCCTCCACCGTCACCCAGGAGAACTGCAACTCCTCGGCGACGAACCAGCAGTGGTCGCTCACCACCACGGGCTCCTACGTCAACGTCAAGTCCCGCGCCAGTGGCGAGTGCCTGGACGTGAACGGCGCGTCCACCGCCGACTCGGCCGCCGTCATCACGTACACCTGCAACGGCGGCACGAACCAGCAGTGGACGCGGGGGACGTGACCCTGCGTGAGACGGTCAGGCGAGCAGGTCGATCGCGTCGACCGACGTGCCCGCGCTGAGGAAGCCGGTCGTCCCCGACCCGCTCACCACGTCGATCCTGAGCACGTTGTACTGGCTCGTGTCCGCCTTCCAGGCGGACGCCGGGACGCTGTACGTGAACGTGTGGTTGTTGCCGCGGTAGGAACCGTTGGTCAGCGACCGGGTGTTCGGCTGGGTGGGTGGCGAGGGGATGGCCGACGTCCACGTGTCGTTGACCGTGACCTGCGGGCGGCCGTTCGCGTACGCCGTCGTCACCCCGATCCTCAGGGTGTGCGCTGCGGCGGCCTGGGCCGCGGTCAGCTTGAAGTACACCAGGATGCCGCTGTTGACGTCCTTCCAGAGGTAACAGGGGAAGGACGCCGTCTCGTTGTTGCCGATCACCACGTTGCCGGTCCAGGACGCGGCCCGGACGTCGGAGGGGTGGGCGTACGTCATCAGGTCGGCGTTCTTGAACCCGCCGGGCGTGCCGTCCCAGGTGCCGATCCGCCAGATGGCGCTCGCGTTGGACGGGTCGTTGGAGGAGGGGATCGCGATCGAGTTGAGCGTGGTCGTCCCGCCCGCGGTGACCGTCACCGACTGGGTGTGCACGGCGAGTTCCCGCTTGAAGACCGTCAGCGTGTACGTCCCCGGGAGGATCCCGGAGACGGAGAAGTAGCCGTCGGACGCCCGCGCCGAACCCCAGTACTGTGCCGCCGAGTTGGCGAGCCCGACCGTGTACGGCTGCGCCGTGTCGCGCCCGGTGATCCCGACGCCCGCGACCCGGCCCCGCCCGCCCGCGCCGACGTACCCGGAGATGCCGAGCGAGTCCGCCCACGAGGTGGTCAGGGTGCCCGGGAAGAGGGACGAGGAGGGTGCGCCGCCGTCCGTGAAGGCGATGACGTACGGGCCCTGGAGGCCGAAGCGCTGGGCCTCGGTCTGGTTCTGGCCGTAGTAGAGGATCTCGTACAGCCCGCCGCCGTCCGCGCTCTGGTGCCGAAGCAACGAGCGGTAGAACGGGCCGCCGGACGCCTTCTCGTGGTTGCTGCGCACGATCCACAGGCCGACGCCGCCGCTGCTCCAGCCGACGTAGTTGTCATCGATCACCCGGAGCTTCGAGTAGTGCTTCGAGCGGGTCTGGCCGTCGGACTTCGCGAACACGTCCGAGGCCTCGATCGTGGAGGTCGTGTACGTGTAGGAGTCGGGCTCGTCGTTGAGGAACATGCCCTTCTTGACGCGCACGATGTAGCGGGTCGCGCTGACCGAGTCGTCGGCCTTGTTGGTCCACAGGTAGACGTTGTTCTCGCCGCTGCGGGCCGCGTAGTAGTGCCTGAGCGTGCCGTGCGTGACGCTCACCAGGATCGTCGAGCCGGACTGCTTGATGGTGACGGTCGAGCTGCCGAGGCCGGACTCGATGTGCGAGTTCATACCGCCGTAGCCCTGGTACTCCGTGCCCCGGTACGCCAGCGAGGTCAGGTCGCCGTTGGACTTGCTGACCTTGAAGACGAGGTTGGCGCCGGTGTCGATCACGTAGTTCGAGCCGTCGTCGGTGTAGCCGAAACTCGCGGCGTGCGCGGCGGAGGCCAGCGGGCCGGTGAGGGCCGCGCCCGCGGCGGTCGCGCTCGCGCCGAGGACGAAGCCGCGGCGGCCGAGGGGTCTGCCGGTGTGGGGGTGGCTGGACATGGGGGGTCTCCTTCCGGAGGCGTGGGGGGTGTGCGGGTGATCGGAAGGGTGACAGTTGAATCGATTTCGCGAAAGGGCTTTCACACCGTCGAAGTTGACAATCATGTGAAAAACTGCCGACATCTAGAAAGCGCTTGTCAGACGCGGTACCGTCCAGCGGCCAGGTCTTGCCGTCCGTCCCGAGGAGCCGCAATGAGACGTTTCACCGTCGCCGCGCTGACGGCCGCGACCCTGGGTACCGCCTTGGCGGCCGTACCGGCCCAGGCGCACGCGGGGCGCCCCGTCCTCGGACCCGAGAACTGCAACGCGACCTCCTGCCACTTCGACGTCGCACCCGGCACGTACGACGTGACCGTCCTCCTCGGCGGCGACAGCGCGGCGAGCACGAGCGTCGGCGGCGAGACCCGGCGCTCGCTGCTGCCCGAGACGGCCACGGCGGCGGGGGAGCGGGTGGCCCGTGGCTTCACGGTGAACGTCCGCACCCCCGAGGGCGAGCCGACCGGCGCGGAGGGCACGCCCGGCCTGGACCTCGTACTCGGCGGCTCGGCGCCCGCGCTCGCGGACATCCGTGTGACACCGGCCCGGCACACCCGGCAGATCTTCCTCGTCGGCGACTCCACGGTGTGCGACCAGCCCGGCGACCCGTACTCCGGCTGGGGCCAGCAGCTCCCGCAGTACCTCCGCGAGGGCGTGTCCGTCGCCAACTACGCGGACTCCGGCGAGAGCACGGTCTCCTACCTCGCGAGCCCCCAGCTGTGGGGCACCGTCCAGCCGCTGATCCGCCGCGGCGACCTCGTCCTCATCCAGCTCGCCCACAACGACAAGCAGACCGACGAGGCGACATACCGGGCGAACCTGGAGACACTGGTGGCGGGTGTCCGCGAGAAGGGCGGGAAACCGGTTCTGGTTACCCCGATCGTCCGGCGCTGGTTCAACGCGGACGGCACACTGAACAACAACACCGCGTTGCTCGTGAACGGCCTCGGCGTGGATCACCCGGCGGTCACCCGCTCGGTCGCGGCGGACAAGGGCGTCCCCCTGATCGATCTGACGGCGAAGACGAAGGCTCTTGTCGAATCGCTGGGTGTGGAGGCCTCCAAGTCGGTGTACTTGTACAACGAGAAGCGCGACAACACGCACACCTCCGTCCACGGCGCGACGGTCTACGCGGGCCTCGTCCGCGACGAACTCGCCGCCCAGCACCTGGTGCCGGAGGGCAGGGTGCGGATGTGATGAGCCCCTGGGGCGCCTCGACCGGAACCGGGGCGCCCCAGGCCTTCGCCTTTGCGCTCCGCTGGTTGGGCCGTCTTGAAGCTGCGGGTCCGTCGTGGCTGGTCGCGCCCACGCGGCGGAGCCGCATATCGACACAGCCCCGCGCCCCTTACGGGGCTTCGACCGGCCCGCCTATCGTCGACCCACGCAAGACAGGAAGCCCCCGATGCCCTCCGAGGACCGCTCCCTCAGCGCCTGCACCGGATACACCCGCGCCCACTGGGAGAACGCCGCCGACTCCCTGCTGGCCGCCGTGGAGCCGTACGCGAGCGCCGACGGTGCGCTCTACCACCTGCCCGGTGACCGGACGAGCTGGTCCGGGCGGCTCTCCGACGGTCTGGAGGGGTATGCCCGGACCCTCCTGCTGGCGGCCTTCCGTCGGGACGAGAAGGCGCTCCAGCGGTACGGCGACGGGCTCGCGGCCGGAGTGTCGGGTGTCTGGCCGCGTATCGAGGACCGAGGCCAGCCCCTGGTGGAGGCGGCGTCGATCGCGCTCGCGCTGCGGCTGACCCGCCCGCTGCTGTGGGACCGCCTCGACGACGCCGTACGGCAGCGCGCGGCGGCCTGGCTCGGTGACGCCCTCACGGCCGAGGCCTGGCCCTGCAACTGGGAACTGTTCCCGGTGACGGTCGGCGGGTTCCTCGCGGAGATCGGCCACGAGGCGGAAGCCTCCCACCGGGCGATCGACCGCGGCCTGGAACGCATCGAGCAGTGGTACCTCGGCGACGGCTGGTACACCGACGGCGACGGCCGGAAGTTCGACTACTACAACGGCTGGGCCATGCACCTCTACCCGGTGCTGCACGCCTGGCTGGCGAACGACGAGCGGCTGCTGGACCTGTACGGCGGCCGCCTGTCGACCCACCTCGCCGACTACGCCCACCTGTTCGGCGGCGACGGCGCCCCCATGCACCAGGGCCGCTCCCTGACGTACCGCTTCGCGACGACCGCACCCCTGTGGCTGGGCGCCCTCACGGGCCGTACGCCGCTGACGCATGGGCAGACGCGGCGGCTGGCGTCGGGCGCGCTGAAGTACTTCCTCGACCACGGTGCCGTGGACGAGCGCGGCCTGCTCACGCTCGGCTGGCACGGCCCCGACCCTGCCGTCCTGCAGGGCTATTCGGGCCCGGCATCCCCGTACTGGGCGAGCAAGGGCTTCCTCGGGCTGCTGCTGCCGCCGGACCACGAGGTGTGGACGGCGCGGGAGGAGCCCGGGCCGGTGGAGAGGGAGGACACGGTCCGGCCCGTGGGCCCGCCCAACTGGCTGCTCCAGTCGACCCGCGCCGACGGCCTGGTCCGCCTCCACAACCACGGCAGCGAGGACGTCCGCTACGACCCGTACTACACGCGGCTCGCGTACTCGACGGTGACGGAGCCGTCGGAGTCGTACGACAACAGCGTGATCGTGGGCGACGACCCGAGCCGCACCGGTATCGAGCCGCTGGGGGCAGGCGAGGGCTGGACGGCCTCGCGGCACACGGCGGCCTCCGGCGCCCGGGTCACGAGCCTCGTGCTGGCCGAGGGGGCGGTGGAGGTACGGGCGTTCCATGTGTCGGGGGCGCCCGAAGGGACGTCGGTGCGTGTCACGGGATGGGCGGCGAAGGGGGACGGCGTGCGTGCCGAACTCCGGTCCGTCCACGGACTGTCGGACGCACCCGGCGGTTTGACGGGCGTCACGGCGGCCGGCGGCACGGTCTTCGTCGCCCTCGCCCGGCTGACCGGTGAGCCGGACCCCGTACCGCTGGAGGAGCTGGTCTCCGTCCGTGTCTCCGTCCGTGTCGAGGACGGGACGGACGAGATCCATGTCCGCTGGAACGGCGGCTCCGAGACGCGGGCGCGGCTGGGGGACGGGGCGGTCGCCGTCTCGTAGGCGTCACCGTGAGCGGGCCGGCTGCCAGCCCTCGCGGGGGACGGCCGCCAACAGGTCGCGGGTGTAGGGGTGTTCGGGCGCGGTGAGCACCTGGTCGGTGGTGCCGTGCTCGACGACCCGGCCCTGGTGCATCACGATCAGCTCGTCGGTCACCTGCTGCGCCACGGCCAGGTCGTGGGTGACGAAGAGGTAGCCGATGCCGAGTTCGTCGCGCAGGTCGGCGAGCAGGTTGAGCACCTGTGCCTGGATGGACACGTCGAGGGCGGAGACGGCCTCGTCCAGGACGAGGATCTTCGGCCGGGAGACCAGGGCACGGGCGATGGCCACCCGCTGGCGCTGTCCACCGGACAGGGTGCCGGGCGTCGAACGAGCCACACGTGCGTCCAGGCCGACCTGGTCGAGGAGATCGGTGGCGCGGTCGCGACGCCGGTCGCGGTCGGGTTCGTGCAGGCGCAGGAGCTCGTCGATGCCGTTGCCTACGGTCTGGCGTGGGTCGAGCGAGGTGTAGGGGTCCTGGAAGACGAGCTGGATCCGGCGGGCCCGGCGGAGCCGCTCGGCGCGCCCGCGGGGCGTGGCCCTGCCCGTGATCAGTGGCTCGCCGTCGACGCGGACGGTGCCCGCCGTCGGGGTCTCCAGACCGACGAGCATCCGGGCGACGGTGGTCTTGCCGGAGCCGGACTCGCCGACAACGCCCATCGAACCGCCGGGCGGGAGGGTCAGGGACACGTCGTCCACGGCGAGCCTGCCTCCGGGGAACTCCTTGCGCAGGCCGGTGGCCTCCAGAACAGGCGTGGTCATGATGTCCTCTCCAGGAGGCTTCCGGCCGCCGCCAGTTCGGCCGCGCGGTGGCAGGCGACCAGGTGGGTGCCCTGTGCTTCGAGCCGCGGCCGGTCCGTGCGGCAGCGCTTCTCGGCGAAGGCGCAGCGGTCGGCGAAGACGCATCCGGGTCCGGCCTCGAAGGCCGACAGGGGCCGGCCTGGGAGGCTGACCGGGCGGGCTCGGGTGCCGATGGCCGGGCGGGAGCGCAACAGGCCCGCGGTGTAGGGGTGTCGCGCGGTGCGGTGCAGGCCCTTGGAGGGGCCGAGTTCGACGATGGTTCCGGCGTACATCACCGCGATGCTGTCGGTGACCGCCGCCGCCAGGTCGAGGTCGTGGGTGACCAGGACCATGGCCAGGTGATGCCGGCGGCGCTGCTCGTGGAGGATGGCCATCACCTCCTGCTGGGTGGTCACGTCGAGGGCGGTGGTGGGCTCGTCGGCGAGCAGGAGCCGGGGTCCGGCGGCGAGGGCCGCGGCGATCATCACCCGTTGGAGCAGGCCGCCCGACAGCTGGTGGGGATGCTGGCGCAGCCGCTGCTCCCCGTCGGCGACGCCGACGTCCGCCAGATGCCGGATCGCCTGGTCGGCGGCCTTCCTCCGCGCGACGCCACGGGCGCGGACCAGGACTTCGGTGAGGAAGTCGCCGACCGTCCGCACGGGGTTGGCGGCGGCACGCGGATCCTGCGGGATCATCGCCACCTCGCCGGCCCGGAAGGCTCGCAGCTCTCGCGGGTTCATGGCGGTGACGGAGCGGCCGTCGAAGGTGACGCCGCCTTCCGCACGGGCCCTCGCGGGCAGCATGCGCAGTACGGCCTTGAGGCTCATGGACTTGCCCGACCCGGATTCCCCGACCAGTCCGAGGGACTCGCCGGGCCGCACGGCGTACGAGACGTCGTGCAGGACGGTCCGTCCGTCGGCCAGGTCGACTCTCAGGCCCGCGATGTCGAGCAGTCTCTCCTCCGCGGTCGACTTTCCCACCGACTTCCTCGCCGACTTCTCGTCCCCGACGGGCTTCTCTTCCTTGTTCGACGTCCTCACGCGCGCCCTCCCGCCGTGTCCGAGTCGCTCGCCCGTTCGCCGATGGTGTTGACGGCGAGAACGACGACGATGATCAGCAGTCCCGCGGACAGTGACTGCCAGGGGGCGCCGCCCAGCAGCGCCGACTGGCCCTGGGAGACCATCAACCCCCATTCCGCGGAGGGCGGCTGGACGCCCAGGCCCAGGTAGGAGACCGCCGCCAGGTCCACGAGTGCCGAGCCGAAGGCGATCGCGGCCTGGGCGCGGATCACCGGCCACACGGCCGGGGTCAGATGGCGCAGGCAGATGGCCCAGCCGCCGAGGCCGTGGGTGCGCAGCGCCTCGATGTAGGGGAGGGTGCGCTCGCGGACGGCGATGGTGCGGGTGACGCGTGCGATGTACGGCGTGTACGCGACGGCGAGCGCGGTGACCGGGGCGAGGAAGCCGGAGCCGATCATCGCGACGGCCAGGACGGACAGCAGCAGTCCGGGGAAGGCGAAGAAGAAGTCGAGGACACGGCTGGTGACCGCGTCGAACCAGCCGCCCAGCCAGGCGGAGGCGACACCGAGAGCGGTGCCCAGGACGGTGGCCGCCGCGATGATCAGCGTGGGGCCGAGCAGGCTGAGGCGGGCGCCGTACAGCAGCCGGGACAGGATGTCCCGGCCGAGGTCGTCGGCTCCCAGCCAGTGGGCCGGGGAGGGGCCGGAACCCGCGGCCAGGATGTCGGTCGCCGCCGGGTCGTACGGGGCGATCAGCGGCGCGAGCACGGCGGCGAGGGCCAGGAGCACCAGGAGGGCGGCGAGCACGGCCGACACGGCGTCGACGCGGCTGCGCCGAGAGGGTTTCTCCAGGGGGAGCGCGAGAGCTGTCGCTGTCATCGGGCCTGCCTTTCACGGGTCCGGACCACGCCACGGACCCGTGGATCGAGCGCGCGGTGCAGGAGGTCGGTGGCGGTGGTGGTGACGATGAAGGCGGTCACCATCAGCAGACTGATCGCCAGGACGACGTTGCTGTCCTTACTGGCCACGGACTGGACGAGGAACGAGCCGATGCCGCCGATGCCGAAGGCCTGCTCCACCACGACGGTGCCCGTGATCAGACCGGCGACGGCGAGCCCGGACACCGTGGTGATCTCGGGTGCCGCGTTGCGCAGTACGTGCCGGCGGAAGACGCCGCCCGGACTCAGACCCCGGGAGCGGGCGATGGCCACGTGTTCCTGGCCGAGCTGTTCCCGCAGGGAGGCGCGCACGACCTGGGCCAGATAGGCCGCCCAGGACAGGGCGAGCGCGAAGGCGGGCAGGATCAGCCCGCGCAGTCCGCCGACGCCGGTGGAGATCGCGGGCAGCCAGCCCAGCCAGAGCGCGAAGACCTGGACGAGCAGCGCCGCCGCGACGAAGGACGGGACGGCGACTCCGACCCCGGACACCACGGGGAGCACGGCGGAGCCGGGCCGGCTCACCGCCCCCAGAATTCCGGCGCCGACCCCGCCGACCAGGATGAACAGCGCCGTGAGGCCGACCAGGGCCAGGGTCTGGCCGACGCGGGGCGCGAGGAGTGAGGAGACGCTCTGCTGGTACTGGAGCGAGGTGCCGAAGTCGCCGTGCAGACTGCCCTGAAGCCAGTGGAGGTAGCGCAGGGGGAGGGGCTGGTCGAGGCCATGGGTGTGGCGGATCGCCGCGATCTGCGCCGCGGTGGCCCTGGAGCCGGCGAGCCGGGAGGCCGCGTCGCCCGGAGAGGCCGCCAGGGCGAGGAAGATGACCAGGCTGGACGCGAACAGGGTCAGCAGGGCGCCCGTGACGGTGCGGAGTACGGCGCGCATGGTGGAAGCTCCTTTACTTCGCCGAGCCGATGACGGCTGCTTCGCCGAGCCGATGACGGCTATTGGGCTGAGCCGGCGACTGCTACTTCGCGGAGCCGATGACGGCGAGCGAAGGCTGGAAGATCGCGGCGGTGGTGAGCGGGGCGCCGGTGACGCGCTTGTTGAGGTAGGTGACCTCGTTGATGCTCAGCAGCGGCACGGACCAGGCGACCGCCTCGTACCGGGCCTGCGCCTGGACGATGTACTCGGCGCGCTTGGCGGCGTCCGTCGTCTGCCGGGCCCTGGCGATGAGAGCGGCGGTCGTGTCGTCGTCCCAGCCGATCCAGTTGAACTGGCCGCCCGGCACCGGGCCGAGGGCGAGATAGTCGAGCGGGTCGGCGACGCTGAGGAAGCCCCTGGTGAGCAGGAAGTCGATGCCCGCCCGTGCCTTCGGGTCGTAGAAGGCCGTGCTGAACTGGAGCGGCTGCATCTGCTTGATCTGCACCTTGAGCCCGATGGTGCGCGCCTGCTCCTGGATCAGGGTCGCGGTGGTCACCTCCGTGGCGTCCCCGGCCTGCACCCCGATGGTCACGGTGGTGTCCTTCAGGGGGCTTTTCGCGAGTTCCTTCTTCGCCGCGTCCGGGTCACCGCCGGGGCCGGGCTTGTCGAGCTTGTCGTACGCGCTCCGGTAGATCCCCTTGGCCTTCGCGTCCCATCCCGAGGGCGGGATGAAGGTGGAGAGCGGTGTGGCGCTGTTGTGGAAGACGGCGGTGGCGAGGGCCTTGCGGTCGATGACGTCGAGGAGGGCCAGGCGTATGTGTGCGTCCTTGCCCGCAGGCGTGCCGTTGGGGGCCAGTTGGTACGAGCCGAGTCCGGGGCCCTGGTGGATGGCGCCGGTCGTCGTGTTCGCGAGGGCCGGGAGGGCGGCGGCGGGTACGCCGAAGGCGCCGTCGAGCTGGCCGGACTTCAGGCCGAGGGTGAGGTTGGTGGTGTCGGCGACGAAGGAGACGTCGACGGCGGCCGCGCGGGCGCGGAAGGCCTTGTCCCAGTAGGCGTCGTTGCGGACGAGCCGGATGCTGGTGTTGGCCTTCCAGTCGGACAGCTTGAACGGGCCGGTGCACATGACACCGTGCGCGCCCTTGCCGTAGGAGGCCCCCTTCTCCTTGATGAAGCCGGCCTTGGCGATGACGCCGGAGGTGGCCGCCATCTCCTTGTTGAACAGCTCGTCCGGCTGCTTGAACTTGACGGTCACCTCGAGCGGGCCGGTGGCCTTGATGGAGGTGACGTTCACGAAGTTGGGGAAGTTGTTGGAAGCGACCTTGTCGTCGCGGTTGCGGTTCAGGCTGTAGGCCACGTCGGCGGCGGTGAGGGGCGAGCCGTCCCAGAACCTCACTCCCTCGCGGATCTTGTAGACCAGGGTGGTGGGGTTCGGGTTGTTCCAGGATGCCGCGAGGCCGGGCGCGTAGGAGAGGTCGGCCTTCATCCGGACGAGCGTGTCGCAGAGGTTGGCGACCATCACGTTGGAGCTGTAGTCGCCGGCGTGCGCGTAGTCCAGGCTGGTGGGCTCCCCCGAGGGCAGGTCCCAGTGGAGGGTGTCGATGTCGCCCTTGGCGGCTGCCGTGGTCACGTTGACGGTGGGGGACGCGCCGGAGGAGGCGCTGCCCGCGGAGGCACCCGACTGGGCACCGGTACAGGCCGTGAGCCCCAGGAGGGGGAACGCGGCCAGGAGTGGCCAGTGGGATGCGCGGCGCTTCGGGGACACGAAAGCCTCCCAGGGAGGGGTGGGATGCGGCACGGGGCCGGGGGAAGGCCGACACACGGCCCGGTCCGCTCGTCGCGGTTCCCTGACAGTGACAGGGCCCGAATACCTTGTCAATGAAGACAAAGTAATGACAGTGCCCGCGCCCCCAGGATGTCCCCGCCTCCACTGCCGGGTGTCATGTCCGGGAGGTCCCGCCCATGGTGACCGCGCCCAGCTGCGCCACCAGCGCCTCACCCGCCACCCGGATCAGCCCGCCCGATCCGAGCGGCCGGTCGAGATCGGAGATCACGGCGTTGCCGAGCGCCAGGCACAGCAGGCCGTACGCGGTACCGCGCCGCGCGGTCGGTGTGCTGTCCGGGAACTCGGCGGCCAGTCCCGAGTCGATCGCGCCGAGCATCAGCCGGTAGCCGGACATCATGGCCTCACGCAGTGTCTCATCGCTCTGGCCTGCCCTGATGAGCTCCAGGATGACGGCGCTCTCGTCGCCCGCGCCCAGGAACCAGGGCCCGAACAGATGGTCCATCGCGACGCCGAGGCGTTGCTCGGGCGGGGCCTGCTCCACGGCGGTGGCGAAGGCGCGGTCCTCGCGCTCCTGCACCCATTCCACGACCGCGAGCAGCAGGTCGTCCCGGTTGCCGACGTAGTGCCGGACGTGGCTGCGGCTCAGTCCGGACTCCTCGGCGATCTTCTCCAGTGTGGTGCCGGCCAGCCCGTTCCTGGCCAGGCACCGGCTAGCCGCCTGAAGAACCTGCCGCCGCCGCTCGGCGGCCAGACTCGGGCGCCCCATGGCTGATGTGCCTCCCCTGTGATCCGAGCTTCAGATGGGTTGAAGCATCGCACGCCGCGACGACCTGGCTCCCGGTGCCCGGCTTTTGTTTGTCGGTATTGAAAAACTACAGGGGTGATGCCACTGTGGGCGAACCCGTCGGGCTTCCGCCCGCATCTCCACCCGCGTCTCCACCCCACGACAGACAGCATGTGAGGCTGCCCCGTGAACGTGCCTTTCGAGACCGTCACGCCCGCACCGGTCGACCCCTCCGCCCTGCCGTTCAGGGTCCGGATGCGGGACGGTGTCCGGCTGGCCACCGACGTCTACC
Organism: Streptomyces sp. NPDC046862; assembly: GCF_040704615.1. Lineage (NCBI taxonomy): Bacteria > Bacillati > Actinomycetota > Actinomycetes > Kitasatosporales > Streptomycetaceae > Streptomyces > Streptomyces sp. NPDC046862. Next base: position 7,333 of record NZ_JBEYXP010000082.1, on the reverse strand, counting down.
TCCCCGACGGTGAGCCGGTCGACGAGCCCGGCCCGACGATCCTGGTCCGGCTGCCGTACGACAAGTCCGGGACGTACGCCTCGATGCCGCTCATCGCCCGGTACATGACCCGGCGCGGCTACCGCGTCGCGGTCCAGGACGTGCGCGGCAAGTTCCGCTCCGAGGGCGAGACCCTGCTGTTCGTCAACGAGGTCCACGACGGCTACGACACCATCGAGTGGATCACCCATCAGTCCTGGTCCGACGGGGTCGTCGGGATGTGGGGCGACTCGTACTACGGCTACACCCAGTGGGCCGCGGTCGCGAGCGGGCACCGGGCGCTGCGCGCCATCGCCCCCCGTGTGACCGGCACCGAACTCGGCCAGGTCGTCGACAACCCGGACGGCACGCGGGACGTCGAGATGGGCATCCACCTGGGCTACATGGCCACGCACTACGTGGGCACCGACACCTACGAGTGGGAGCCCGATCCCGGCCGCCGGCCGCTGATCGCCCCCTTCGAGGAGTTCTTCGGGACCCTGGGGCGCCGCTCACCCTCCTTCGACGTCGCCTTCCCCCGGGAGGTACGTCTGCGCCGCTGGCCGGAGGGCCACCCCTTCGACCACCGCGCCGTCCCGGTCCTGCACACCGTCGGCTGGTACGACAACTGCGCCCCCTGGCACTGGCGCGACATCGAGGAACTCGCCCGCCGCTCCGAGTGGTCGAACCAGCAGTACCTCCTGATCGACGCGATCGACCACGAGAACTACCACCTGTCGGGCGCACCGTACGACGACGAGTCACGCGACCACACACGCGACCAGGAGGCGTTCCGCACCCTCCTGCCCGGCTACCTCGACCCGGCCCTGGACTTCTTCGACATCTTCCTGCGGCGCCGGGGCAACGCCGCCGAACTGCCGCGCGTGCGCTGGCGCCTCGTCCACGGCGAGGAGAACGGCTTCCGCGCGGAGACGGCCTGGCCGCCTGCCGACAGCCGAGCCCTCACCCTGCACCTGGCCGCCGGGACGGAAGCCCCCGACGCTCCGGACGGGAACACCCCCGGACGGCTCAGCCCGACCCCGCCCGAGGACACGTGCGCGGCGAGCTGGATCCACGACCCCGAGGACCCGGTGCCCTCGCCCGCCCCCAACGCCTTCGCCTACCTGCAGACCAACCCCCGCCTGCACGACTGGTCCAAACGCGACGACGTCCTGGTCTTCGACGCCGAACCGACCCCCACCCCAGTCGACCTGGCGGGCCCGGTCTCCCTCCAGGTCACCCTCACCACCACCGGGCCCTCCACCGATCTCTTCGCGAAGCTGCTGGACGTCCACCCGGACGGCGAGGCCGAACTAGTGGCCCACGGCCGCGTGCACACCGACCTGCCGCACCGGCGTCTGACCCTGTCCCTCGGACACGCCGGATACCGGCTGCGCCCCGGCCACCGGCTGCGCCTGCACCTCCACAGCAGTGACTTCCCCGAGTACGTGCTCCACCCGGGCACCGACGAAAACCCCTGGCTCGCCGTCCACGGCGCACGTACGACCCAGCGGATCGGGCTCGGAGGCACCGAAGGCGCACGCCTTGCGCTCACGGTCTTGCGTGGAGGTGAGTACGGAAACTCAGGACGAGGCGAGGGACGGCTTCTATCGTGAGCTTGACCTTGACCTTGACCTTGAAACGGGGGATGCAGAGGTGCGGGAAATAGCCAAGGGTGCCGTGACGGTGGCTCTGGTCGTCCTCGCGGCGTTGACGCTCGGTGCCTGCGGCACGGAGCGCGCGACGACGGGGGCGGCCGTCGGGACCGCGACCGACGGGACGAGCACCGGCCCGAGCCCCTCCGCCGGGTCACCGTCTCCGGGGTCTCCGTCCGCGGGGTCACCGTCCGCGGGTTCTTCGTCCCCGGCGTCCCCCTACGTGGAGCCGGGGGCCGGTGACGGCGCCCCGCACTACCGCGAGAACAACGGCTTCCGGATCTCGGGCGACATGTCCGCCGCGAGTGCCGAGGACGCCCAGCGGGAGGCCGACCGCATCGAGCCGGTGCTCAAGCGGCTGTGGCAGCACAGGACGTGGGACCCGCGGACGGTCCGCGCCGCGATGCTCGAACTCGGTTACCAGGAAGAGCATGTCGACGCCAAGGGGAACCTGCTCGGCGGGACGCTGCGGGTCGAGCCGATGAACTCGCGTTTCGAGAACGGGCGGGAGGTCAGGCCCGAGGGCGCGCTGGTGGGCCTGCGCGTCCATGACGACGCCTGCGTCACCGCGTTCGTGCAGAAGACCAACTACCAGGTGTCGACGAACGGCCCCTACCCGGAGACGGGTTGCTTCGAGCCACCGGCCGGCCACTGAGGCCCGACGCCGGCCTCACCTCGCCGGACCTTGCCCCGCCCCCCCGGCCCCCCCCGGCCCGCGCGCACCGCATCGGGAAAGACGCAGCGACCGCGGTCGGGGGGACAGCGATGCCGTCTCCGTCAGGGCTTGAGGCGGGCGATGCTCAGGGACGTCGCGGTCGGGGACGCCCCGTTGAGGGGAGTCGTGTAGGTCGGGGCGACCGGGACGTAGGCCCAGGTGAGGGTGCCGTCCTTCAGGACCGCGATGTCGCCGGTGAGGCGCGCCTTGACGACCTTGTCCGCGCCCTGGGCCTTGCCGTTCCAGTCGACCAGGCGGAAGTGGGTGCCGCTGAAGGTGCCGGTGCAGGTGCCGTTCGCGCACTTGGCGTTCTTCAGGGACTCCCAGGAGACGAGGAGGCGGTCCTTGCCGTACGGGGCGACACGGACGTTGACGTTCTCCGTGCCCGTGGCGCTGGTCAGGTAGACGGGCTTGCCGGCGGGGGTGTTGCGGTTCTTGAGGAAGGCCACCGCCACCTGGTGCGTGCTCGTCTTCGGCTTGACCGTCCAGCCGCGGCCGCTGGAGTCGTCCGGGTTCTTCTTGGCGGAGGCGGCCCCACGTGAGGCGAAGGCCGTGGCGTAGCGCCCGCTCGACGACTTCACCAGGTCGCCGGTGCGGCTCGGATACGTGCCGCCGCAGTAGCCCGCCCAGCACTGCTCGCGCTGCACGACCGGCGCGTTGTCGGGGGCGCCGATGCCGGTGGAGACGAACAGGCCCGAGCGCCAGTCGTCGAAGCAGAGGGACGTGAAGGCGCCCGTCTTCTCCGCGTGCAGGGCTATGCCCTCGTTGTGACTGCACCCCCAGCCCCAGCCGCCACTCATCTTGGCGCCCTTGGAGCTGACGTACTGCATCTTGTCGCCGAAGTGGCCGTCGGCGAAGCCGCCCGCCCCGTGGACCACGAAGTACGCGCCGTACTTGGTGCCGTTCCAGGTGAGCTGGCCGTCGAGGAGCGGGGCCGTGTCGTTGGACGACTTCCCGGTGAGCCTGGTGCGCCAGGTCTGCTTGCCGTTCTGGTAGCGGACCAGCGCCGCGGCCGTCTCGTTCCACTTGTTGCTGTCGGAGACGCGGGTCAGCAGCGCGAAGCCGTCGTTGTGCGCGACGAGGCCGCCGACCTCCTTGGTGCCCTTCACGACCGCGTCCGCGCCCGAGCGTTTCCCGGCCGCCGTGAGCGGGGTGACGTGGACGCCGTCCTTCGCGGGCCAGGCCACGCGCAGGGTGCCGTTCGGGGCCACGGCGGTGGCCGTACGCGTCCACTCGCGGGTGTTGTTGTAGCCGGCCGAGAGGTAGGGGAACTTGGCCGGAAGCTTGACGGTGGTGTTGGTGACGGTGAGGCCGTCCGCGGCGGTCGAGGCCGCGGGGGTGGTCGCCGTGGCGGTGGCGTACCACGCCCCGGCCAGCAGACCGGCCGCCGCGAGGGCGCCGATGACGGGCTTGCGGGCGACGTGGCGACGCCGGTGTGCCGGGGAGGAGGGCGCGGAGGACGCGGATGGTGCGGTGGGTCTTGCTGATGTCATGGCCTGTTGTTGTCACAGGTACGGGAGAGGTTGCTGTGACGAGCGCCACACGGAAGGGCCGGTCTGCATGCGAACGGGCCCGCCGGGGCCGACATTGTTCGGCGGGCGCCGAAATCTCCGCCCCCTAGCGTTCCGGCCATGACCGCAGTACCGCAGGAGAACCCCGCACGGGCCGTCGTCGCCATGGTGGACCACGTCCTCGCCCTGGCGGAGACCTGGACCGCCTGGGACGGCACGCCCGCCCACGTCGACGACCGCGTCTACACCCCGCACAAGGCGATCCGACGCGTCGCCGACCACCTGATCGACCACCTCGCGGAACTGGAGGCCCGGCTCGTGGGCGAGGAGCCGCTGCCCGACCACTGGCACGCGTCGGCCGTCACCACGCGGGCGGACCTCGCGCCCTTCACCCAGGAGGACCTCGACGAGGCGCGCAGCCGGCTCACCCGGCTGGCCCGCGTCTGGGCCGACCGCCTCGGCACGCTCACCGACGACCAGCTCGACCACTCACCGGGCGAGGGCTGGACCTTCCGCGAACTGGCCCTCCATCTCAAGGGGTCGACGTACTACGCCGACGCCGTGGGGAGGCTCGCGTGACCGGCTTCGCCGCCCTCCACCACGGCGAGACGCCGCTGCTCCTGCCCAACGCCTGGGATCACGCGTCCGCGATGGCGCTCGCCGGTATGGGTTTCGCCGCGATCGGGACGACCAGCCTCGGGGTCGCCGCGGCCGCCGGTCTGCCCGACGGCGCGGCGGCGACACGGGAACAGACCCTCCGGCTGGCCCTGACGCTCGGCCCGGAACCCTTCTGGCTGTCCGTCGACGCGGAGGGCGGTTTCAGTGACGACCCGGACGAGGTGGGCGAGTTGGCGCGCGAGCTGCAAGCCGCCGGAGCCGCCGGGATCAACCTCGAGGACGGGCTCGGAGACGTCGCCCTGCACGCCGCGAAGATCTCGGCCGCCAAGTCGGCCGCGCCCGGCCTCTTCGTGAACGCGCGCACCGACACGTACTGGCAAGGGGACGGCGAGGGAACCCCGCAACGCCTCGACGCCTACCAACAGGCAGGCGCCGACGGCGTGTTCGTGCCCGGCCTGAGCGACCCGGCCACGATCGCCTCGCTCGTACGGTCCCTGGAGGTGCCGCTCAACATCCTCTACTCACCCAGTGGCCTCACCGTCGAACGGCTCGGCGACCTGGGCGTCCGCCGCGTCAGCCTCGGCTCGCTGCCGTACCGACGGGCCCTGGGCGCGGCCCTCGACGCGGTCGCCGACGTCCGGGCCGGACGTACGCCGCGGGGCACGACGCCGACGTACGAGGAGGTGGCGGCGTTCAGCCCACCGGAGCCAGCGTCTCCATGAGCCGGTCGGCGAACTCTTCGGCATGCGTGACGGCGCCCACATGTCCTCCCGGGAACTCCGTGAGCGCACCATCACAGGTCTTGGCGACGAACTCCGCCGTGTGGTGGAGGAGTTGCCCGCGGGAGTCGTGGCCGAAGGCGAGGGTGAGGCGGCCGGAGCTGCCGCGGAGGGCGACCGGATCCGGCGCGTACGCGGTGAACTGCCGCAGCACGTACGTGAGGAAGGCGTCCATGGGGGTGGTGGGAGGACGCACGCGGGAGTCCGTTCCGGTCGCGGACGCCCCCGCAGCAGGGCTGCGATGCTCCTCCCGGCCCGGCTCCTCCAGGCTCGACTCCTCCAGCCCGGCCTGGAGCCGGGCCATCGCCGCCTCGATGTCCGCCGCGCGGTACGTCTCGTACACCTTCCGGAACATCGCGAGGTGCCGTTCCGCGTCGGGCAGCGCGCCCACGCACGGCGGCTCGTGCGCGACGACGTGCCGCAGCCGCTCCGGGTGGCGGGCTAGCAGGTCCAGGGCGGTGATCCCGCCGGAGCTGCTGCCGAAGACGAAAGCGGACTCCCCGTCCGGCAGTACCGCGTCGAGCACGCGCCGGGCCCCGTCGCTCCACGTCCGGACCCGCTGGTCCGTGGCGGGTGCGCCGAGGCGTCCGTGCGCGAGGCCCATCGGGTCGTACGTCACGACGGTGAACCTTCCGGCGAGCCGCCCCACGAACGCGTCGAGCCCCATGGGGTGCCCCGCGCCTCCCGGGACGACGAGCAGCACGGGTCCGCTGCCGCACACGTCGAAGTGCGGGTCACTCATGTGTTCTGCTCCCTGTTCTTCGCCTTGTTCTTCGCCTTGCTCTTCTCCGTCTGGTCGCGGCGGGGCCAGTGCTCCAGCGCCACGTGCAGGGCGGCGACGGCTCGCTCCCAGGACGCCTGGACGTCACGGGGGGCACCGAAGCCGCCGGAGGCCTCGAGTGCGCAGTAGCCGTGGAAGGTGCTGCGCAGCAGACGTACGGCGTCGGTGAGGTCGGGTTCGTCGAGGCCGTAGGCGCGCAGCATGCCGTAGGTGATCTCGGCGGTACGGCGGAGGTTGGGTGACTCGGTGACCAGGGCCTGGTCGATCCGGATCTGGGTCGCCGCGTACCGCCCGGGCCGCTCCAGTGCGTACTCCCGGTAGGCGTCGGCGAAGGCGGCCAGGGCGTCCTTGCCGGCGCGTCCGGCCACCGCCGCGGCGATACGGTCGATCATCTCGCCGCCGGCCAGGAACGCGATCCGCGTGCGCAGGTCCTGCAGATTCCTGACGTGCGCGTACAGGCTCGCGTCCTTCACCCCGAACCGCCGCGCCAGCGCGGACAGGGTGACGTTCTCGAACCCGATCTCGTCGGCGAGGTCGGCGGCGGCCTCGGTGAGGCGCTCGGCGGTGAGTCCTGCGCGGGGCACGACGGCGTTCCTCCACGGTCGCGGAAACCTAGTGGGTCTAGGTTACAGCCTAGGATGGGTAGCCTCGTGGTCGTTCAAGGCGGGTGAGCAATAGTCTCCGAGTTCGAGACCGATGTGCTGTCGGGGTTGGTGCTCGCGTGAGCCTCAGCTGGTCCGGTTGACAGCACGATCCGCAACGACACCAACCACCTGGAGCTGATCCGAGACTGGTTCGGCCGTCCGCTGTGGGAGATGGAGCCGACCGACGCCGACGTCTACTTCGGCAAGGCGCTCCGCGACGCCAAACCGTCGACGCGGACCGGCAGGGCGGGCGCGCTGGCAGTGTTCTTTCAGTTCCTTGAGCTGCGACACAAGGCCGAGATGCACAACCTCACCGGCCGTGTGGTCGAGTGCCCGCTCGACGAGATGAACCGGCCGCGGGCCTCGGTGGAACCGCAACTGCGAATCCCGCCCAGGGCCCTGGGCCCGAAGCCCGCGCTGATCCGACGTCGGGCACTCAGGGCCTTGTCTCGTACCTGGTCAGCACCACGCCGTCAGGAAACGTCCGGGTCTCCACCAGGCTCAGGTTCACCCAGTTGTCCAGGGCCGTGAAGAACGGCGTGCCGCCGCCCACCAGGACCGGATGGGTGACGACCGCGTACTCGTCGATCAGCCCGGCCCGCATGGCCGCCG
>NZ_JBEYXP010000081.1:0-39957 GCF_040704615.1 Streptomyces sp. NPDC046862 | reverse complement strand
CGCCGGCCTCGGCGAGCGCGCGGGCCATGGCCCGGCCGATGCCGCGTCGGGCGCCGGTGACGACAGCGAGTCTGCCGGTCAGGTCGAACAGGTCGCATCGGAAACATGCCATGTTTAGTCGTGAACAAACAGGCGTTTTTCATCCCTTAGCGGTCAAAGCGTTGATCCGGGAGGTGCTTTTCATCCCTGTAGACCTGTTGACATCAGGGGCTTACGTGACCGAACTTCGTCCGTAACATCCGGCGTTCGAGACCCGTGGGTACCGCGCCACCCGCGTCTGCTCGCCTTGGAGACCCTCACCAACGCGTTACGGCGCTGATCTTGGCTCATCAACATTCAGGCTTCGCAAGTCACAGCGGTGACGGAGGTTCGCCCCATGTCGGGATCGATCAACAGACGCACAGTGCTCGCCTGCGCCACAGGCGTCGCGGCTGCCGCGGTGGTGGGCGGTGTGGCCGGTGCCGGCACCGCTTACGCGGCCCCCAGCACGTACACCCCCTCGTGGGACTCGATCGACCAGCACCCGGCGGCTCCCGAGTGGTTCCGGGACGCCAAGTTCGGCATCTACTTCCACTGGGGCGTGTTCAGCGTGCCCGCGTACGACAGCGAGTGGTACCCGCGCAACATGTACCTGAACAACAGCGTGGCGAACAAGCACCACGTCGCCACGTACGGGACCCCGTCCGCATGGCCCTACCACAACTTCATCAACGGAGCGAACGACCTGGCCGGGAACCACGCGGAGTTCGCGCCGAAGCTCAAGTCGGCCGGCGGCGGCTTCGATCCCGACGAGTGGGCGCAGCTGTTCGCCGACGCCGGTGCGAAGTTCGCCGGGCCGGTCGCCGAACACCACGACGGCTACTCCATGTGGGACAGCCAGGTCAACGAGTGGAACTCCGCCGACAAGGGCCCGCACCTGGACCTGCTGCAGCTGTTCACCAACGCCATCCGCGCCAGGAACATGAAGCTGCTGGTAGCCATGCACCACGCGTACAACTACACCGGCTACTACGAGTACGCGCCGGCGCAGTCGGACGCGAGCCTGAAGAAGCTCTACGGGCAGCTGAGCTCGGCGCAGGAGAACCAGCTCTGGTACGACAAACTCAAGGAAGTCGTCGACCGGGCCAAGCCGGACATCCTGTGGCAGGACTTCAGACTCGACCACGTCGACGAGTCGCAACGGCTGAACTTCCTGTCGTACTACTACAACCAGGCCAACGCCTGGGGCAAGGACGTCGTCGCCACGTACAAGGACGGGTTCAACAGCCACGGCGAGGTCTTCGACTACGAGCGGGGCGGACCGGCGGACCTCACCGCGCCCTACTGGCTGACCGACGAAAGCATCTCCAGCTCCAGCTGGTGCTACACCGAAGGCATCGGTTACTACAGCGTCAAGCAGATGCTGCACTCGCTGATCGACCGGATCAGCAAGAACGGCAACGTGCTGCTCAACATCGCGCCGAAGGCCGACGGCTCCATACCGCAGGCCCAGCGTGACGTCCTGCTGGGCATCGGCGACTACCTGGGGCGCTTCGGCGAGTCGATCTACTCGACCAGGGCCTGGACCGCCTACGGCGAGGGTCCGACGAAGATGGGCGGTGCCACCTTCGCCCAACCGACGACCGGCACCGCGCAGGACGTCCGCTTCACCCGCAACAAGGCGAACAACGTGCTGTACGCCACGGTCCTGGGCTGGCCCGGCAGCTCCCTGGAGATCAAGACGCTCAGCACCAGCCGGATCAACCTCGGCTCGCTGACCTCGGTGAAGCTGCTCGACTCGACGTCCGGCACCTACATCAACCTCGCGACCCCGACGCAGAACGCGTCCGGGCTGCAGGTGAGCCTGCCGTCGTCGACGCCCTTCTCCGCCCACGCCTACGTCCTGAAGCTCAGCTTCTCCGGCGAGATACCCAGCCTGCGGCCCCTTGCGGGCGCCGTGGTCTTCAGCGACGTCGACTACTCCGGCGGCGCCGCCGTCCTCGCCCTGGGCAGCTACACCGCCGACGAGCTGACCCTCGCCGGGATCTCCCCGCTCAGCCTCTCCTCCCTGCGGGTGGCTCCGGGCCACCAGGTCATCGGCTACTCCGGGGACAACTTCAGTGGCACCTCGTGGACGTTCACCGCCGACAACCCGGACCTCAGGGTCACCGGCAACAACGACCAGATCACCTCGCTGAAGGTGACGCTCAACCCGTCGGTCTGGTTGAGGATCACCAACGTCACCAACGGCCTGGCCCTGGACAGCGGCGGCAACGTCGCCGGCGGCTCCAACCTCAAGCAGTGGACCTGGGACGGCAGTAACAACCTGCAGTGGCACGCGGTCGACCTCGGCAACGGCTACTACAAGCTGGAGAACCGCACCAACGGCATGGTCGCCGACGGCTGGGGCGCCACCAGCAATGGCGCCGCGTGCAGGGAACTGGCCTGGAACGGCAACACCAACCAGCAGTGGAAGATCACGCACCGTGGTGATGGCCGGTACTCCCTCACCAACCGCACCACGGGCATGGCCCTGGACGGCGGCGGCAACGTCTCCTCCGGCTCCGTCGCGAAGCAGTGGAGCTTCAACAGCAGCACCAACCTGCTGTGGACGTTCACCGCGCTCTGACCGATCCCGGTGCGGTGGTCGGTGGTCAGAACATGGTGTTGTCGTTCTTGGAGGTGGGTGGGATGACCTGGAGGACGTCCCAGTGTTCGACGATCCTGCCGTCCGCGTCGAAACGGAAGATGTCGATGCCGGCGTACTCCTCGGCGGGCCAGGTCTGGTGGCAGTGCAGGATCACGTGGTCGCCCTCGGCGAAGGCGCGCTTGACCTCCACCCGCTTGCCCGGGTACTCGGCGGCCATGCGCTCGAAGTAGTCGATGAACGCCTGCTTGCCGTCGCCGACGTGTGGATTGTGCTGGATGTAGGTGTCGCCGGTGTACTGGTCGATGGCCTCGGCGGGACGGCACTGGTTGAACATCAGGTCGTAGAACGCCTTGGCCGTGGCCTTGTTCTTCTCCGGGTCGTTCATGGTGTCTCCGTAGGGTCGGGTGTCAGGTGCGGCATCGTGAGTGCGTCGATCAGGTGGTCGGCTCCGACAGGGACGGGCAGAGTCCGGCCGGCGAGGTCGGCGGGGGTTTCGGGGTGGGTGGGGTTGACGCGTACGAGGCGTGAGTGGGGGAGATGGCGGGTGAGGTGTTCACCGGGCCATCGGATCACGCCGGGGGTGTTGAATCCGGCGCCGAACTCCAGGATGAGCAGGCGGGTGTCGACGGGGGCCGTTCCCAGCCAGTGGCGGAGGCGACGCCCCGCGGGGAGGTAGGGGCCGTCGACGAACTCGGGGCCGATGCGGACGTTGATCTCGACCTCGCCGCCGCAGTTCGGGCAGCGGGGTAGGGCGCTCGGGTCCGTTATGGCGCCGGTGGCCGGGTCGTAGGTGGCGAGGAGCTGAGCGACGAGGGGGCGGTTGTCCCAGGTGGCGGGGGTGCAGGGCGTGGCGCACTGGTAGCGGCCGTAGTCGCCCTGCGGTGTGAAGACCCGGTCGGGGGCGAAGCCGCCCCGGGCGAAGAGGGCATCCACGTTGGACGTCATCACCCAGTGGTCCTTGTCGCCGACGAGGGAGCGCAGGCGCTGGTAGAGGGGGTTGGGGTCTGGGGAGAAGCGGATGTCGTCGATGTGGACGGCCCAGTAGCCCCACAGCAGGGCGGGTGGCAGGGAGACGCCGACGAGGTAGCGGGAGCGCAGGCCGATGCGGTGCAGGGCGGGGAAGAGCTCCTGGAAGCGGTCCTCGTCGCCGTAGTCGTATCCGGCGGCGGCACTGAGTCCGGCTCCGGCGGTGATCAGGACACGGTCGGCCTCGGCGAGCCAGGTGCGTAGCGTGTCGGCGGCGGCTGCCGGCTCGAGGGTGGGGTGGTTCATCGGGGCCGGGTTCCTTCGGTCAGGGCGTGGACGTAGGCGGCGAGGTCGTCGTCCGCGTACACGTTGAAGATCACGCGGTCGAACCGTTCGGAGTGGAGGTCGAGCCAGTCGGCCACGGTGTCCAGGGCGGTGCGGGCGGCGGATGTCCTGGGGTAGCCGAAGACGCCGGTGCTGATGCCGCAGAACGCGACGCTGCGTATGCCGTCCAGTTCGGCGGCGAGGTCGAGGCAGGCACGGTACGAGGACGCCAGCGCCTGCTGGTGCTGCGGGAGCACGGGGCCGTCGACGATCGGGCCGACGGTGTGCAGGACGTAGCGGGCGGACAGATGGTAGCCGCGGGTGATCTTGGCGGTGCCGGTCGGCTCCGGGTGACCCTGCAGAGACATGACCGCGTGGCAGTCGGCACGAAGACGGGGGCCGGCGGCGGCGTGGATGGCGTTGTCTATGCACGGGTGCATCGGAACGAAGCACCCGAGCAGGGCACTGTTGGCGGCGTTCACGACGGCGTCCGCGCCGAGGGGGGTGATGTCGCCTTGCCACAGCACCGTCCGGTCGTCGGCCTGATAGGTGGCGTGGGGAAGCGTGTCGCGGATGGTGGGCAGCGAGGTGGCGTCGATGGTGTCGCGTGCCAGGCGTTCGCCGGTCAGGAGCGCGTCCAGAACGCGGGCGGTCCCGGTGGGCAGCGGGCCCGGTTCCCGGACTGTCAGCACAGCGCGCAGGAGCCGCCGGGCGGCGGTGTCGTCGAGCCGGTCCGCTGCACCGCAGCGCAGCCCCGCCCGTAGTGTCGCCGGGTCGTCGCCCAGCAGACCGAGCGCCTCGCGGACGAGGTCGGCGGACCGGTGATCCGGCTCATGACCGGCGGCGGGCCGGAACGGCTCGTCGAGGGCGATGGTGGCCCTGTAAGCGGCGAGCGGCAGCGGGGTCGCGTACACGGTGGTCCTCCGGGCAGTGGGCGCACGCCGCCGTGTCCTCACCCGCGGGCTGGTGGGTGAGGTGGCGGGCACGGCGGCGTGTGAGGGCAGCCTTCAGGCGGGTTCGAGGGTTCCGGTGTGGAGTTCGGCGACGCGTCCGTCGCCCGTCTCGTAGGTCCAGAAGGCGTGGACTGTCCGGGTGTTGAGGTTCATGAGGTGGGTGATCGTCATGCCGGACACTTCGACCCAGCCGAGCATGAACAGGCCCGGGGCCACCTCGGCGGAGTGGAGGGTGACGGTCTCCTCGGCGCCCTTGGCCGGGCCCTTCAGTGTCTCGTAGCGCAGGGTGGTGCCGTCAGCCGCGTAGGTGTTGCGGAAGACGACGCCGTTGTCGACGTGGAAGACGAAGGTTTTCCCGGCGTAGGTGAGCGCGCTCATTGCATTTCTCCTTGCTGGCACCGTGCAGCGTCAGAACAGACCGTTGCCGTGGGGCAGTTCGGCCGGGATCGGGGCGACGACGTCCCAGTGCTCGACGATCTTGCTTCCCTGGACGCGGAAGAGGCCGTAGTACGCCACGGGGACACCGAACTCGCCCTCGGACTGGAGCAGCACGAACTCGCCCTCGGCGATGACCTTGTGGACGGCCTTGTAGACGAGGTTCTTACCCTGCTCGGCCCACCGCGCGGCGGCGGTGCCGAAGCCGTCGAGGCCGTCGGCGGCCTCCGGGTTGTGCTGGTGGTAGGTCTCGGTGGAGATGTAGTCGGTGAGCACCGAGTAGTCGGCGCCGACCAGGACCCTCTGCGCGAACTCGGCGACCAGGGTCCGGTTGGCCTCGGTCTTCTCGGGCGCGGTGACCTGGGTGGGGCCGTCGGTCTGCGAGCGGCCCGACGCCGTCTTCCCTACGAGCGGGGTCAGGGCGTCCCAGTGCTCGGCGAGCTTGCCGTCGGCGTCGACGCGGAAGACGTCGAAGGCGACCAGCGGGTCCGGGCCGAAGCCGTGGTACGTGCCGTGCAGGGCGACCAGGTCGCCGTCGGCGATCACCCGGGCGCCCTCGTACCGGAAGTCTTCCGGCAGGCCGGCGACAAGCTGACGCAGGGCCTCGGGGCCGTCGGCGGCCAGGGCGCTGTGCTGGGTGTAGTCGGCGGCGACCCAGCGGTCCACCGCGCTCGGATCCTTCTTGCCGAACAGCTCAGCAGCGGCGGTCAGGACGGTGTTCTTGGCATTGCTCATGACGGTTCTCCTCACGAGGGCGGCTCTGGGAATGGGGGGGGCTTGGGGGAGGGAGGCCGCGCCGCCCATCCGGTCGGCACCGCGTGCGATGTGCGGCAGCAGCGCCGGGCAGGAGGTGACGCGCAGGCGGCGCAGCGCACGGAAGGCGGCGCGGGCCTTTCCCCGGCTGACCGGGGCGCTGTACGTCGAGGTGACGGCGTCCGAGCAAAGAGGGGGCGAAGCAGTGGCACCAGGCGCAACGCGTCGAGGCCATACGTCAGCTCGAAGCCATACGTCAGCGAGGCCCGTTCCGCCGAAGGCACACTCCTCCTCTCTTACTGCTTTTCGACATCGATTGATGTCGGACGGGCTGACATCTCCAAGCTAGGCTGGTTGAACAGGCCGAATCGGATACGCTGGCGACTAGTGATGGTCAAAAACCGACATGATGTCGACCGAGGGATCCCGGAGATCTCCTTCGCAGCATCCGCCGGCACCCCCGCCGGCGTCGAAGTGCTGTCCCTTGCCGATCTGCGCCGCCGCGTACGCAGCGAGCGGCTCACGGTCCCCCAGCGCCCGGACTTCCATCACCTGATCACCCCCACCAGCGGGACCCTGTGGCACACGGTCGACTTCACCGCCTACGCCCTCGAACCCGGCTCATGGCTGTGGGTACGCCCCGGCCAGGTTCAGCAGTGGGGCGACGTCACCCACGCGGAGGGCACCCTGATCCTGTTCCGCCAGGACTTCCTCGACCCGGCCACCACTGCCGGCGCCCGCATAGAAGACCCGCACGCGCCGATCCTGCGCCGGCCCCTGCCCGACGACGCCCAGGCACTGCGACTGGCCGCCGGCCATCTCGCCGCCGAGTTCCACGCACTCGGACACCTGCCCCTGGAAATCCACACCGCAGCCCTGCGCCACCTGCTGGCAGTCCTCGTCCTGCGACTGGCCCACCTCACCGCACCCATCGGCAATCCCGCCCCCGAACCCGACGTCACATACCTGCGCTTCCGTGACGCGGTGGAAAAGGACTTCGCCCGCACCCGCCGGGTCGAGGACTACGCCGAAGCGCTCGGCTACGCGGCCCGCACCCTCTCCCGCGCCACCCTTGCCTCCGCCGGCCTCGGCGCCAAGGAGTTCATCGACCGCCGCGTCGTCCTCAGAAGCCAAGCGCCTCCTGGCCCACAGCGACCGGACAGCCGCCCGAATCGCCGACCGCCTCGGCTTCTCCAGCGCCACCCACTTCAGCAAGTACTTCCACCAGCGCACCGGACAGACCCCGATCGCCTTCCGCGACACGGTGCGCGGACACACCTCGATGTGACGGTCAAGGGGATCCCGCGAGTCGCGATGAGTTCTGCGGCGTCCGGCGGTCGTACTGTCGAACCCGTCACCGAGGAGGACGTCTGATGCGCAGCGTGACCTATTCGATGAGCGTCTCACTTGACGGCTACATCGTCGGGCCGGACGGCGGCTTCGACTGGACGGCGCCCGACGAGGAGGTCTTTCGCTTCTGGATCGACGAGATCCGAGAGGTCGGCGTCCACCTGTTGGGACGACGGCTGTACGAGACGATGCTGTACTGGGAGACCGCCGACCAGGATCGCTCGCTCGACGACTCGGAGCTCGAGTGGACCGCGCTCTGGAAGCCGCTCCCGAAGGTGGTGTTCTCGACCACGCTCTCGGCGGTGCAGGGCAATGCCCGCCTGGCCTCCGGCGGCCTGGCGGAGGAGATCGAGCGGTTGCGAGCCGAGCCGGGGGAGGGCGACATCGCGATCGGCGGCGCGACTCTCGCCGCCGAGGCGGCCGCGTCCGGTCTGATCGACGAGTACCGGGTCATGGTCTACCCGGTGCTTGTTGGCGGTGGCATTCCGTTCTTTCCCCGACGCGAGCGCCGGGCGGATCTCGAACTCGTCGAGACCCGCACCTTCAGCTCGCGATTCGTCTATCTCCGCTACCGCGAGGCGCGCTAGCCGGCTCGTCCGCCGAGCCCGCCCTGGGAAGAACGGACCGGCCAGTGAGGTTCTCTCAACGGAGATCATCTCCACTGGTCGTTGAGTGCCGATCAGCGTGTTTCGCATGCGGGTGTTGGTGTGGAGCGGTAGCCGGTGGCCTGCGAGATGCCTGCGTCGCGGGCCAGTTGATCGGGCGCCACACAGGAGGAGCCGCCCGAGAGCTGTGGGCACTCACGTAATTCCTCGGGGTCGGCTCACGCATGGGGACCAACCTGGATATGCGGGCTGGACCTGGCGGGTGGTCGATCGGAAAATGAGTAGCGCGGTGTTGCGGGGATCGGGACACTGCCTCGGTGACGCATACGGCACTGCCTCAACTGCTTCGGCCTCGTGCCCTGGCGCCCGGAGATCTCGTCGTCATCGCGTCGCTGTCCGGGCCGCTCCACGCCGCCTACGAGCCCGACCTCGAGCATGCGGTGGTCGTACTGGAGCGGATGGGATTCCGCGTGCGTCGGGCACCGCTCCTCGCATCAGGGCGGCGCCATTGGTGGAGCGCGGCTCGGCCGGCGGAGATCGCCGAGGAGTTCAACGGACTACTGCGTGATCCTGAGGTACGCGCGATCATCGCGCACGACGGCGGCCAGACGGTGCTCGGTTACCTCGACCTGATCGACGTCGAGGCGATCAGAGCCGACCCCAAGCCGATCCTCGGCTACAGCGACATCTCGCTGCTGCATCTGGTGCTCTACGCGCGCACGGGTCTGGTCGGCTTCCACGCCGACCTGGCCACCCCTGGACTCGGCGGGCACTGGCAGGCTGCGCCCGCAGCGCGCCAAGCGGTGCTTGAGAAGCTCTACTCGAGGCTGCTGACGGGCGACGAGGCGATCGGTGCGCTGCCGACCACCCCGTCGTGGGAGTGCTGGCGTGCCGGTCGAACCGAAGGCAGGTTGATCGGCGGGGTGATCAATCGCATCGTGCTGGCGCAGGCGACGCCTTTCGCGCTGCCGCTCGAATGGTTCGACGGCGCGGTGCTGTTCTGGGAGGAGACGGGCGGCCAGGCATCGTATGTGTGGAGCTATCTCCAGGTGCTGCGGCACTGCGGCATCCTCGATCGGATCTCCGGCATGGTCGTGGGCGTTCCGCACGCGATCGACGGGCTCGGAGCGCCTGACGCGTCCCCGACCCTGCCCGAGATCGTCCTCGACGTCCTCGGCGACCGTGACATCCCGGTCCTGGGCAACGTCGAGTTCGGACATGCCGGCCCGAATCTGCCGATGCCGGTCGGTATCCGTGTCGGCCTGGATGCGCGGCAGCGGACGTTGTCGCTGCTCGAACCGGCGGTAGGACCGCGCGCGATGACGGGACCGGTCGGCTGAGCAGCGCGGAACCTTGAGCGGACGGCCTCGGCAGCAGCCCAGGGGCCGACGCACGCATGGGTGATCGCCGCCGTATGGCCGCAGCGTCTCCATCCGGCTCGCGCTGAAAGAACGCGGCGGGTCCCAGGTCATGGCCGTCGACCCCAAGGAGATCGCACGACCTGCCACGGCCGAGCCGTTCCAGCCCGCTCACGCCGGGGGGCCCGCCGACCCTGCCCGCCACCCCGGTCGCCGACCTGGTGCGATGGGCGAAGATGCGCTGGCGCATCGAGCACGACTAATGACGCGAACTCAAACACGGCCTGGGCCTGGACCACTTCGAAGGCCGCACCTGGCGCGGCCGGCACCACCACGTCACCCTCGTCACCGCCGCCCAGGCCTCCTCACCCTGCGAAGGCTCGCAGTCCGGCACCTCCCAACTGCGCTGTCGCTGACCGAGTTGGCCGCGCACGCGGCGATGAGCACCCGTACCTTCGCCCGGCGCTTCCGGGAGGAGACCGGTCTGAGCCCCGGCCGCTGGCTGACCCAGCAGCGGCTGCGGCGGGCACGGCACCTGCTGGAGTCCAGTGGTCTGCCGGTGGAACGGGTCGCCCACGAGGTCGGCTTCGCCACCGCCACCTCGCTGCGGCGGCACCTGGCGGCGGAGGCAGGCGTCGTCCCGTCGGCGTACCGGCCCACCGGCGTACCGGCGTACGTTCCGTGCCTCGGCTCCGGCCGCAGCCGGAGCCACGGAAGCACCAGGGCCTGGGGACTGAGAGATCATTTTCTCCGCAGGGATTCTCTCGCGAGTGGCGAACCACTTCCTGCTCCACGTTCCCGCGGCCCCCGTCGAACCAGAACGCGCGCCCACGACTACGGCTTGATGTCGCCTGTGCCGGACAGTCGACATATCGCACGCTGTTCGGAAAGTAGTTTTGTCATGTCCGCGTCTCGATGAGGAGGACGTCCGGTGGAAAGATGTACGTTCACGCGGCGCGCGGTGTTGGCTGCGGCGGCCGGGGGGATCGCAGCGCTCGGTTCCGGCGCGCTCGCAGGCACCGCCCAGGCGGCGACGGTATCGGCGGAGAGGACGGCCGCTGACCCGCCGACCGGGACGGTGCGAGTGTTCTGGCTCAAGCCCTCGGATGTGGCGAACGACTCGCGGTACCCCAACGGCATCACCGGGGTGATGCAGGAGTCACAGCGCTTCTACCGCCAGGAACTCGGCGTGACGTTCAAACTGAACAACCCGGCGGTGGAGGTCGTCCAGGGCAACCACCCGCGGTCCTGGTACGAGAACACGCCGAACGGCGGCGAACAGTACTGGTGGGTGGTCTTCAACATGCAGCAGGAGCTGATGGCCAGGTTCGGTCTCAGGTCCCCGGACTCACGCTGGCTGTGCGTCGGCGAAGTCAGCGCGGAGAAGGCGGGTGTCTCCGGCGGCGGTGGAGGTGGCGGCTGGGTGATCCTCAGCGGCCATGACGCCGACGGTGCCGCCGGGACGAACGGCCCAATGAACCGGTGGTATGGAGGCATGGTGCACGAGTTGGGCCATGCCTTCGGTCTGCCCGACTCCTCGCGCACCGACGGCACACCGATGTCCGCCTCGTTCTACGACTATCCGAACTGCCACTTCAACCAACAGCAGAAGGACGGGATACGAAACGGTCCGTACGGCCGCTTCCTGTCCTGAACTGCCGGGTGCCTGTCCCAGGACCGGCGATCCCCCCGAGCAAGGGCGAGTTGCCTTCGGCATACATCAGCGCTGCTCGCCCTTGGCCTCTTCAGTCCGGCAGGAGGAGGCGCTGACCAGGTACACGGGGGGCGATCGTGCTGGTCACCCACGATCGCGCCCTGCGGACGCGGTTTCGGGGCGGGCATCTGGAACTGCCGGAGACAGCGAGAATCCCGTTGGGGGAGACGTTCTCGAACGCGACGTCAGGAACGTGCGGCCCCGGCCTTCTTGCGCTGGACGTCGACAGGCAGGCCCGCCAGCAGCGCGCTTCGGCTGGCCCTGACATGCTCGCGCATGACGCGCTCGGCGCTGTCGCCGTCCTTTGCCAGGATCAGCTCCAGGACGAGGTGGTGCTCGCGGTCGGACTGGATGGCGCGCCCCGGCTGGCTCAGTGAGGTGTTCACCAGCCGGGAGTACGCGAGTTGGTTCATCAGGATCCGGTAGTGGGCCTGCAGCTTGCCGTTGTCGGAGCCAACTATGAGCAGGTCGTGGAACTCCTGGACCAGCGCGGCGTACCGTTCCCGGTCGTCCTGCTCCACCGCCGCATCGGCTTCGCGCAGATTCTGTTCGAGCGAGTCGATTTCCGGGACGCGGCCGCGCTGGGCCAGGAGGCGCGCGGCCGCGCCCTCGATGAGTTCCTTCATCTCGAAGAGTTCCGTGATCTCGCGGCGGGAGGGGATGGTGACGAACGTCCCGACGCGGGGCCGGATCTCGACGAGCCCTTCGGTCTGCAGTTGCTTGAGGGCTTCGCGCACCGGCGTACGGCTCACACCGAACTCGTCCGCGAGGGCCGTCTCCGAGACCGAGGATCCGGGTTCGACGTCACCCTTGATGATGCGCCTGCGCATTTCGGCGATCACCGTGGCCTGCATCGATCCGCTCTTCGGTTCCCTCTTCGCGTGCTCCACCGCGTGCTCCACCGAGTGCTCCACCGAGTGCTCCTCCGTCTCCCGAACTGCCCACCGGATCATCCCAGAGAGGGCAGTGCCCCGCCGTCGAAGAACCTGCCCGCGCTGTACACCATGGGGGGCAGGTCGGTGACCGCCGCGTGCACCACCCGGCAGATGAAGACGGTGTGGGTGCTGGCCCGGAGCCGCTCGCGGATCCGCACCTCCATCTGCGCGCTGCTGCGAGCGATCAGTGGGCTGCCGAACGGGCCGCTCTCCCAGTCCAGGTCCTTGAACTTGTCGTCGGACTTGCCCGCGAAGGTGCCGACGACGTCGAGCTGGTCGGTGGACAGGATGTTGATCGCGAGGTGATCCGCCCGGAACAGACAGTCATGGGTGGACGAGGTGTGCTGGACACACACCATCACCGTGGGCGGGTCGAGGGAGATGCTCGAGAACGCGTTGACGGCCAGCCCTCGGGGGGTCTCTCCATCCATCGCGGTCACGACGGTGACACCGGTGACGAACTGTCGGTTCACCTGCTTCATCACGTCGAGGTCGGGGGTGGAGGCAAGCGCGGTCATGGGGTGCTCCTTGTCATCTTGATCGTCGGTCCTGGCCCGCGTAGACCGTCAGTCCTGTCCCACGCTGATGATGCCCAGCGCCGCGAGCAGGGCCCGGGGATCCCACGTCACGTACTCCTCGACGATCCGGTCCTCCTCGAAGCGGGCGAACGTGGCGCCGCTGATGTCGACGCGTCGGTTGGTGGGCGGGACGCCGAGGAAGGAGTTCACGTGCGTTCCGCTGCTGTGCCAGCGGATGGCGGCCCTGTCACCTTCGATCACGATGTCGTCGATGACGGTGGTCAGGTCCGGGAACGCCGCACGGGTGGAGACGATCGCCGCCTTGAAGGCGTCCAGGTTCTGCGGGTGCGGGTCGGTCCCGTGGCGCAGGTAGGCGGGGCTGAGCAGCGCGTCGAGTGCGTCGACGTCGCCCTGCCCCCAGGCCTCGGCCCATACCTTCTCGATTCGTTCTCGACGGGCGTCGGTGTACGCCATCTCTTCCCCTTCCACAGTGACGGCTTTGGTGACGGCTTTTGGGAGCGCGCGGTCGGTCGGCGCGAACGGGAGCTCTCGGCTCGACCGCTTAGTCCACAAGGCTGCCTCCTGAGCAGCGCTGGCATACAAGAAGCAGTAATGCATGGCACGAAGAGGGCGTCAAGGGTTCAGCGCTTTCGGATCGCACTCCTACCCCCACGGGTCGCCGGAATGCGGATTTCAGTGCCATTTTATGACTGGAGACCAAGATCCGGAAGGTGTGTGAAGGCTGTTCGGGCGGAACCCTTGACCGGTTCCCCGGTGTGTGCATATCGTCCTGTGCCATGCAAGAGAGCTTGAAGCACACTGACGAAAGCATCGGTCTCCGCAAGCTCGTGCTCTACCGTGACGTCGTCCTGACCGAGGCGGGCGAGGCGCCCTCGCGGCCCGCGCACCGAGCCAGCGTCGCCGCCGTCATTCGCAATCCATGGCTGGGGTCCGGTCCTTCGACCGACCTGACCCTGGAGCAGGCGCGCATCGCACCGGTACTCGCAAAGCTGCTCACCGACCGGCTCATCACTTCCCTGGGTGGCGCGGACGCGATCGAGTCGTTCGGCAAGGCCGCCATCGTCGGCACGGCGGGCGAGATCGAACACGCCGGGGCACTGATCCACACCCCGTACTTCGGCAACCTGGTGCGAGAGTTCCTGCAGGGCGAGTCGATCATCTGTTTCGCCGACACGCGTGCCGAGGCCGGAGAGTCGCTGATCATCCCCTTGTGGCACAAGACTCATGCCGCGACACGCAGCCATTACCAGACCATCAGCGCCCGCGTCTCCGACGGGCCGCGCGCGGACGAGCTCGTCGTCGTCGCGGCCGCGTCGACCGGGCCGCGCCCGCACCCCCGCATCGGCGACCGCCTGACCGACCCGGTCGTCACCAACGAAACCCTGGAGGTACTTCCCTCATGAGCGTCCGCAGGATCGTGACCGTCGTCGAGGAGATCCACGCCGAGGGCGGCCGCGAGCTCGCCCGCCCGGCCCGGATCGCCGTCGTCGCCGCGGTGATCGAGAACCCCTGGGCCGGTCAGGGCTTCGTCGAGGATCTGGCCCCCGGCATCGAGGCGAACGCCTCCGACCTCGGCGCGCTGCTCGCTCCGGCGGTCCTGGACGCCCTCGGCGAACCCGCCGAGGCGTACGGCAAGGCCGCCATCGTCGGTCTGGACGGCGAGATCGAGCACGGCTCGGCGCTGATCCACACCCTCAAGTTCGGCGACCACTTCCGCAAGGCGGCCGGTGCCACCACCCTGCTGCCCGCGGTCGAGAAGCGCGGCCCCGCCGGGGTGGTCTTCGACATCCCGCTGAAGCACATCACCGACGCCACGATCCGTTCGCACCACCAGAGCTTCGAGGTCCGCGTCAGCGATGCCCCGCACCCGAACGAGATCGTCATCGCGCTCGCCGCCGCCGCTCAGGGACGCCCCCAGCAGCGCCTGGCCCCGCTCACGACCGAACAGTAGGTGCCCATGAGCAAGCCGACCGTGGTCCTGCTGCACGGTGTCGGGCTCGACCACACCATGTGGGAGCCGACCGCCACGCTCCTGGCCGACCGCTTCACCGTGATCACCCCGGACCTGCCGGGCCACGGCACCCGCCCGCCGGTGAGCGACGGAGTGACCCTCGGGGACCTGGCCGACGGGGTGGCCGACGAGATCCCGGCCGGCTCTCACCTGGTCGGATTCTCACTCGGCGCGCTGATCGCCCAGCACCTGGTACTGCACCGCCCCGAACTGGTGACGACCCTGACCTCGGTCAGCTCGGTGTGCCGGCGCACGGCCGAGGAGCGGACTGCCGTCCTCGACCGGCTGCGCACCGCGGAGGCCGACTTCACGGCGAGCGCGGCAGCATCCCTCAAGCGCTGGTACGACGGCACGGGCGTCGACGCCGGATGGGTCGCCCGCACCGAGGCGACGCTGCTGGCCAATGACGTCGGCTCCTTCCTCGGTTGCTATCGCGTGTTCGCCACGGCGGACGCCGAACTCGCGCCGGATCTGGGGGCCATCGCCGTACCCGCCCTGGCGGTGACGGGGGAGAACGACCCCGGCTCCACCCCCAAGATGACCCGTCGGCTCGCCGCGGCCCTTCCCGACTGCCGGGCGGTGGTCGTCCCCGAGGCGCGTCACATGCTGCCCGTCGAGCGTCCCCAGGCGCTGGTCGACTCCCTCACGACCTTCCTCGGAGAGTGTTCACATGTCTGACCTCACCACGCTGCCGCACTTCATCGGCGGAGCACGGGTGGAGCCCGCGTCGGGCGAGTACTTCGAGAGCACCAACCCGGCCACCCGCGAGGTCCTCTACCGGGCGGCGCGCGGCACCGCCGTCGACATCGACCGGGCCGTCGCCTCCGCGCGGAGCGCCTTCGAGGACCCGCGCTGGCGCGACCTCAGCCAGACGCGCCGGGGCCATCTGCTGCGCCGCCTCGGTGAGCTGATCGCGGAGAACGCCGAAGAGCTGGCCCGGATGGAGACGCTGGACAACGGCAAGCTGCTGCGCGAGATGCGCGGTCAGCTGGCCACGCTGCCGGAGTACTACCACTACTACGCGGGGCTCGCCGACAAGATCCACGGCGACTTCATCCCCACCTCCGACCGCCAGGTGCTGAACTACACGGCCCGGGAGCCGCTGGGCGTCGTAGGAGCGATCACGCCCTGGAACTCGCCGCTGACGCTGACCAGCAGCAAGCTGGCCCCGGCACTCTGCGCCGGCAACACCGTCGTGATCAAACCCTCCGAGTACACCTCGGCGACCATCGTCAGGCTCGCCGAGCTGGCCCTGGAGGCAGGGTTCCCGCCGGGTGCGGTCAACGTCGTCACGGGATTCGGGGCCGAGGCCGGACAGGCCCTGGTCGACCACCGCGACCTTGCGAAGATCTCCTTCACCGGCTCCACCGCCACGGGGGCGCGTATCGCGGCGGCGACGGCGAGCCGGTTCATCGGTTCCACGCTCGAACTGGGCGGCAAGTCGCCCAACATCGTGTTCGACGACGCCAACGTCGCGAACGCGGCGATGGGCGTCGTGGCCGGTATCTTCGCCGCCGCCGGACAGACCTGCATCGCGGGCAGCCGGGTCTTCGCCCACCGTTCGGTCTACGACGAGCTGCTGGAGCGGGTCGTCGAGCGCGCGAAGACCATCCGTATCGGCGACCCGCTGGACGCGCAGACCGAGCTCGGCCCGCTGGCCTTCGCCGACCAGCGCGACAAGGTGGCCGGCTACGTCGACCTCGGACGCAGCGAAGGCGCCCGGGTGCTGACTGGCGGACGCCCCACCGACGGCGGGCTCGGCGGCTACTTCTACGAACCGACCATCCTCGTGGACGTCGACAACGACATGCGTGTCGTCCGGGAGGAGATCTTCGGACCCGTCCTGGCCGTCATGCCGTTCGACTCCGAGGAGGAGGTCGTACGGCTGGCCAACGACACCGACTACGGGCTCGCGGCCGGCGTCTGGACGACCAACCTCGCCCGCGCCCACCGAATGGCGTCGCGGCTGGACGCCGGGACCGTCTGGGTCAACACCTACCGGGCCATGTCCCCCATGTCGCCGCGCCAGGGCTTCAAGACCAGTGGCGTCGGCGTCGAGCACGGCACCGAGACCATCAAGGAGTACACGCGCCTCAAGAGCGTGTGGATCAACACCAGTGAAGAGCCGGTGGCCGACCCGTTCACCATGCGGAGCTGATCGGGCATGCCCCAGGTCGCCATCACCCTTGCCGAGGGCCGCACCCCGGAACAGATCCGGGCCTTGCTGCACGAAGTGCACGCCGCGGTCCTGCGCACCACCGACACCCGGCCCGAATACATCCGTGTCGTCGTCCACGAGGTACCCCGGTCGCACTGGGCCACCGGCGACGTCACCCTCACCGAGATGGACGCCGCCGCCACGGCCCCGTCCGTCCCGACCACCGGCGAACACAGCCGCCAGGACAAGAGCCGACACCTGGCCGGCCCGCAAGACGAGGAGCAGGCATGAGGTTTTCGTTGTTCGTGCACATGGAGCGCTGGGACGAGGAGGTCAGCCACCGCCAACTCTTCGAGAATCTCACCGAGTTGACGCTGATGGCCGAGGCCGGCGGCTTCGGCACCGTATGGATCGGCGAGCACCACTCGATGGAGTACACCATCTCCCCGAGCCCCATCCCGCTCCTCGCCCACCTGGCCGCGCAGACCACGACCATCCGCCTCGGCGCCGGGACCATCGTCGCCCCGTTCTGGAACCCGATCCGGGCCGCCGGTGAGTGCGCACTGCTTGACGTCATCAGCAACGGCCGGATGGAGGTGGGGCTCGCCCGGGGCGCCTACCAGTTCGAGTTCGACCGGCTGGCAGGCGGGCTCTCGGCCCGCGACGGCGGCAAGCACCTGCGTGAACTCGTCCCCGCCGTAAGGGCGTTGTGGCAGGGCGACTACGCCCACAACGGCGAGATCTGGCAGTTCCCGACGTCGACCAGCGTGCCCAAGCCGGTGCAGCAGCCCACCCCGCCCATGTGGATCGCCGCCCGCGACCCCGACTCCCACGACTTCGCCGTTGCCCAGGGCTGCAACGTCATGGTCACCCCGCTGATGAAGGGTGACGAGGAAGTCGCCGACCTGAAGGGGAAGTTCGACACCGCGGTGGCCAACCACCCCGCGGTTCCGCGCCCCGAGCTGATGGTGCTGCGGCACACCCACGTCCACCCCTCCGACGAGCCCGAGGGATGGCGGCCGGCCGCGGAGGCGATCAACCGGTTCTACCGGACCTTCGACGCCTGGTTCGGCAACCGGACCACCCCACGCAACGGGTTCCTCGACCCCAGCCCGGAGTCGAAGTTCGAAGGCCGCCCCGAGTTCGCGCCGGAGGCGCTGCACAAGACGGCGATGATCGGCACCCCCGCCGAGGTCATCGAGCGACTGCGCGCCTACCAGGAGCTCGGCGTCGACGAGTACAGCTTCTGGATCGACACCGGCCTGTCGCACGAGGAGAAGCGCAGGTCGCTGGAGCTGTTCATCAAGGAGGTCGTGCCGGCCTTCCAGTAGGCCGGCGCCGACCTCGGCCCGCCGCCGACGGTGCGGCGGCGGAGCCTTCGAACCCTCACGGATGTCCCCGCCGTCCGCTCACGGATGTCCCCGCCGTCCGCTCACGGATGTCCCCGTCGGCTGTTCAGGAGTCTGCCTGCCGTCCGTGAGACCCCACAGTCCCCACTTCCCCACTGAAGCAGTCTCCTCTCCCCGTCCTCAGGAGCACGCAATGACGCACGATGCTTCGGCGCCCATATACGGCAGTTCGGTCACCACGGTCGAACCGTTCGGTGTCGACCACATCCCCGACAACGAGCGGCACGGCAGGCCGAGTTCGCAGTTCTTCGTCTGGTTCGCGGCCGGCCTCAACTTCCCGATCATTCTGCTCGGCTTCAGCGCGGCCTGGTTCGGGCTGAGCTTCTCCGCCGCCGTCACCGCCATCCTCATCGGCGCCGCCCTCGGCTCCCTGCTGATGGCCGTGATGTCCCGGATGGGCGTACGGCTCGGCGTCCCGCAGCAGATCCAGGCCCGCGGCCCGCTCGGCTTCTTCGGCAACTTCCTGCCCGTGACATACATCAACGTCTTCGCCGGCATCGGCTGGGCCGCGGTCACCGTCATCCTCGGCGGCAAGGCGTTCGCCGAACTGACCCACCTCCCCTTCTGGCTGTGCGCCGGCGCCCTGACCGCGATCCAGCTGGTGGTCGCGATCTACGGCTACAACATGATCAATTACCTCCAGAAGGTGCTGACCTACGTCCTCACCCCGCTGTTCCTGCTGATCACCGTGGTCGCCGTCGTCCGCGGCGGAAGCTTCTTCCACGCCGATGCGAAGGCGTCCGGATACATCGGCTCCACGGGCGGCTGGATCACCTTCGGCGGCTGGTTCCTGTCCTTCCTGGTGGCGTGGGCGCCGTTCGCCTCGGACTACTCCCGCTATCTTCCGGACACCCCCGACGTCGTCGGCCGCACCGCCTGGTACACCGGCCTCGGCAACTTCGTCACCATCGCCTGGCTGGGCATCCTCGGCGTGGTCGTCGGCGGCAGTGCCAGCAGCTCCGACTCGATCACGGCCCTGCACGAACTGGCCGGCCCCTTCGCCGTCCCCGCCCTGCTCGCCGTCGGCCTCTCGGCCCTCGCCCAGAACTTCCTCAACGTCTACGGCGGCGCGATCTCCGTGCAGACGCTGAAGATCCCGGTCACCCGCTCCCAGGCGGTCACCGTCATCTGTCTGCTCGCCTACGCGATCAGCCTGTGGGGGGAGTCCGGTACGGAGGACAAGTTCAAGGTGTTCCTCAACCTCACCGCGTACTTCATCGCCCCCTTCGCCGCCGTGCTGCTCCTCGACTTCTACCTCGGCGGCCGCTCCGACCCGTCCCGCGTCACCGAGCTCTACGACCGGAACCGGGTACTGGACTGGGGCTTCGTCGCCTGGGCGGGCGGTGTGGCGGCCTCGGTGCCGTTCTGGCAGTCCAGCTTCTACACCGGGCCGTTCTCGAAGGCGTACCCGGGCGCCGGCGACCTCAGCATGTTCATCGCCGCCGGCGCAGGCGCGATCCTGTACCTGCTGACGTATCGGCTGAAGCCCCTGTGGGTCCGTGGCAGCACAGAAGCGGCCCCAGAGCCCGCCGAGCGTCCTGACGCGTCCAGGACGGCAGCGAGTTGATTTCCGCGTAGCGGTTGGCGGCGCCGCGAACCGGACAACGGCATCTTCCTGCACGGCGGAGTCCTCACCAACTCCAGCGGCGTCGCGGCGATCACCACGGTCTACCCCGGCTGGTACGCGGCCGCTGCGTCCACATCCACGTCAAGGTCCACACCGGCGTCACGGTCACCCCCGACGGCCAGTTCACCGGCGGCAGGGAGATCCACACCGGTCAGCTCTACTCCACGGAGTCGGTCACGACGGCTGTCGCGAGACTCTCCCCGTACTCGGGCAACACGGTGCCCCGCACCACCCTCGCTCAGGACGCCATCTACGACGGCGGGGGCGCCGCGTCCGGCCTGCTGACCCCGACGGCCCTGGGGAGCTCCACGTCCTCCGGGTACCTCGGGACGCTGACCCTGGGGGTCGACAGCTGACCGTCACTCACTGACCGACTGGGCGCCACCGCGACCACGGTGGCGCCCAGTCCGCTCAGGCGCGGTCGTCTCCGGCCGGCAGGACGGCGAGGGCCGTTTCGACTGCTGCGAGGACCTCCAATGGAGCCTTGTCCAGGGGCTCCCGCAGAGCTCGGCCCGCTCTCCACCGGGTGGTGCGCCGGAAGGTGTCCGCTCGGGACGGGTCGATGCCGCGGATCGCTTCGAGGACGGCCTGGTAAGCCCGTTGATCGTCGATGATGGCGGCGAGGCTGCTGCCGAGGCTCAGCCGGTCCCGGAGGCCGAAGGGCTGTGGATGGTCCTCGACCCAGGTGTGGGTACCGCTGCCGATCTCGTGGCGGGCGCCGGAGGGCAGTTCCACCACGGCCCGTGTGTTCGGCGGTATCTGAGCGTGGAAGCGCACTCGGACACCCTCGCGCCGCCATCCCGCACAGGCTTGTCCGTACGGCGTCTCGTGCCATGCCGAGGCGTCGTCGAGGTCGTTGAGCACGGTGGGGGCGATGTGGATGACGCGGTATCCGGGTTCCAGCGGCCCGAGACCGGCGACGCGCCGGTGGAGCCAGTCGGCCACGGCGCCCAGGGCGTAGTGGTTGAACGACGTCATCTGGCCGGGGTTGATCGAGCCGTCGTCGAGCATCGAGTCCCAGCGCTCCCACACCGTGGTGGCACCCATGGTCACCGGGTAGAGCCAGGAGGGGCATTCGGTCTGGAGCAACAGCCGTGAAGCCGCGTCGGTGTGGCCGGTGGAGGCCAGTGCCTCGCAGATGATGGGGGTGCCGACGAAGCCGGTCGTGATGCGGTAGCCGGCCGCGCGGACGAGATCCCTGAGGCGATCGCCCAGTTCCTGGCGTTGACCTGGTTGGGCGAGGCCGAAGACGATCGTCAGGGCATAGGCGGTCGGCGCGTCGGACATCATGCGTCCGCGCGGTGTGACGTACGCACTGCGGAAGGCGTCGGCGATGCGTGCGGCGAGGTCCGCGTAACGGCGGGCGTCGGCGTCCCGGCCGAGCAGGGCGGCCGCTCTGGCCGTCAGGTCCGCCGAGCGGAAGAAGTAGGCGGTGGCCACGACGCCGGCGTCGGTCTTGGCGTCGCCCGGGCGTTCCGGCGGCGCGTCCGGGTCCAGCCAGTCACCGAACTGAAGCCCTTCCTCCCACAGCAGGGACCCCGTCCGGGATCGCACGACCTCGACCCACGCGGCCATGGCCTCGTAGCAGCGCTGAAGGACATCCCGGTCGCCGAATCGCTCCCACAGGACGGTGGGCACCACCGTGATCGCGTCTCCCCAGGCCGCGACCGGCTGGAACAGTCCCGGCACCTGGGGAATCACGGCCGGGACGACCATCGGCACCACGCCGTCCGCGGCCCGCTGCTCCTGTACGACGTCCTCCAGCCAGGACCGCAGGAAGGCGTCGCAGTCGTACAGGAACGCCGCGGCCGGGGCGAAGACCTGGATGTCTCCCGTCCAGCCGAGGCGCTCGTCGCGCTGAGGGCAATCGGTGGGAATCGAGAGGAAGTTGCCGCGCATACCCCAGACCACGTTGTCGTGGAAGCGCTGGAGGAGCGCGTGGCTGGTGGTGAATCCGCCCCTTCTCGGCATGTCGGTGTGCAGGACGGCGGCCGAGACGTCATCGAGGGCCAAGGGCCCCGGCCAGTCGTCCACCTGGACATAACGGAAGCCGTGAAAGGTCCACTTGGGTTCCCACACCTCTTCCCCCGCCCCGCTGAGCACGTACTGGTCGGTCGCGGCGGCGTTGCGCAGGGGGCGGGTGCCGAGTTCTCCGTGCTCCAGTACTTCCGCGTGGCGCAGCGTCACGGTGTGCCCTCGCTCGCCCCGGAGCCGGATGCGGAGGCGGCCGACCAGGTTCTGCCCGAAGTCGAGGATTGTCTTGCCGCTCGGCGTGGTCAGCATCTGCTGGACCGGGAGGTGTTCGATGACTCGGACCGGCGGCAGGAGGCGCATGGTCGGTGTGGCGTCCGGGACCGCGATCAGTTTCACCGGTGCCCAGGCGGACACGTCGAACGACGGTGCCGACCAGTCGGGGATCTCCAACCGGGCGTCGTAGGTCTCGCCCTGGTAGAGGCTTGCGGACACCACTGGTCCCCGGGACCAGCGCCAGTCCTCGTCGGTGACGACGGTGTCCACGGAGCCGTCCTCGTATTCCAGGGTGAGCTGGGCGGCCGCGGCGGGGGAGCCTTCGTAGAAGCGGCGCGAGGCGTCCCTGAATCCGTACCGCTCGGTGTACCAGCCGCCGGTGAGGGTGATCCCCAGAGCGTTCGGGCCAGGGCGGAGATGCTCGGTGACGTCCGCGACATCGAGGTGCAGGCGCCACTGATAGCTCGTCCAGCCGGGCTTGAGTTCCGCGTCGTCGACCGGGGCGCCGTTGACCTGGATGTCGTAAGCGCCGAACGCGGTGGAGTGGAGCAGCGCGCGGCGCACCGGGCCGCGCACGTCGAACGTGCCCCGCAGCAGGTGGGGCTCCTCGGTACCCGAGCCGACGAAGCGGGCCTGCCAGGTGTCCGTGGCGAGGAACCCGGCCGTGACCTGGGTGCCGGTGCTCCAGGGGGACGTCGAGTTGCCGGTGCCGTGCACTCGTACACGGACAAGGGCGCTCTCGCCAGGACGCAGGGGCTCGAAAGGCCAGTCCACGAGGACGGAGTCCGGTCCGTGGACGGTGGCCGCGGATGTCACGCCGTCGCGGGTGATCGAGATGTCGGCTGCCTGTTGTGTCCACGACGGCAGTTCGGTCGTGGTCTTCCAGGTCAGCGGGGGACGGCAGTCCGGGACGAAGGGTTCGTCGGTCCATCCGACGCGTACGTCCTGGACGTGCGGGGTCTGGTCGTCGGCGGTCATCGCGCAGATCCCGTGGCGGTGGCGGACGGGACACCCGGGGCCGCGGAAGCCGACCGTGGGACGCGTGAGCGACGGATGATCAGCATGCCGATGGCCCCCGAGACGAGCGCGAAGAGGGTGAGCAAGGAGAAGAGCCCCGACGGGCTCCAGTCGATGAGCGCCGGAGTGACCAGGGCGAAGGCGGCGGCGGCGAAGCGTGCCACGGCCATCGTGGCGCCCTGGACGGTCGCGCGTGCGTTGACCGGGAACGACTCCTGGGTCCAGATCTTGTACAGCGCTTCGCCGACGAACGGGAACGCGATGTTGTACAGGACGAGCGCGGCGATCATCACGGGCAGGACGCTGCCACCCGTGACGGCGATCAGTATCTGGCACGTGGTGAACACCGCTACTCCGGCGGCGAAGAAGCGGCTGCGCCATTTCGTGTCGGCGATCCGGGTGAAGACGATCGTGCCTGCCAGACCGATGAGGGTGGTGCAGAAGGACAGAGCGGTCGCCGTGGTCTGGGAGGTGCCCCCGACGGTGACGAGGAAGTAGGTCTTGAACGAGCCGAAGGTGTTCGCGACAAGGGTGAAGAACAGATAGAACAGCGCGGTCGTGGTGATCATGACGGCGAAGCGCCGCTCGCGGAACAACGTGCGTAGAGGCAGTGCCGCGGAGGGGTCGACGCCCTTCTCGGTGTGCCGGTTCTCTGCTTCGGCCTCCAGTTCCCGAAACGCCGGGTAGAAGGCGCGGAACGCGAAGGTCCCGACAGCGAGGGCGGACAGGATCACGAAGATCAGGCGGATACCGAACGTGCCCAGTCCGGACACGGCGAAGCCCAGCAGCGTGGTGACGACCACACCGGCGGTCCACATCACGTGGGTGAAGGCGACCAGCCGCCCCTCCGTGCCGGCGGGTGCCCTTTCGGACAGCACGGCGATCGAGGTCGGAAGATCGGCCCCGGCCGCCACCCCGATCACGATGACCCCGGCGACCAGCACTGCGGCGTTGGGTGCGCACGCGACGGCCAGCGCGGCCGCGGCGTACAGGAGGATGGTCAGGGAGAAGACCCGTCCTCGGCCGACGAGGTCGGCGAGTCGTCCGCCGGTCAGTGCTCCGACGGCGATGAACAAGGTCAGCGCCGAGCCCAGCACCCCGACGGTCCAGACGCTCAGGCCGAAGCTCTCCTTCCAGAGAGCCAGCCCCAGACCGACCGAGATGATGGCCCCCGAGTCCAGGAAAGACGCCATGCCCGCGGCCACGGCCAGCATCCAGTGCCTGCGGTCGAGCAGCGGCGACGTTCTCGTCAGCTCCGCCATGAGGTTCTCCGTTCTTCACCCGCGACCCTAGCCGGGCAGGGGTGGTAATACGATTTACCAGCGACGCGGCTATGGGAGCACGTAGGCCCTTGGAGTCGTCAAGGGGATCGCAAGTAAAATGGTAAATCGATTCAATCGCGCGAAGTGGACGGTCCGACTCGGGAGGCCGGTGGTGTCAGGCCCCGGTGGTGGAGCGGCGCACGACGAGCTCGGGGGTGAACTCGATCTGAGGAGCCGCCTCCCTGACCTCTACGCCTTCGGTGGCGCGGAGTGCGGTGATCTCGTCGAACAGCAGCTTCGCCGCGGCTGCTCCCAACTGCGCGTGCGGCGTGCGTACGGTGCTCAGGGGGACGACGGTCGACTGGGCGAACTCGATGTCGTCGTAACCCATCACCGCGATGTCCTCCGGCACGCGGACGTGCCCGCTCGCCACGAAGGACTGGATGATGCCGATGGCGAGCAGATCGTTGGCGCAGAAGAGCGCATCGGGCCGGTCGCTGGGAGCGCGGAGCGCGAGACGGTCGGCGCAGGCGATCCCGGCCTCCACCGATCGCTCGGGGACGGAGATGAGCTCCAGGGAGACATCCGGTGCCTGCTCGATCACGGACAGCGCCCCCCGCTGCCGGTCGGCGATCTGCTGGAGGTCCAGCGAGGAGGCGACGAAACCGATCCTCCGGCGGCCGAGCTCGACGAGATGGCGCACGGCGAGACGGGCACCGGCGACGTGATCGATCGACACGGACGCCTGAGAGGCGGACCGGGCGTGACGAGCACTCAGCACGCTGGCGATACCACGTCGGCGCAGGCGCGCCAGCTCGTTCTCCACGTCGCCGACGGGCGAGATGATGATCCCCGCGACCCGCTGCTGCTCGAAGAGCTGGAGATACTCCCGCTCGCGCTGCCGTGATCCCGTGTCGTTGGCCATCAACAGATACATGCCCTCGGCGGACACCCGCTGCTCGATGGCGGTCGCGATCTCCGGGGTGGTGGCGCTCGCGAGTTCGAACGCCACATAGCCGATGACCGGGCTCGCTCCGGTGCGCAGCATGCGTGCCGCGTCGTTGGGCACGAACCCGAGCGTCTCCACCGCCTGCCGAATCCGCTCCCTGGTGGCTTCCGAGAGCTTGTGGGGCTTGTGGAAGTAGTTCGACACAGAGGACTGGGACACCCGCGCGGACTCGGCGACGTCCCGAATCGTGACCTTGTTCAGCGGTCCTCCCGGCTCTGCTCGCACCCGCACCGACCTGTGCGGACATCGTAGTCCGGCCTGTGCCGGCGCATCGGTCGACCGCTCGGCGAGGCCGAAAGGGGCCTGGTGACGGGTTCTTGACGTCACACGGCGGTAACTCTAAGGTCTGCCGCACATCGTGGGTAACGTTACCCATCGCAGGCTCGGCGCCGCAGACCCATGTGGAGCGAGCCTGCGGGTGCTCGCGACCCGCTGGAGAAAAGGCCCGTCATGCCCCGAATCCGAACCTTCGTTCGGCGACTGTTTGAAACGTTTCAATGCGTTGAGTCGGGAGATCTCGCATGCCAGAAGAGCTGAACGGTTCCCCGAGCCGCAGACGTGTGGTCGGTACGATGGCCGCCTCTGCTGGGGGCATGGCGCTGCCCGTGGCCCCCGGTTTCCCCGCGCAGGGTGCGTATGCCCAGCAGCAGGGCAGTGGAAGGGCCACTCAGATCGTGGGCCTCGCCGTCGATGCCCGCGAGGACGATCCGATCGGTGTCGACGACCCCTCACCTCGCCTGAGCTGGAGGGTCGTTCGGGCCGAGGACGCATGGACTCAGACCGCGTACCAAATTCGGGCGGCACGCACGAGGCGCGACCTGGAAGCGGGCCGGTTGCTGTGGGACAGCGGCACGGTTCGCTCCGCCGCCCAGACCGACATCGCCTGGAGGGGCCCCGTACTCCGCTCCCGAGACCGCGTGGTGTGGCAGGTACGAGCATGGGGATCCAACGCTGGTGCGACGCCGTGGAGCCGCCCCGCGTCGTGGGAGATGGGCCTTCTCCGGCGCTCCGACTGGGGTGCCGCTCGATGGATCGAGTACCCCGGACGCGCCGTCGACCAGCCTCTGCCCGTCTTCGCCCGGGCCTTCCGGGTGGACGGGCGCGCTGGACACGTCACCAGGGCACGTCTGTACGTGTCCGGCATCGGCCTCCACGTGGCCCGGCTCAACGGCGAACCGGTCACCGACGAGGTGCTCGCACCGGGCAACTCCAACTACCAGCTGTCGGTCGAGTACCGGGCCTACGACGTCACGCACCTCGTACGGCCCGGCGACAACACGCTCGGTATGGAACTGGGCCACGGCACGGCGTTGGTGACACGATCCGTCACCAACGCCGCAACCGGTCGCACCGCCCCGTACAGCTGGTGGCAGAGCCAGTTCAAGGGCACGGGCAGCCTGGTCGGCGCCGCGGACCGGGGTGCCACCACTGTCAAGGTGAGCAGTGTGGCCAACTTCCACGTCGGCGGCACCGTCAACATCGACACCGGTGACGGGGGAGAACGGCTGGAATCGCGGACCATCACCGCCGTGGGCACCGCGGGCGCCGACGGCACCGGCATCTCCTTCACTCCGGCACTGTCCTCGGGTCACGGCGACGGGGCGGCCGTGTCCGGCTCGGGCAACTCGCTCGCCGGCACCGACCCCAGCGCGGGCGCCGCCGTCTCCCCGCGGCTCATCGCCCGCCTGGAGGTGACGAAGGCCGACGGCACCGTGCAGACCATCGTCACCGACCGCTCGTGGAAGACGGCCCTCGGCCCCACGACCACCGCCAACTGGTACTCCGGCTCCGACTACGACGCCCGGCGGGAGCAATCCGCCTGGACGGCCCCGGGAGCGGACCTGAGCGCTACGGCCGAGCGCCGCGACGGCACAGCCATGGGGTGGACCAGCGCCGGCATGGCCCCGCCTCCCAACCTGACCACCGAGCTGGTCTGGCGGAACGCCGAACCGCTCAAGATCGTCGACACCCTGCGACCCGTCAGCGTCAAGCAACCCCAGCCCGGCGTCTGGGTCTTCGACTTCGGGCAGAACTTCGCCGGCTGGCCCCGGCTCCACGTCGACCGGCGGGCCCCCGCCGGAACCACCGTGAAGCTGCAACCCGCCGAGTCGCTCAACGAGGACGGCACCGTCAACCAGGCCTCCATCAGAGGCGGCGGCCCCTCCCGCGGAACCGACGTCTTCGCCGCCTACACCACCTACGGCGCAGCCCGCGGCGAGACCTGGCACCCGCAGTTCCACTACTTCGGCATGCAGTGGGTCCAGGTCACCGGCCTGCCCGAGGGATACACCCCCACCCGGGACACCGTCACCGGCCTCCAGATCCACGCGGATGTGCCGGCCGCGGGCTCCATACAGACGTCGAACGAGCGGATCAACCGCATCCACCGCATGTCCCGGTACTCGATCATGAGCAACGTCATGTCGACCTTCACGGACTGTCCCGGCCGTGAAAAGCTCGCCTACCCCGCGGACTACCTTCAGCCCTTCGGCTCACTGCACCGCACCTTCGGCTACGACGCCTTCCTGCGCACGATGGAACGGCACCTGGCGGAAGGGCAGTCGAAGACGGGTGACAACATCGGCAACGTGGCCCTCAAGGCGCCTGTGTACGACTGGGGTTACACAGGCCGCTTCGGCGACGAGATCAACTGGGGCAACGGCGTCGTCCTGACACCATGGTTCCTGTACGAGACGTACGGCGAAACCCGGACCATGGCCCGCTACTACCCCCAGATGCAGGCCTTCCTCACCTACCTCCGCACCAGGAAGGCGGGCACCGGCGCGGACGCCCACATCGTGGACGGCGCCCTGGCCGACTGGATCTCCAGCGAGGTGACCTCGGGCCGGATCACGGGGACCTGGGGCTACCACCAGGTCGCCGACCGGATGGCCCGCATGGCCGAGCTGCTCGGGCGCACGGCCGATGCCGCCGACTACCGCAGTCTCGCCACCAACATCAAGAACGCCTTCAACGACGCCTTCTACAACAGGTCCCTCGGACGCTATACGGCAGAGGGCGACCAAGGCGGCGCCGGAGCGACCCAGGCCGCCCAGGCGCTGGCCCTCGACGAGGGGCTCGTCCCGGACAGCGAGCGCACGAAGGTACTCGACGCGTTGGTCGAACTCGTCCACGCCCACCGGCCGTTCGGCGGCGGACCTCACTTCGGCGGAGGGACCATCGGCCTGGCACCCATCGTCAGGGCGCTGCACGAAGGCGGCCGTGACGACGTCCTGTGGGACGTGCTCCAGGAGGACACCCGCCCCAGCTACGGCTACTTCATGCAACCCACTGCGGCCAACCCGGGCGGGCTGACGACCATCCCCGAGACCTGGGACATCGGCGCCTCCAAGAACCACATGATCCTCCTTCAGATCGAGGAGTGGTTCCACAGCGGCCTCGCCGGCATACGCCGGCCGCGGGGAGGTGTCGGCTACCGCCACCTCGTGATCGACCCGAGGCCGGTCGGCGACCTCACGCACGTGGAGGGCAGCTACCGGACCCCACACGGTGAGGTGTCCACCGAATGGACCCGACAGCACGGCGTCTTCCGGCTCAGGGTCGAGGTGCCCCCCAACACCACGGCGGAGATCCGGGTACCGACCGGAGACGGAAAGCCGCGGACCGTCCCCGACGGGGCGAAGTTCGAACGTATCGAAGGGGATCGGGCGGTGTACAGCGTCCGATCCGGTGTCTACGTCTTCACCGCCCGCGACATTCGGAAGCTCGACTGAGGGGATGTCCCGTCCTTCTTCAGCAACAGGTGTAGGAGATGACCCCTGCAGTCGGGCAACTCCACGCACTCGTCGTGGAGTTCGTGCTCCTACGAACCGGACCGGAGGATGAGTCGGTGATCGCCGGAACCCAGCAGGCCGTCTGCTGTGGTGCCAGACCCAACCCTCGGGCGCGCTGAAACGTCCGGTCGTGCCGGGCGGCAGTGAGCGTCCACCGTCAGGGTGGTGCCGCCGATCGACCAGCCGGCGGACGCCGTGCCGTGGGGTGGCGATCGAGGCTTCGGCCGAGGCAAGCCCGTCTCCGGGCGCGGAGCGATCAACTTACGCTGGCCGGCAGCCCTTTCGGTCCTCGCCAGGCGCATGTGATCGTCATACCGCATGACTATTCCGTCACCTGCCGAACTCATGCGGGGCCAGTCGAGTTGACCGGCCGCATTGAGCTCGGCAAGCAGGATGCGGTGCGGTTCGTCGGAGACGCCGGCCTGCTGGAACCGCTCCAGCCCGCGCCAGTAGGTCTGGATCTGGAGCCTGACCCGGCTCCAGCGACAGATTTTGCCAAGGCAGGACGTACGGCATGCCCGGCCGACACAACCGGTCCGGCACCGGCGTCGGCGGCGGCCCCCGGGCGACAGCTCCGACCAGGGCAGCAGCAGCGGTAGCAGCGACTCAAGCAGCGCCCACAAGTCGTCCACAATCCACGGCCGAGTACTCACACTCCGACGAACGGTCAGCACTTCAACAAGATCATGTGACGAGAGTTACTTTAAGTCGCCCATGCGGTCCTGTAGCGTCCGGAACCCGTTGATCCGGTTCCGCTGCCGCCCCGATGAGGACTCATGCTCGCCGATGTCGCCGCCCCGAACGTCGCTCTGCTGAGACGTAGACGACGTGAAGACCCCACCCGTAGCCCTCGTCGGGGACGTGGCCTCATGGGTGATGCCGTCCGGTGGTCCGCCGTCGGGGGACAGCCTCGAAAACCGGATGAGGGAGCTCTGGCCCCTTGAGGTTCCGGAGCAACCGCTCAAGCAGCGCATCCCCGCACCCGCCTGTGGAGCGCTCGGCGCCCACCCCGGCGGTACACGACAGGGAGCCTGACGTCGTCGAGGCTCCTCTGTCGGCCCACGAGCAGGACCTCATACGCGCCTCCGTCGCGGTGGTCGAGCCGTTCGCCACGGAAATGACGGTTTACTTCTACGCGATCCTCTTCGCCCGGTACCCCGAGGTCCGTCCTCTGTTCCCGCCGGCGATGGACGCCCAGCGCGACCGCCTGCTGCGCGCGCTGCTGCGCATCGTGGACCTGATCGACGACGCGGAGGGCCTGGCGCGCTTCTGCGGACACCTCGGACGCGATCACCGCAAGTTCGGAACGCTCCGTGCGCACTTCCCAGCCGTGGGCGATTGCCTCCTCGCCTCCTTGGCCCGCTACGCCGGCCCCGCGTGGACCGTGGACCTCGCCGCCGCCTGGACCAAAGCGTATGACGCAGTCGCCGATCTCATGATCAGTGCTGCCGAGCAGGACGAGGCGGTGCGGCCCGCCGTGTGGCCCGCCACGGTCGTACACCGTCTCTCTCGGGGGCACGGCATCGTCGAAATCACCGTGCGTCCCCACATGCCTTACGAATACGCCGCCGGCCAGTACGTAAGCGTTGAGACTCCCTGGTGGCCGAAGCAATGGCGCTATTACTCTCCCGCCAACGCGCCCCGTGAGGACGGCTCCCTCACGTTTCACGTACGCGCCGTGGCCGGCGGCTCCGTGAGCAGCGCGCTGGTGCACCGCGCCGCGGTGGGCGACATGATCCAACTGGGGCCCCCGCTGGGCGACATGGTGCTGGACGCCGCGACCCACAGTGACCTGCTGTGTGTGGCCGGCGGCACCGGTCTCGCCCCGATCCGCGCGCTCGTCGAAGAGGTCGCCCGTCGCGGCGAGCGCCACCGGGTCGACCTGTTCCTCGGTGCCCGAACCGGCGCCGAGTTGTACGGGGTCGACGACATGCTCCGGATGGCCCAGCGGCACCACTGGCTGACCATCAGGGGTGCGGTCTCCCAGGAGTACAGCCCCGGGATCAGGGGGGCTCTGCCGGAGGTTCTGGCCGAGTACGGGCCGTGGTACCAGCACGACGCCTATCTCAGCGGCCCGGCCCCGATGGTCGTCGCCGCCACCAGGACGCTCAGACGGGGCGGCACCTCGCTCGACCGCATCCATCACGACCCGTTCGAAACGCCCGTCCTGTCCATTCCCTGAGCCAAGCGCTTGCCCGTACTGCCAGGAGAACACCCCGTGACCTTCCCCCCGCCGCACTTCGGATCAGCAGGTGAACACCAACTGCAGCAGCAACTGGGCACCGCCGACCGCGCCGCCCGGTTCTACGATCAACAGGTACGCCCCTGCCTCACGCCCGAAATGCGGGACTTCATCGGTCGTCAGGCAATGGTCTTCCTGGCCACCGCCGACTCCCATGGGGAATGTGATGCCAGCTTCCGCGCCGGGCCGCCGGGTTTCGTCCACGTGATCGACGACCACACGCTCGCGTATCCCGAATTCCGCGGGAACGGTGTGCTCGCAAGCGCCGGAAACATGGCGGAGAATCCCCACCTCGGCATGCTTTTCGTGGATTTCACGCACCACCACGTGGGACTTCATGTCAACGGCACGGCCCGGCTCTACACCGACGCGGGTCTGCGCTCCCTCCATCCTGGTCTGCCCACCGATGTCGCACCTGGGCGAAGCCCTGAGATGTGGGTCCACATGAGCGTGGAAGAGGCCTACATCCACTGCTCCAAGTACATACCCCACCTGGAACCAGCTCCCCGGCCCACCAGCCATGACGCCTCTCGCCCCAAGGACGCGAACTATTTCACCGGCCCCGCGCGCGGCACCGCCGACCAAGCCCTGCACCCACAGAGCAGCTTGCAAGGGCCCACGTGACGCGACAGCGGTGCGCGACCTTCGGAGGCTTCCCACCAATCCCGGACGGTTCATCTGGCGCTTCCGGGAGGACTTCGTGCGGGTCGCGAGGAACCGCGGCCGGCCTTGCGACCCAGATCCTCCACTAGGCACTGTCCGGCGGAGCTTGCTGCTCTTGCGGTGTGCACGATCGCCGACGTAAGGGCTGTCCCACAACCGATCTTGGCATGAAGGCGGTTGGTCAGGACTGGATCCTGGGGACCACTGGGGCGCTCCGCCGCCACGGTCGCGTCGTTCTCGTGGACTGTCCGGTTTGATCACTTGGTGTCCAAGGCGGCCCAGGACGCGACGGGCGACGGGCGGATCCGCCTGAGGAAATGAGCGGCAGGTCCCCCTGGTACGCGGTACGGTGCGCCGATGTCAGCGATCAAGAAGTTCCAAGTCACCTTTGACTGCGCAGAACCTGAGCGCCTCGCTCGCTTCTGGTGCGAGGTGTTGGGGTACGTCACGCCGCCGCCACCGGAGGGGTTCACCACCTGGGACGATTTCAACCGCACCCTGCCTACTGAGAAGCAGGATTCATGGTTCGCCTGCAGTGATCCCTCAGGTGTGGGCCCGCGCCTGTACTTCCAGCGCGTCCCCGAAGGCAAGATCGTCAAGAACCGGGTGCATCTCGACGTCCGGGTCGGCACCGGGCTCGTGGGGGACGGGCGCCTCGCCACGCTCGAAGCCGAGTGCGCACGACTGGTCGCGCTCGGCGCCACCCACGTGCAAACGCTGTATGCCGATGA
The DNA here is from genome assembly GCF_040704615.1 of Streptomyces sp. NPDC046862. Lineage (NCBI taxonomy): Bacteria > Bacillati > Actinomycetota > Actinomycetes > Kitasatosporales > Streptomycetaceae > Streptomyces > Streptomyces sp. NPDC046862. Next base: position 7,226 of record NZ_JBEYXP010000081.1, on the reverse strand, counting down.
GGAAAACGAGTCGTGCATCCCAATGCTGGACATCGAGGGCAACGAATTCTGTATCGACTGAGCATTCTCCGAGTCGGGGAGGCAGGGAGCCGTCTCCCCTGGGCCTTTCTGGTCCTCGTATCTCCGTGAGGGCGAGGTTGTGCATCCGGGCGATGCCGAGCATGGCGGCATGAACGCCGTCGCCTTTCAGACGGCAGTCACGAAGGATCTTCGATACCTTAATCCGCGCGAAGACGTGCTCGACGCGGGCCCGGACCTTGCGGTGGGAGGTGTTGTGCTCCTCTTTCCAAGCTGGCAGTTCGGTCTGGCCGCGTTCACGGCGGTGCGGGATGAACAGGCCGGTGCCCCGATCGCCGCCGTCCGCGATGACTGCGGCCCGGCCGACGGCGGCCTTCACACCGGAAAGTGCCCACGCCTTGCAATCGTTGCGGTTGCCCTTGCCCGGTCGGCCGACGGCGACGACGAACCGGGTATCGGCGTCGATGACGACCTGGTGGTTGGTCGAGTACCGGTAGTTCTTCGACTGCTCGGCAACCGTCTGATCCCGCGTGGGCACTAGGCCGTGTTTTAGGTTCGGCTTCCTGTGCACGCCCTGCATGATGATGATCAAGATGTGGGGCGAGGGGATCTTTCTGATGAGCAGTGGTCGGTGCTGGAGTCGTTGCTGCCTGCGATCGGCATAAGTCGCAGGTGGCCCGGCTGTTGGCGGCTGACAGACGGTGTGCGGTGGCGGGTTCGGACCGGAGTTCCGTGGCGGGACCCGCCGTTCGAGTACGGACCGTGGCAAACGGTGTATGGACTGTTCCGGAGATGGCAGCGTCGGGGTGTGTGGACCCGGCTGCTGACGTTGTTGCAGGCGAGAGTTGATGCGGCCGGGCTGATCTTCTGGGAGGTCAATGTCGACTCCACCATCTGCCGGGCACACCAGCATGCTGCCGGTGCCCGCCGAAGCGGTACTGTGCAGAAGGAAGCGCCAGGCGGAGTCAGCACCGAACCTGAAGACCATGGACTGGGCAGGTCGCGAGGCGGGTTCACCACGAAGATTCATCTGGCGTGTGAGCAGGGACAGAAGTCGTTGTCGCTGCTGATCACCGCCGGGCAGCGCGGTGACAGTCCACAGTTCGAGCCGGTCCTGAACGCGATCGGAGTACCCCGGCCTGGAGTCGGTCGGCCGAGAAGCCGCCCGCTGCGGGCGCGAGGCGATAAGGCGTATTCTTCACGCGCGAATCGCGCCTACCTGCGCAGACGTGGCATCAGGTGCACGATTCCTGAGCCGGCCGATCAGGTCCGCAACCGCAGGCTCCGCGGACGTGGCGGTGGCCGTCCGCCCTTCTTCGACCACGAGGAGTTCAAGGCCCGGCACGCGGTCGAATGCGGGATCAGCCGCCTCAAGCAGCACCGGGCCGTGGCGACCCGGTTCGACAGACTTGCGGTTCGGTTCGAGGCGACGGTTCAGGTCGCGGCGATTCATCAGTGTCTGTGAACCCTCAGCCTGCCGTCGTGCAGATGCCCCAGCAGGAAACGACGGCCCCGCGGTCATTACGGTGGAAGGGCGCATTTCCTGGCATTGGCGCGGCGCGGTGTGTAGGGGGTTGCACCTTCCGTAGCGGCATGTGATCCGGTGGACTTACGTCCCGATGCCTTGAGGAAAGGTCCCTGCTCATGCATTCGTCTTTCATGCCACCCCGTCAGGTCAAGATCGGTGACGCGGCGGCCTTCGCCGGCAGCACGCCACGGGCGATTCGCCATTACCACGAGATCGGCCTGCTCCCCGAGCCTGAGCGGGGCGGCGATGACCGCCGCCGCTACGGGTACGAGGACATGATCCGCCTGCTGTGGATCCGCAAGATGGCCGACGCCGGGATCGCCCTGGACGACATCCGTGACGCCTTTACCACCGGCACGGCTTCCGCCGGTGCGAACAGCGGAGACGGTATCGCAGGCACCCTGGAGCGGTTGGAGGAAACCCTCGCCGAGCAGGAGGCGAAACTGCGGCGGCAACGGACCGCCGTGCAGCGGATGCGCATCGAAGGCAGCCGGATGGGCCTGCTCTCCGACTTCGTCACCGAACGCCTCAAGAGCCTGCCCGAGGGCTCCCTGCGTCAGGCGGACCTGGACAGTCTGCTGGTCACTGAGCGGATCTTCGGCCCGCTCGGCGCGGCCGTCCAGGCCACCCGCTTCGTCGTCCTGGCCACGCATCCCACTCTGCGGGAGGATTCCGACCGCATCGATGACGCCGAGGAGGCACTCGATGACAGTGTCGCCGTCGATGATCCACGGGTGGCTCAAGTGGCCGTCGAGCGGCACGCCTTCGAAAGCGCCCTGCAGGCCGTCATCGAGGAGTCCGGCCTGGGCAAGGACGACGATGCCCTCTTCGACGCCTGGGACACCTTGCATCCTGCTACCGCCGATGACGGCGAGGACGAGGCCGACCTCAGCTCCGGCAGGCGGGAGGCTGACTCCATGAGCGTGCTCGAAGCCACCGGCAAGATGCCCTACGACTTCTCCCCAGCCCGCCTGCGCTGTATGGAACTGGCCGAAGAACTATCCGCCCAAGACTCACCCGCTACCTAAACACGGCCTAGGGCGCCGTCGACGATCAGCACGGCGTCCTTACGGAACCGCTGACGGGGCTGAAGCGCAAGCGACGGTCCGATGTGGCCGATGATGCGGCTGGCGGCCGACTTCGACACCTGGAACAGCGGGCGAGCTGCCGCATCGTCAAGTTCGTACGCCAGTAAGCCGCTATGAGCAGGATCCGGTCTTTCAGAGTCAGGTCCACGGTCGGCCCTTGCGCACCAGGTCCGTACTTTCGCTCCGCATCGCAGTGACCAGCTTGCCGAACTGCCGCGGGTGAAGCCCGGTGAACAGGGCTATGGCTATCCAGGATGGTTCCAACGACGTGATCAGACCAGGCTTGGCAAGATCATGACATCAAGATCAGCCGTGACGGGACAGCCCTTAGCCGTGCCGTTCAGACAGGTCGGTGTGGCGAGTTGTTGGCAGATCCGCTGGTGTGCAAGCTGGACTGTCGTCGGTCGGGTGGCGTGGACGTCAGACTCGCGCCCCGGCTGCTTCGGGGTGCTCGTCTGGGTCTGCGCGGATGGTGTCGGGAGCCGCGGACACGACGTCGTTGCCGTAACGGCGAAGTAACCACGGGCCGTAGGCGGCGTAGTGCCGGGCAGTGGTCGGCTCCACGGTCGGGCCGACCACGCCAGCAGCGGTGAGCTCCTGGCACACTCGGCGGCGAGGTCTGCCCAGCCGGCGGAAAGGTGATGTCGAAGCCGTAGTCGGCCATGCTGCGGCCTGCGCCGCGCCCGCTACCGCGGCCTGGCCAGAACACACGTCCAGCACGTCCTGACGGCACTGGCCGCAACTTCACGCGCGTCGCCGCTGGATCGCCTATCCCACGACCAACCGCCGCCGAACAACACGTTTCCCGGGGGTCGGCGACACCGGGGACGTCGATGTCCTGCTGCGGCGCTCCACCGACGGCGGCTGCACCTGGGGGCCGCTCCCGGTAGTCGCCGCCGGGGGACGGGGACACGCGGGGCAACCGGCGCCGGTGGTCGACCTGAGCACAGGAGCCGTTGTGCTCCTCACGTCCTACAACAGCGGTGCCGTGACGGCCAACGAGTCGACGGTGGCCCAACTCTCCGACGAGAGCCGCGACTTCAATGCCTGTGACCAGCAGGGCGCCAACGCCGGCGACCGCCTGGACACGTTCCGCCGACTGCCGGTCAGCGAGCTCTGCCAGATGTTCATCGGGCCGTTCCTACCGATCGGCAGGAACGGTCCCTAGTCCGTCAGCGCACCGGTGCGCCCGCCGAGGCACTTCGGCGCATGAACAGGTAGTGCAGTGCCGCGCCAAGGGCTGCCCCGAAGATCCATGCGAACCCGGTCAGGTCCTGCAACGCGGAATCCCATACTGTGGAGACGGAGAAGATCGCGGCGAGCCCGAACGCTGCGAGCGCCCTGACGTTCCAGCCCCTGTTGTAGTAATAGGCGCCGCCCGGCTCGTCCGTGAACAGGTCCTGCACGTTGAGCCGCTGCTTTCGGATCAGGTAGTAGTCGATCACCATGATCCCGTAGAGCGGTGCAAGCAGCGCGCCCAGCGTTTCCACGAACCTCGCGAGTCCCAGGTGGCTGATCACGGGTATCCACAGCGCGCCGACGACGAACGCGACCAACGCCGTGATGACGCCGCCGCCACGGGCGCTGATGATGTCGGGGCTCGTGTTGGTCAGGTCGTAGGCGGGCGGGATGAAGTTCGCAACCAGGTTGATCCCGACCGTGGCGGTGAAGAAGGTCAGCGCTGCGATGACCGTCAGCCACGTGTTGTCGACCCGATCCACGATGTCGGAGGGGTTGGTCAACGGCTTCCCGAACAGCACTCCCGTTCCGGCGGTTATGACCAGGGCCAGGTACGAGAAGAGCGCGAGGCTGACCGGCAGTCCTATGAAGTTCCCCCATGCCATCTGCCGCTCGGTCTTGACGAACCGGGCGAAGTCACCGTAATTGATGATCACTGCGGCGAAGTAGGCCACCATCGTGCCGACCACGCTCACGAACGCCGAGACCGACGTGCTGCCGTCACCGCCGGACCCTGCGAAGATGTTGCCGAGCTCGGTCAGCAGACCGCTTCCCGCCTCATTCCAGATGATCACCGCCAGTGCGATCATGACCATGTAGACCAGCGGGCCGGCCCAGTTGAGGTAGCGGGTGATCCAGTCGATGCCCCGCAGGAACAGTCCCAGCTGGAACACCGCCACGACGAGATAGGAAATCCAGCCGACGGAGCTCATGCCGAGGAAGGTTCCGCCGCCCGAGTGTCCGGTGGTCGCGGTGATCAGCAGTGCGATCGCCGTGGAGGCGAAGTAGGTCTGCACGCCGTACCAGAAGATGGCGACGGTGGCCCGCACCAGCGCGGGGAACTGCGCACCGCGTACGCCCATGGCGGCCCGGGCCATGACCGGGTAGGGAATGCCGTACTTGACGCTAGGCTTTCCCGTCAGGTTCACCAACAGCATCACGATGAACCCGGCGAGGATGATACCGGCGAACACCCACCAGCCGTTCAGGCCGGAGGTCGTGAACAACGTGGCGGCCAGGGTGTAGCCGAAGAGACTATGTATGTCGCTCGACCAGACGTTGAAGATCGCAAACGCACCCCATTTCCGCTTCTTGTGCGGCAGTGGGGCAAGGTCGTCGTTGTACAGCGTTGGATCAGGGCTGGTGACGGTGAGCGGATCATGATCTGCTGCGGATCTTGCGTGAGCGGTGGAGGGGTTGCCATCGCGGAGCGACATTATTACCTCAAGGGGGACGTCGTCGTGGCTCACGGGCTCACCGGGGGAGAGGCGGGGGCTGCTGAGCCCGCCGTGTGGGGGAACCTCGGCTTCCGTGCTCAGGATTCGACCATTCCGCATGACGCAGGTCAAGACCTTGACGTCTCAAGTGCGAAGCTGCAAAGCGTGGTTGCTGGCGGTGTCGATCGGCGCTGCGAGGCAGTGGCGACCAGGATGAGCGGTGGGACCGAGTACACGCGGGGGCCTGCTGGCAGAGGTGATCGCCGAGGCCGCCCGCCCGCGGCGTGTATCGGGGACTCCGGTACAGCGAGGAGGGCGAGCAGGACGGCGAGGATGCCGAGGCCGACGGCGATGTGGAAGAGAGCGTGCCAGTCGGCGTGCTCGGCGACCAGGGCCGCGGCGGGCAGACCGTCACGGCCCCGGGGCTGACCGGGACTGTGATCCTCGGCGACCTCGGCGACCTCGGCGACCTCGGCGACCTCGGCGACCTCGACGGCTCGACGTCGCCCGGCACTGCGTACACGCCGATCGTTGGCGCCGATCTCGCCCTCGCCGCCGGCGTCCGACTGCCACTCGTACCTGACTTCGAGTACGGCGTGCTGTCGTGAGATACCGAACAAGGGGCAAGCCGGCGCAATGTCAAGTTCGTACGCCAGTAGGCCGTGACCAGCAGGACGTGATCGTCCAGAGGGAGGCTTCACGGTCGGCCCGTCCGGCCCCGTCGGCGCCCTCCCGGCGTAGTGCGGCCAGCAACTTGGCAAAGCAACGCGGGCTCAGTCCGGTGAACGGGGAAATCCTGGACGGCTCCGACGCCGTGATCACAGCAGCCAGGCCTCGACAATCTCACCATGTCTGCGCGTTCCATCCGGAGCCTCAACGGCGGACCACGGCGGGAAGGGCAGCCCCGTGACGGACCTGGCAGACCTGGAACTGGTTCATCGCCTGGCCGACCGGGCGGATGCCATCTCCGGTGGCTACTTCTCGACCGCGACCGTCGAATCCCGGACCAAGAGCGATGGGAGCCCAGTCACTGCCGCCGACCGGGAGATCGAAAACGTCCTTCGCTCCTTGATCCGTCAGGAGCGTCCCGACGACGCGTTCATCGGTGAGGAGTTCGGCGCCGAAGGACACGGAAGGCGGCGCTGGATCATCGACGCCATCGACGGCACCGCGAGCTTCCTCGCCGGCGAACCTGAGTGGGGCACATTGATCGCCATCGAGGACAACGGACGCATCACCCTGGGCATGGCCTCCGCCCCTGCGCTGGGCCGCCGGTGGTGGGCCAGGCCCGACTCGGGCTCCTGGACAGGGCCATGCTCCTCCAACTCAGAGGCTTCGGCGCACCGGTTGGCCCTCGCCCAGGGCGGAAGTGCCCAGAACGCAGCCCTCGGTATCTGGCCGCCTCCGCCCAGACTGAACCAGCAGGAACGCGCCGTGGCCGCGAAGCTGGCCCGGGCCGTCAAGCAGGTCCGACCGCTGCTCGATTGGACTGCAGAGGATCCCACTACGCCAACGCCCCGCAAACCGTCCACCGGGTCAGGCACCTGCCACGGCGCCCTCCTGGTCGCGACCGGTCAGCTGGACACCTCCCTCCTTCTGGAGCCGGCCCCTGGGACATCGCCGCGCTGATCCCCATCGTCCACGAAGCCGGCGGCACCTTCAGCGACCTCACCGGCCAGCACCGGACCGACACCGGAGCCGCACTGTTCGCCCGCCCCGGACTCCACCAACAGCTCCTGGACATCGCCGTCACCGCCCACTGAGCGACCTCCCGCCCTCGAATACGTTGCATCGCTCTGAACAGCGGTTACGGGACAAAATTTGTCCGATCCCGGGTGATGCTTGACAGTTCGATCCCAGCTGATGGTTGACGGGGGCCGTGATCGGCTTTTCTGTGCACGTCGTTGCGGCGTGTGG